>JAISWB010000089.1 GCA_031271265.1 Desulfovibrio sp. | reverse complement strand
AAACTTTTCCCTGCGGAGGATCGTCAGCCGAAAAGCGTGGTTTTCGGCTGACTCACGCCGCTTCGCGGCGATATCAGCCTAACGGCTGCTGTTCAGATTTCCATGCGGAAATCTGTAAGCGCGCGCCGCCTCAGCTTTAGAATTGCTGCTCCCTGAAGAGTGAGATTTCAAACCATAAAGGACTTTCTGATGAACGTAGGCCCGTACAAATTTTCCGAATTCAAGGAACTTGCCGTGAAATTCCACGGCTACGCCGCGCCCGGCCTGCTGATCGGCGGTTACATGACGGTTGCCGCCAAGGCCGCCCTGCCTGACGGTGTGCTGTTCGAAGCTCTTGTTGAAACATACAACTGCCTGCCCGATGCCGTACAGTTGCTTACCCCGTGCAGTACGGGCAACAAGCGCCTGCATGTCGTACATTACGGAAAAACGGCCCTGTCCCTGTTCGACAAATACAGCGGCCGGGGCGTCCGCGCCCGTGTGGACCCCGGACTGCTCGGACCCCGGCCGGAAATCCGCGCCTGGATCATGAAGGAAAAAGGCAAGGAAGAACAGGACGAAGCCCTGCTGGAGCAACAAATCGCCGAAGCCGGCACGACGATCATAGCCTTGCAGCCCGTCACCGTGGACCTCTCCCGGCTGAACAGGAAAAGCGACGGCCCCCTTGCCTTCTGCCCGCGTTGCGGCGAAAGTTTCCCCGCCGCCCACGGCGGCCTGTGCCGCGGCTGCGCCGAAGGCGCTCCCTACAGCGTACCTTCCTGAAGCGCGCCGGCCGCAATCCCCCGCAAAAAATCCGCCGGCAACGCGCAGTCCGCAACTCCCTACAACAATGCGGGTTGAAAGCCGGCGGGAAAAATGCCATACACTGGGGCAATAAATTCTACCCGTATCTTTTGGCTTGCCGCCGCATGCCGCTTGCGCATGACGGCTTTCGGACCGCAGGATCCATCGGAGGACACTGCAGGAATACACGGCAACGGCGGGGCACGCGGCATTGCTGCGTTCCCTTCACCAGTCGCCCTGCATCCGCGATGCAGAAGCGCACATAGGCAAACGAGGTCCGGACATGCCTGAAAAAAAGCACACCTACCGCCGCGCGGTCATTCCGGCCGTTGCTCTTGCGCTGTTCTGCGGCGTTTCCTATGCGCTGTTGTCCGCCACATCGACCATGTCCTTCTGTTCTTCCGCCTGTCATGAAATGGAAGCGCAGGCGGCGGAACTGCGCTTTTCCTCCCATGCGCGGGACAAGGAAGGCGGAGACATAAGCTGTGTCCGCTGTCATATCCCGGCGGGTTTCGGTCCGCGCTACATGGCCGTTAAAACCTATTCGGGACTCAAGGACCTGTATGTCCACCTGTTCCGGAGCGGAGCGCCCCTGCTCAGGGCGGACCTGCAGAAAACGGCCCGCCGCTTTATCGACGACGGCAACTGCCTGCTTTGTCACGACGACCTGTACAGGGACGCGCGCGGTGAACAGACGGTAACGGACCTCGGCCGCATCGCCCATGACGCCTACCTGGGAAAAAACGGACAGGCTTCAAGCAGGTGCGTCGGCTGCCACATCAATATCGCGCATCTTCCGGAATTCGACCGCAGGCTGGAGGTAAACGGGCTTTTCGCCGAGCGCATAAAGAACAAGGAGGCCGAGCGCGATGCGGATTAACATGAAAACAACCGGCTTGGCCCTGGCGCTCATTTGCATCGGCATCGGGGGCTTTTTCCTCTATCTGGACAAGGCCTTTCCCGAGGTCCGTTGCGAAGCCGCCCATCTTGCCGCGCCGGAAGGCTATGAAGACTGCCTGAGCTGCCACGTCAAGGTGACGGCTCAGGTCACCCAGGATTGGCAAGAATCTAAACACGGCGTTATGTTGGTCAAATGCGTGGTCTGTCACGGCGAACCCGACGGCAAAGGCTCCATACCCTTTGCCGCCCGCCCGGATCAGAACATGATCTGTTCACGTTGCCACGACCCGGCCATGCAGCGCATGACGGCGAAATTCGGGGGAGGCATGGACTGCAACACCTGCCATCCGCGCCACCAGAACCCGATGCACGCCGACGCCTATCAAAAAACAGCGGCTTCCGGCAAAACCTCTTTCTGATTTCCCGAACCGGAAACGGCGGAGCGCGGGCTTAGGCCCCCGGAAGGCACAAGGAGAACATATATGAGCGTATCAAGACGTGAATTTTTGAAAGGTTCCGCCGCGGCCGTGGCTCTGAGCATGGTCGGCGGCCCCTGTCTCGCGGCCGCCGCCGGCAAGGACGACGGCGTGGATAAATGGGTCAAGGGAGTATGTCGCTACTGCGGCACGGGCTGCGGCGTGCTGGTCGGCGTCAAGGGCGACAGGGCGGTCGCCGTCAAGGGCGACCCCAACAACCACAACGCCGGCCTGCTCTGTCTCAAGGGGTCCATGCTTATCCCGGTCATTTACACGCCGGACCGCATAACCGAACCCATGATCCGCAAGGGCGGCAAAAGCAGCCCCCTGGAAAAGGTATCCTGGGACGAGGCCCTGGAATTCGCGGCCAAACCCTTCCGCGAAGCCGTTGCTGCCGCCGGGCCGTCGGCCGTGGCCTACTACGGCTCCGGGCAGGCGCTGACCGAAGAGTCCTATCTGGCCAACAAAATCTGGAAAGCGGGCTTCAAAACCAACAATGTGGACGGCAACCCCCGGCTGTGCATGGCCTCGGCCGTTGCCGGCTACATTACGACCTTCGGCAAAGACGAGCCTATGGGCACTTACGACGACATTGATGCCGCCACCTGCTTTTTCATCATCGGCTCCAATACGTCCGAAGCGCACCCCATTCTTTTCCGCCGCATAGCCCAGCGGAAAGAAAGCTCCCCCGATGTCAAGGTCATCGTGGCCGACCCGCGCCGCACCAACACTTCGCGCATAGCGGACATGCACCTGTCCTTCATTCCTGGAACGGACCTCGCGCTGCTCAATGCCATGGCCTATGTCATCATCGCGGAGGAACTGGACAACCAGCGTTTCTACAACCGCTATGTGAACTTTGTGGACAAAGAGGGCAAACCGACAACTTTTGAGAACTACAAGGCTTTTCTGGCCGATTACACGCCGGAAAAAGCGGCGCAGATCACCGGGCTGCCCGCGGCCGACATTGTCAAGGCCGCGAAAATATTCGCCGAATCCTCGGCCTCCCTGTCGCTCTGGTGCATGGGGATCAACCAGCGGGTACGCGGCGTCTGGGCCAACAACCTGATTCACAACCTGCACTTGATCACCGGGCAGATCGGACGTCCCGGCGCGTCTCCGCTGTCGCTTACGGGGCAGCCCAACGCCTGCGGCGGCGTGCGCGACACGGGTTCCCTGGCTCATCTGCTGCCGGCCGGGCGCGTGGTGGCCAATGAAAAACACCGCAATGAAATGGAAGATTACTGGGGCGTCCCCCGAGGGACCATCCAGCCCAAGATGGGCCTGCATACGGTTGCCCTCTTTGAAGCCATGGCCAAGGGCGACGTCAAGGCGACCTTCATCCACTGCACCAACCCGGCCCATACCCTGCCCAACCTGAACAAGCTGACCAAAGGGCTGGAAACGGCCTTTGTCGCGCAGACCGAATGCTTTATGGACGCCGAAACCCTGAAGTACGCCGACGTGGTCTTCCCCGCCGCCTTCTGGTGCGAAACGGAAGGCGTGTACGGCTGCACCGAACGCCGTTACGCCATTACCGAGCAGGCAATAAAGCCCTTGGGCAACAGCAGGCCGGTCGTGCAGATACTGATGGATTTCGCCGCAAAAGCCGGCGTCGATCCCAAGCTCTTCCCTTACAAAAATGCCGCGGACATCTGGGAGGAGTGGAGAACCCTGAGCAAGGGGTCTCCCTATGACTTCTACGGCATGACGCGGGCCAGGCTGAAGAAGGAATCCGGGATCAAGTGGCCCTGCCCCACGGAAACGCATCCGGGCACCAAACTGCGCTATGTGCGCGGCGAAGACCCGCTTGTGCCGGCCGACCACCCGGATCGCATCTTTTTTTACGGACGTCCGGACGGGAAAGTGAACATTTTCCTGCGTCCCTATGCCCCGCCCTTTGAGCCGGCCGACCGGGACTACCCCTTTGTCCTGACCACCGGCCGGGTTATCGACCACTGGCATACGGCAACCATGACCGGCCAGGTGCCTGAACTGCGTAAGGCCTATCCGTCCGCCTATGTGGAAATCAACCCCGAGGACGCGAAAAAACTGCAGATCAACAACGGCGACCCCGTTGTTCTGGAAACGCGGCGCGACAAGATGACCTTCCCGGCCAGGATCACGGACACCTGCATGCCCGGTCTTGTGTTCTGCCCCTTCTTCGACAAGAAGCTGCTGGTGAACAAACTCTTCCACGACGCCACGGACAACGCTTCCAGGGAGCCGGAGTACAAGATCTGCGCTACGAAGGTGTATAAACAGGCATGATCATGCCGGGTTCCGATATCATTGAGGGGGCTCGGCCCCCTCAAACTCTCCGACAGGGAGATGATTTTGCACCGGCCCCGGCAGGGAGACTGTTATACTCCGGTATAAGGGGGTACACATGGCTGTAGCCGGTTTTCTTCTGCATTCCTTGCCCGAAGATGCCGGTCGGGTGGAAACCGAGGCCGCGGCCTTTCCGGAAATCACCACCTACGGCGTCCATCAGGGCTGTTATGTGGTCGCCGTTGCCGAAGCTCCGGGCCGCGGCATGGAGGAACTGCTCGGGCGCGTGCGGGGCATTGACGGCGTGCTTGCCGCGTACATAACTTCCATGACTGTGGAGGATGAGCTTGAGCCGTAAGCTATGAGTCCGCCCTTTTTGCGTCCGCCGGGCGTGCTTTCGGAGAAGGATTTCAAGGCGCGCTGCATTTCCTGCGGACGTTGCGCCCAGGTCTGCAATTACGCCTGCATAGAACTGACGCCGGATTATTTCCTTTTCGGCGGCGACACGCCGAAAATTTTTCAGAACCGGAGTCCGTGTTTTTTGTGCATGCGCTGCAGCGCCGTCTGCCCCACGGCGGCATTGCGCGACGTGGCCGCGACGGATGCGGGCATGGGTACGGCCGTCCTCGACCGCAAACGGTGCGTGGATTATCAGACGGAGAGCGGCATCATGTGCTGGACCTGCTATGAGCGCTGCCCTCTGAAGGGGACGGCGATTTACCTGCGCAACGGTTATATCCCGGCTGTCCGCGCGAAGGATTGCGCCGGTTGCGGCGTCTGCGAGTATGTGTGCCCCATCGACGCGATCAAGGTGACGCCGTTGCGCCTGTTGCCGCCGAAAGACGGAGAAAAACGGCAATGATGCCGCCTACCCTGCGTTTCCGGCGTCGCCTTGTGCAGTACGGCGTTGCCGGGGCCTTCATCCTTATCCCCTTTCTGAACAGGGAAGGCGTACATCTGCTGTCCGGCAATTTTTTATCTTTCGATTTCGCCGGGCTGCCTCTGGCCGACCCCCTGGCCGCGGCCCAGGTCTTTGCCGGCACCTTCACGCTCACGCCGGCGCTGCTCATCGGGGCCGGCCTGGCCTTAGCGACGGCCTTGCTGCTCGGCCCGGTCTTTTGCTCCTGGATCTGCCCCTACGGGCTGCTTTCGGAACTCGTCCACGCGCGCGCGGCCGGGGCGTTGCCCCGGACCCAACCGGGAGAAATGATTTCTCCGGTCAGCCTTGCGCCTGCTCAGGCCGACTCCCCTCATCTTGGATGTACACATTCAAAGTTGAACCGCTGTAGGGAGGCTGCGGAAAACAATCCGGGGGAAGCTGCCGGGGGCGCGGCGGTCCCGTATTCCAAGGAACGCGGGCGCGCTTTTCTCCGGGCGCCCGGTGCGCTGCCGCTTGCCGTCAAGACGGCCGTTGTCTGCGCGGGGCTGGCGGCGGTCCTTGCCGCCGCGCCGGTGCCCCTGCTCAACCAGTTGTCCATGCCGGGATGGTATTCGCGGGCCGTGCAACATCTTGCCCTGTACGGGGAAATCCTGCCCGGCGCCGCGCTTATGCTGCTCGCCGTGCCGGCGCTGGAAGCGCGCACGGGCAAGCGTTTCTGGTGTCTGTATCTTTGCCCGCAGTCCGTGCTGCTCGCGCTTGCGGGAATGGTGTCGCCGAAGCGCCTGCGGGTGCATTTCAGGCGGCGCTCATGCACCTGCCGGGCGGACGACCGCGCCTGTCTCGGGGCGTGTTCCCTGGGACTGAACCCGCGCTCGGACGCGGCGAGGCCGGAACCCCTGTGCAGCAACTGCGGCGACTGCGTCGACGTCTGCCGGACCAGAGGACGCGCACTCTCCTTTACAGGTCATGCGGGGCAACTCCCGGTCGGAAAAAATGACGCCGCGCTTCCGCAGTGACGGCTGTTGTGCTTCGGGATCGGTAAAGACTACAGCCGCGAATGCGGAGATCATCAGGCCCCGCAACATTTTTTATATTTTTTCCCGCTGCCGCAAGGACACGGCTCGTTGCGCCCCACGCGCGGGCTTTCGCGGCGATACGTTTCGTGCCCGCGCACCTTGCCGTCCACATAGTACCAACGCCCGTCCGTCCTGGTAAAACGGGCGTCTTCCCGAAACTCGCGATCCTCGCCGTTCACGTTGAAGTGCGCGGCAAAAGACACTTCTCCTTCGTCGTCCGTTGCCCCCGGCGTTGCGGAAAACACCTCCAGGCCGCTCCACTGCACCTTGCCGGACCACGCTTCCGTCTCTTTCGCGCCGACTCCGGCGCGATGCCCCGGATGCATGGATTCCACAAGAAAATCATACTCTTTGAGGACGTGCGCGGTATACCGGGCGCGCATCAACTCTTCCGGCGTGCGGGCCGATGCCGAGTCTTTCAGCACGGGCCCGCAACAGTCCGTCAGGTCTTTGCCCGACCCGCAGGGACATTGTCGATCATCCATTATCTCTCCCACAGGGTGTTGCATCGGCAAGGTTCAAGGCCGACATCGCCGATGCCGCCGTTTTCACGGGCAGGCGAACGGGCACTGTTAAACAGGACCGTTGGAAAGGCAAGGAAATTCCGCCGGAAACCGCGAGAAAAGCCGGGAATTGCTTCCCGGCTTGAGTGGAACCTTTGTCCCTGATGTCGCAACAGAATGCACGTAAACCATTATTTGCCGGCTTGCGTTGCGTCTTCGCGTGCCGGCCGGAAACGGGGCCGGCGCCCGCTTTATATCAGCCCGCCCAGGAACTGGTTGGCGGCGACCGCGACGCCGTAGGCCAGGGCCAGATTGAAAAAGAGGCTGAAAAAGAACCAGCGCCAGCCTCCCGCTTCCTGCCTGATGACCGTCAGGGTCACGAAGCAGGGCGAATAGAGAAGGGTGAACAGCAAGAAGGCCATGACCTTGGACTTGGTCCAGCTTTTGTCCGCCCGGATATACTGTGCAAGGCCGGAAGTATTTTCGTCGTCCACTTCTCCAAGGGAATACGCCGTGCCCAGGGTGGAGATGACCACTTCCTTGGCGGCGATGCCGCCGATAAGGGCTATGTTCACACGCCAGTCGAAGCCGGCGGGGGCCGTGAGGCCTTCCAGCGCGGTGCCGAGACGTCCGGCATAAGAATCGCGCAGGGCTTCCGCCGCCTTGGCGTTCTCGAGATCCGCAAGCTGTTGTTGAATGCGTTCGCGGGCCGTTTCTTCCGTCTCGCCGCTTCCGTCCGCGGGCGCCGTCGATTCCGGCGCCGGCCCTTTGCCGCCCTTTCCGGCCGCAGGGTCATGACTGAACAAGTCGCGATAATCGGCATCCTTTGCAGCTCCGCCGCCTTTCGCAGCCGCATCGTCCTTTGCCGGCGCGGCCCTGTCCGCCGACGGCGCCGCATCTCCGGGCGCCGTCGACTCCGGCACCGGGCTTTTATCGCTCTTTCCGGCGGCTTTGGCCCCCGGGTTACGACTGAACATGTCGGGATAGCCGGTGTCTTTCGCAGCCGCGTCGTCCTTCGCGGCGGCGTCCGGCGGCAAGGCGTCCAGACGTTCTTCGAGGGCGCTCTTTTGCGCTTCGTAGGCGGCCTCTTCGGCTTCCGAAAGTCCCGGATAGGTCATGCCGGCCCAGATGAGTATGGAGATGGCCAGAATGACCGTGCCCGCCTTTTTGACATACTGCCAGGCGCGTTCCCAGGTGTGGATGAGGACGCCGGCAGCGGTCGGCCACCTGTACGGAGGCAGTTCCATGACAAAGGGCGAGGCCTCGCCCCGGATGATCGTGGAGCGCATGAACAGCGCGGCGAGCATGGCAACGCCCCAGCCTGCCAGGGTAAACAGAAACATGGCCAGGGTTTTGTTGCCTTCATAAAAGACGTTGATAAACAGCAGAAAAACAGGAATTTTCGCGCCGCAGGTCATGAAGGGCAGGGTCAGCATGGTCGCCAGCCGCTCGCGCGGCGAGCGCAGGGTGCGCGTAGCCATGACCCCCGGCACGGCGCAGCCGCCGGCTATGCCGCCGGCAATGATGAAGGGCATGATCGAGGCCCCGTGCAGGCCGAAAATGCGGAAAATCCTGTCCATCATGTACGCCGCGCGCGCCATGTAGCCGGAATCTTCCAGAATCGCGATGAGCATGAACATAATCACGATCAGCGGCACAAAGCCGAGGACTCCCCCCACGCCCGCGATGATCCCGGAAACCACCAGCGATTTCAGGGGGCCGTCCGGCATGAGATCGTCGACCGCGGACTGAAGCAGATCAAAGGCGCTTTCAACCAGGGCGAGCGGATATGCGCCGACCTCTATGGTCAGAAAGTACATGCCGTACAGAACGGCAAGCAGAAAGAGCGGACCGGCGATGCGGTGGGTCAGGACCATGTCTATCTTGTCGGAAAGGTCGATGCGGTTTTTTTGTTCGTCCTCGACGCGCACGCCCTGACGCAGGATGGAGCGTATCCATCCGTAGCGGTAATCGGCGGCAACGGCTTCCGCGTCCGCGCCGACGGTGTTGCGCAGGTGGGCCGAGGTTCTGTCGGCCATCGCCCGCAGGCGGGCGGCGACCTCGGGGGCGGCGGCCTGCGCGGAATGCAGCATATCCTGGTCGCATTCGAGAAATTTCATGGCTACCCAGCGGGGAGGATAGGTGTCGGCGAACAGGCCGGCCTCCCTGATTACGGGCTCCATTTCGGTCAGGGCGGTGTCCAGGTCCGGTCCGTAGGATATTTCCAGGGGAGGAATCCGCCCCCCGGACGTTTCCGCAAGTTCCACGGCGGCGCGCAGGGTTTCCTCAAGGCCCTCCCCGCTTCTGGCCACCGCGGGCACCGCTTTGGCCCCCGTCAGTTCTTCCAGCAGTTGCACGTTGACGGTCATTCCCTGCGCTCTGGCCTCGTCCATCATGTTCAGGCATATGACGACGGGCAGGCCCATTTCCAGAAACTGTACGGTCAGGTACAGGTTGCGCTCCAGCACTCCGGCGTTGACCACATCTATGATTGCGCCGGGACGTTCGTCGGCCAGAGCCTGCCGGGCCGCCGTTTCTTCCGGGGAATAGGCGCTCATGGAATACATCCCCGGCAGGTCCATCAGGATGATGTCCCGGCCGTCCAGATGCGCCGTGCCGCTTTTTTTCTCCACCGTGACGCCGGGGTAGTTGCCCACATGCTGCCGTGCGCCGGTGTAGCGGTTGAAGGCCGTGGTCTTGCCGGAATTGGGGTTCCCGGCTATGGCGATGAGCATGTGTCCGCCCGGAGCGCCCTGCTCTGCCTGCGCGGTCATGCTGCTCTTACCCGGACAAAGCCCGCTTCGTGGTTGCGCAGCGTCAGCGTGAATCCCATGAAACGCAGCGCCACCGGATCCTGCAGCGGCGCGCGTCCCACGCAGATTACCTCAACGCCCGGCGTCAACCCCATATCCCGGATGCGCCGCCCCATTTCACCCCCGACGTCGACGCCGGCGATGACGGCTTTCTGCCCTTTTTTCAAGTCGCGTAACGAAATGATTTCGCCCATGATGGCTTCTCCTGTCGGCTTGCAGTCCTTCCGTCCTTCATACGCAGTCACGGAAGCAGTTTACTGAAATTGACATCTGTTTTCAAGAGGAGAAGTCAAAAAAAAAAGATTTTTTTTGCTTTTACCGATTTTCGCGGAAATCAACAAACTTCGTCCGTAAGGCAAGGCGCAACCGCGCTTGAGCCGCAGCCGATCCTCAGCATTACAATGATTACTTTGTAATGTGGATATCTGTAGTCAGTCGGGGGGTGGGGACGCGGGGGAATCTTCGATGTTCAGAAAGGCCGCCAACAGTCGGCGCAGAGCTGCCTTATCGTGCAGTCGACACTGCCAGACGACCAGGCAGCGCCAGCCGAGTTTTTCCAAAGCTGCGACGGTCTGTTCGTCACGCTGCCTGTTGCCGTGTATTTTTGCCGTCCAGAACTCTGTGCGGGTTGCGGGGATGCTTGCCCGTCTGCATCCTTGGTGGCCGTGCCAGAAACAGCCGTGGACAAAGATGACGCATTTACGGCGCGGCAGAACTATATCCGGCTTGCCCGGCAGGTCTTTCACATGGAGGCGGAAACGGCAGCCCATGGCGTGCAGCAGGGAGCGCACCGTTTTTTCGGGTTTTGTATCCCGTCCTTTGATGCGGGACATATTGCGGCTGCGTTTTTCCGCGCTGACGGTATCCATACGGAGGGAACTTTCTCGGGTCGTTCGCACAACAGCGCGATATTTTACGGTATTACGCAAAAAATGTTTTGGTTTCTAAAATCCGTTGTCAAGCAACCGGTTCAAACGATCAAAACATTCGCAGGTTAATACCCTCATCCCGAGAGGTACCGCAAGACGCTATGCCCGGCTCTGCCCGGCGTCAAGCGGGAATCTCCGTGAAGGGGGGTCTCCGGCGCGCGGCGGCTTTCCGCTCAACGTCGCGCGGCGTGTGGACTTTTTCGGAAAATGCGGTTACCTCGTCCGGTACGTCAAGCCGCCCTTGCCCGGCAACCTTGGCTGCCGAAGCAAGGCTTCCTCGGAATCCGAGCCGTATGTCAAGCCGACCTTGCCCGGCATTCCTTGATCGTTGAACCTGTTCACAACCGGACATCCGGACCGGGGCCGCGTCCTTTGCTTAAAAAGTCACCGCAATCACCGACTATGGACAATACCGTGTTTGGGGCCCTCCGTGCTTGAGGAACGCCGATACCGGAGGGTCGGGCTGCACGGGCAATTCCGCAGGATCATGAACGCGGAACGGCTGTCCGAAGAGGACGGCGAGGCCCTTTTCGCCTGTCCCGACGTCACCGCCGTGGCGGCGCTGGCCCACCATGTGCGCACGCGGATGCACGGCGGCAGAACCTACTATGTCCGCAACCGGCACATCAACTACAGCAATATCTGCGTCAACCGTTGCCGTTTCTGCGCCTTTCGCCGGGATGAGCATGCCGCAGGCGCGTTCACTCTGGACCGGGAAGCCATGCTGCGGCGCGCATTGGACGACGACGGCAATCCTTTTGCGGAAATACACGTCGTCGGCGGTTGCCATCCGCGCCTGCCGCTGGCCTGGTTTGAAGAATTTTTCGCCGAACTGCGGCGGCTACGCCCGGAAACGGAAATTAAAGCCTTTACCGTGGCGGAAATCCACAATTTCGCGCGCATTGAGCGCTGCGCTACGCGCGCGGTGCTGACGCGGCTCAAAAAGGCCGGCGTGTCCATGCTCACCGGCGGAGGGGCGGAAATTTTCAGCCCGGCCGTGCGCGAGGCAATCTGTCCCGGCAAACTCAGCGCCGAGGAATACCTGCGCATTGCCGGGGAAGCGCATTCCCTGGGGATACCTTCAAACTGCACCATGCTCTTCGGGCACATAGAGTCGCACGCCGACCGCGTGCGGCATCTCTGCGCCCTGCGCGCTCAACAGGACAAGAGCGGCGGCTTCGTCTGCTTTGTCCCTCTGGCCTACCAGGCGGGACACAACCCCCTGGCCGCCGAAGTCCGTTCCCCGCACACGGCCGTGGATTCCGGCCTGGACCGCCTGCGGACCATCGCCGTCGCCCGCCTGCTCCTGGACAACATCCCGCACATCAAGGCCTACTGGGTGATGCTCGGTATCAAGTGCGCCCAGGCGGCCCTGAGTTTCGGCGCCGACGATCTGGACGGAACCATTATTGAAGAACGCATCGGACACATGGCCGGGGCGGACGCCGAACAGGCCCTGTCCCGCGCCGAACTGGAGGGCATGATCCGTGACTGCGGATTCGAGCCTGTCAACCGCACGGCCGGGTACAAACGCCTGCCGGACGCCGGCCCCGGCGTGGACGCAGGCCCAAGCGCGGATGCAGGCCCGCGCACAGATGAAACTGCCCGCACGGATGCAGGGTCCGTCGCGGAAACGCTTTCCGCCGGTTTGCCGCCCGCCCGCCGTTTAGGAGCGGCAGGCATCGTGCGGCGATTGCTGAAAGAGTATGTCGCGCCGCCTCGTCACGGGTCCGGCAACGGACGTGCGGCCGGGGCGGGGGTGCGCCTCTCCGGGGACGAGGCCTGCGCTCTCTATGCGGAGACCGACCTGCATACCTTGGGCGCGCTTGCGCATGCGGCGCGCATGCGCCGGCATCCGGAAAGGATTGTCACCTACGTTGCCGACCGCAACATCAATTATTCCAACATATGCACCTGCGCCTGCCGCTTCTGCGCCTTTTTCCGACCGCCCGGACATCCCGACGGCTATGTGCTGACGAAGGAGGAACTGGCACGGAAAATCAGCGAAACTATTGAACTCGGCGGGACGCAGATCCTCCTGCAGGGCGGCCTCAACCCGGCGCTGACGCTGCCCCGGCTTGAAGACATGCTTTCCTGGATACGGACCGGCTTTCCTTCCATACACATTCACGCGTTTTCACCGCCGGAAATCGCCTTTTTCGCCGAGCAGGCCGGGTTGAGCGATGCGGAAGTCATTGCCCGGCTGGTCAAGGCGGGGCTGCATTCCATACCGGGAGGAGGCGCGGAGATACTCGCGGAGCGCGTCCGTTCCGAGGTTTCGCCCGCCAAGTGTTCCGCCGCGCGCTGGCTTGCGGTGATGAAAGAAGCGCACCGGCAGGGGCTTAAGACAACGGCGACCATGATGTTCGGGCACGAGGAAAGCCCGGCCGAGCGGCTGGAGCATCTCTTTGCCCTGCGGGCGCTGCAGGATGAAACAGGGGGATTCACGGCCTTCATTCCCTGGACGTTTCAACCTTCGGGCACGCTGCTCGGTGAAGGCAAGCGGGAGGCCGTGCCCTCAGCGGATTCCTCCGGGCCGCTCCGGGCAAAGTCCGAGCGCGTCTTTCACCGCAGTGAACCGGCACAAAGCTACCTGCGTCTTCTGGCTCTTTCCCGTCTGGTGCTGGATAATTTTCCTTCGCTGCAGGTTTCCTGGGTCACCATGGGACCGCAAATCGCCCAACTCGCGCTGTTTTTCGGGGCCAATGATTTCGGTTCGCTGATGATAGAGGAAAATGTCGTGGCCGCGGCCGGCGTATCTTTCCGCCTGTCGCGGGAAGAAATCCGTGCAATCATCGGCAGGGCCGGTTTTACGCCGAGGCAGCGCACCATGGATTACAGCCTTGTGGAGCAAGGGGTAAGTACGCTGTGAAAGGGGATACGCAAGTCGAGGCGGGGGCAAGGTATCCTGCGGACCTTTGCGGCGCCGGAGGGGCACAATCCGGAGGAGTTCCGCGCGGGCCCCGAAAGAAGACGCGCGTGGGGCGCATAGCCTTTCTCAATGTGTTGCCGGTCTATTATGCGCTGGAAGCGGGCATAATCGCGCACAATTATGAACTGGTGCGGGGGACGCCGGCGGAACTCAACCGGCGCATGGCGGCGGGCGCGTTGGAAGCCGCCTCCGTTTCATGCGTGGAGTATGCGCGGCGGCCCGAGCGTTATCTGCTCCTGCGCGACCTGTCCATAAGCAGCGACGGGCCGGTGCGCAGTGTTTTGCTGCTGTCGCGTTTCCCTGTGGAGGCGTTGCAGGACAGGGGCATTCTTTTCAGCGCTCAGAGCCACACTTCGGTTCTGCTTTTGCGCCTGTTGCTGGCGGAAGTGTACGGGGTCACGCGTTTTACCGCCGCGAGCGGACAGGCGGCCGAGGAACTCGAAGCGGGGCGTTTTCCCGATGCTTTCCTTTCCATAGGGGATGAAGCGCTGCGCCTGGGCGGGCATCCGCATTACCCCTACCGTCTGGATTTGGGGCAGGCTTGGCGGGAGCATACCGGGCTGCCTTTTGTGTTCGGGCTGTGGATTGCCTTGCGCGGCGTCGGTAAAGACGCTGCAGCGGAGGATCCGGGGGCGCTGTTGCGGGCCTCACGTGACTACGGCAAGGCGCACATGGATGAAATCCTGCGGGCGGCTGCCCTCAGTCATCCTTTTATGACGACTGCGGAGCATGCCGACTACTTTACCTGTTTGAAGTATAGTCTGGGGGAACGCGAACAGGCGGGACTGAAGCTGTTCTGGAGCAAACTCGCGGAGGCGGGGGAACTGCCCGCTGTTCCGGAAGCGGAGTTTTACGCGACTTCCGAATAACGTCATGCCTTCCCGAAATGCTTTGATTTCCAGCAACGCGTCATTTCAGTTCAACAAGCTGTTGCTCATAGAGCAGCTCACCGTGTTTGGCGATTTCTTCAAGAAAGCCGCTTCTGCCATCTGCGCTGTCAAGGAGAACCGGCTCAATATAAGAACTGACTTTTCTACATAAACCGGCAATCCGTGTGTAGGTTTGCAGCCGGTCGCCTGAAAAATTGTTAACAATCACAGCAACGTCCATATCACTTTCATCAGTTGCCGTTCCCTTGGCGTAGAACTCGAACAGCAATATTTTATCAGGATGAATTTCTTGTGCTGCTACTGAAGCATACTGTTTTGCAAGAGCTTGAGATTCTGTTTTATCCATTGTAGAAAATCCTCAGTCTTGGAAATCTATTCCTTACAGTTTCTTTCATCCAGATTTATAGCTATTTTACTCCTATGCGAAAGTTAGCGTGCTTCAATATTGAACGGGTAAAGTTCATAAAGAAGCTTGGCTTGCTCGTCACGCAATGAATCTGACAGGTTGGATAATTCAGCCAAGTGCGCCAAGTTATGGATTTTCGGAGGAAAAATATCCTATTTTGCAATCACTGCTTTCAGTGCTTTTTCAACTGTTTGTTGATACATAAACAGACATAAAGGTATCTGGCGGTCTGCTGCATAGCTTGTGCAGTTTCAAGATCACACTCAGCCCGTTCTATCCAATAGCCGTGGCGATCTGTTGCGGTTTCGGTGCCGGTTTCACTCATTATGCGCTCCTCTTTTTTTCAGGCTGTTTTCAGCACCTTTCACCCGGAGGCGAACGATTTACCTGAAAAAAACAGCGCAATAACCAGGACTAATTTGCATGCAAACCGGCGCCCTCTCGGCCGGAGTTTGCCTGTACCCGCTGCACGCAAAAAACAGGGGCCTTGCGGCCCCTGTTGCGTTTCGTCGTCAAACAGCCGAAGCTGTTGTCTGGTTAGAAGGAGAACGTGAACAGGAGTTCCGCTTTCCAGGCGTTGGTGCTGGCCTTGCCTTCGCCGGTGCGACCGGGATTGGCAAAGCTGGAGTTGCCCCAAACTTCCTCGTCGGAGTTTAGATGCAACCAGCCGAGTTCCAGAGCGGCAGTCAAGTTTTCATAGATCTTGTAGGTGTGGTCGAAGTTGACTTCGAACACGCTGTCACTGGTCGTGAGATACAAGTTGTCGTCCCTATACTTCGGTACAAAGCCTAGTCCACCATCACGTTCACAACGCACGATATCGGAGTCATTGGTGCCGCGGTAGTAGGCAAAGCGCAGAGTATGGGTGAGATCTTTGATGAAAGTGGCGTTGGCGAGCTGAATACCTACGCCCCACGTGCCGGTTCCGGTGTTGATGATTTCACCGCCGTTGTTGTATTGGGACTGAGTGTTGAAATAACCGACACCGCCGAAGCTGGTGGGTCTGAAGTTGCCGCCGTTGGTGCCGATGCTGGGTAAACGGCCATATTGTCCATTTTCCACGCCTCCGGCGCTGTCGCCTGACGCCCACCAACCGAAGATGCCTGGGGTCACGCTGAAGTTGCTGCCGAAGTCCAGCTTGTAATCCAAGGTGGCGGCGATAAACCAGCCACGGGTACCTATCAAGACATCACGATCATCGTCCCCTACAGCTAGAGTCTTATCGCCCAAGTCATTTTTATGGGCGTTGCCGTAGATGACATCCAAGCCGATTGTCAGCGGGTCAAGCAACTTGAAGTCAAAGTTGATACCTGCCCAGATAGCATGAGTACGATCATCGCGTACGGCTGGGGTATTACCGGCAAATGGGTCACTCAATGCGCCGTCTTCATCCAAATCTCTCATATCGAACTGCCGATCATACCAGCCGGAGCTTGCGCCGATATTGGCAAAGATGAAATACGGCTTAATATCCAAGCCTATCTTCCTGATGCTTACAGGCAAGATGAAGCCGAAGGCGTCCACTTCGTCGAAACGTCCCAAGCCGCCGAAACGTCCATCGCCGTTAATATAACTGTCATTGCCAAAGTAGTCATACGGACGCAGCCAGAAAGCAGTCACGCTCAGCCAGTCAAGAGGGGTCGGACTGCTGACAATAATACCTGCAACGTCTGTGTTTAAGAGCGGAGTACCCAAGCGAGTCGAAGGCGTGGCCACCGGTTGCATACCCATACGCACCTGCACAGAGGTGTTGGGGATCAGCCAGTCAAGATAGGCCCAGCGAGTCCGGATGTTCACGCCGTCGGAGTCCATAGCGCCGCCGCTTGCGTTACCGGTACCACCTACAGCACCCGGCGTCCCGCCTGTGTTTCTGCCCCAGACCAGATTGGTTTCAGTACCATAGACGCCCTGCAGGTATTCATTGATGATGAAGTTGATCTGCACGCGGACTCGCTGCTGAGCGAGAAATGGATCTTTAGGACTATCACTGTAGCTGCTCTTGTTGACACTGTTGGAAAAGCCGTCATTCCACACCCAGCCGAAGGCGAATTCATAGGTGCCTTTCACCTTGATGTCGACTCCGTCCGCCTTGGCGGAGACG
>JAISWB010000028.1 GCA_031271265.1 Desulfovibrio sp. | reverse complement strand
ACTAAAATATAGATACGCAGCATGAAAAGTTAATCAAAGCACCATGTTATATGTAAAACTTTTCATTCCGAATCTGCACCAAAAAAATCTTAATAATTCATATTGTTATCATGTATCTGCCTATACATAGGTCATCACTCCTCTCTGATCTTGTGGACTACATTCGTCAGCCCCACAATACGAACCCGGCGGAAAAGATTGAGCACTCAGGCGGTCTGAATTTTCTGACCGGTACACACGGCAGCCAGAAAAAGGAAATGATCTCCCTGGCCACGGAAACCGTACACAGTAAAATGCCGGTCAGCCATTTTGTGTTTTCCTGGCGGGAGAATGAGCAGCCCGCAGCCGCTCAGGTTTACGAACTGGTGGATATTTTCCTGCGGGAAATGGGCCTGCAAGGTTGCCAGACCGTGTATGGCCTCCATTGGAATACCGAGAACTACCACGTCCACATCGCGATGAACCGGATGCACCCCGTGACAATGAAAGTCGTTGACCCCAACAACGGCTTTGACATTGAAGCTGCCCACAAAATCTTGGCCTTGGAGGAGCACCGGCAGGGCTGGACGCCGGAAGCCAATGCCCGCTATATCGTGAATGGTCCGGCGAGGTCGTGCGGAGCAAAGAGAAAACCGGCCCGAAGCCCAAGGCCCCGGCCCCGGACTTTGAATGCGCCACTGGCGCTAAATCCGCCCAATGCATTGCCCAGGAACGCGGCCATGCCCTTATCAAAAATTCCCAATTATGGCCGGAGCTGCTGAAAAAATTGTGGCAGCGATAGGTGCCGCTTATGTAAAAATTGCGGCAAGGCGCAGTACAGAATGAAATTGCTGTGGGCGGACAAGAATCTGGACGAACCCCATGCCTGAATCCCAAACCCTTGAATGGAAATCATCCTGGCGTGACGACCACCTGAAGTGGGTGTGCGGTTTTGCAAACGCCGAGGGCGGTACCCTGGTCATTGGCCGGGATGACAGGGGCAAGCTCGTCGGCCTGCCCAACGCGCGATTTTTACTTGAGGAATTGCCCAACAAGTTCCGGGATCTGCTGGGCATCATGGCCGAAGTAAATCTGCGCGAAGACGGCGGCAAGGAATATCTGGAAATTGGCGTTCCCGCCTACCCCAACCCCATCAGCTATCGCGGCCGTTATTACCAGCGTAGCGGCAGCACCTTGCAGGAAATCAAGGGCGCGGCTCTGGATCGTTTTTTGTTACGCCGCTTCGGGCGCACCTGGGACGGTTCCCCTCTGCCCGGACTCAATGCGGCGGACCTCTCGCCCCAGGCGTTTGCACAGTTCCGTGCTCTGGCCCGGACCAGCGGGCGGTTGGACGCCTCGGCCCTTGCCGAACCGGATGCCGAACTTCTGGACAAACTCAAGCTCATGGAAGGCCGTTACCTCAAACGGGCAGCAGCTTTGCTTTTTCACCCCGACCCTCTGCGTTTTGTTACCGGCGCTTTTGTCAAAATCGGCTTTTTCCAGTCAGAATCAGAAATTGCCTACCACGACGAGGTGAACGGCGATCTCTTCACCCAGGCGCAGAAAACTCTGGAAATTCTGTTTTTCAAGTACCTCAAGGCATCCATCCGCTATGAGGATATTGTGCGCGTGGAGCGCTACCCCGTGCCGCGCCCGGCCTTGCGCGAAGCCTTGCTCAACGCCCTGATCCATCGCGACTACATGATCCCCGCGCCGATCCAAATCCGCGTCTATGATCACAAGCTGATGATCTGGAACCCGGCCACCCTGCCGGAGGGCTGGACGGAGAGTGATCTGCTTGCTCCGCACAATTCAAGACCGCTCAACCCGGACATTGCCAATACCTTTTTCCGCGCCGGGGGAATTGAAGCATGGGGCCGGGGCATTGAGCGCATTTTTGAAGCCTGCCGGGAGGCCGGAACGCCCCCGCCGCGTTTGCGTTTCAGCGGAAGCGACCTGCTGACGGAATTTGCTTTTTCTGACGAATACTTACAACTTATGGCGGGAACGCGGACGGGTGCAGAGGAAAAAACGCCGTCAGAAACTAGGGTAGAAACTAGGGTAAAAACTAGGGTAAAAACGCCGGATCGACTCCTGGAACTTTTGCGCGAGCAACCCACCCTTTCTTTATCCGCAGCCGCCTCAACGCTTGGGAAGAGCGTTGCCGCCATTGAACTCGTTGCCAGAAATTTGCGCACAGAAGGCCGCTTGCGGCATACCGGACCGAAAAAGGGCGGTCATTGGGAGGTTTTGAAATGAACCTGAGGCAAATTATAACGCGTTGCCTCGCTCAGGAGTATTGGTCTGGAAAACGGACCACAGCCATTATCGCACGCCTTCACACGTTATCAGATAAAAATCCAAGAGTGTGCAGCAAAATATAGAGATACACGATGAAAAGTTAATAAAACAGCCGTGTTATAAGTAAAATTTTCCATTACGAATCTGCACCGGGAAAAACTTAATATTTCATATAGTTACCATATATCAGTCTATACATAGGTCACCACTCTCGTAATTTGTCCGTCTTGGTGCCGCGTGAATCACTTCTCGCCAATGGCTGTTGACCGACGTGAGCGGTGGGAGTTTCAAACTCATCCTGCTGTTTGCATATACAACGCGGACATCGTCACCGGCCCGGCATCAAAACGTGCGAACTCGCGAAAAGCCGCGGCGTACATGCTCAATTCCCTGTTCATCAAGGAATTCTCCGCAGGCGGCTTCGTCTGTTCGGTGTCCGGGAAAACCCTGCACCGATCCACATACGCCGGCACGTCAGCCGATCCCCAGGGCCGCCCCGATCAGCAGCAGCACGGCAATGGGACCGTTCAGGGCAAAGGCCAAACCGGCCTTCTCAAGCCTGCCCTCCCCCACAAGGCTGTGCTCCCACAGGAACAGAGCCGCGGTGACGGCCGGCGCGGCGTACCAGCCGAGGCTCAGTCCGTATTCCAGTCCCGCAAGAAAAAGAAAGAGCACCGTGTTCACATGGCAGAAGGCGGAAACGGCCAAGGCCGGGCCGACGCCCGAACAGGCGGGCAGGGAATGCACCCCGTGCGCTTTGTCGAAGTCCAGATCCAGGCATGCGTAAATGATGTCGAAGCCCGCGATCCAGAAGAGGACGGCAAAACCGAGCAGCAACGAAGACGGCGTGAAGACCGGCGAGACGCCCAGCGCGCCGGCGACGGGAGCAAGCCCGATCACCGCGCCGAGCAGGAAATGGCAGAACCGGGTGACGCGTTTGGCGTAACTGTACAGGGCCGCAAGCACAAGGGTCGGGAACGCCAGGGTCAGGCACAGGGAATTGAGGGCCGCGCAGGAGGCGATAAAGCCGGCGGCCGCGGCCGCGCAGAACCGGCGCGCGCCGGGGAGGCTTATTTCCCCCGTGACCAGCGGCCTGTCTGCCGTGCGGGGATTGATGCGGTCCAGTGGCAAGTCCGCAATGCGGTTGAAGGCCATCGCATAGGAACGGACGCAGACCATGGCCGTGGTCAGGGGCAGCAGCACTTCCGGGCCGGGCAGACCGCGCGCGGTCAGCAAAGCCCCGATATACGCGAAAGGCAGGGCGAACACGGAATGCTCGATCTTGACCATGCGGCAATACGCGAAAAATGCTGTGAACGGCCTGTGCCGGGGATGATCGTGCCTCATGGCGTATCCTGTTGCCGCGCGGGCCTGCGATTCCGGCACGGCCGCAACCCGCGGAGATGATCGAGAGTCATGCTTTATCCTGTCGGCGCGGCCGCATCATCCGCCCCGGAGGGTTGTTCGGTTCCGTTGAACTGCTCAGCCGCATAGGAATCAACTGCATGGGCATCGTCAGCCCTGAAGGGATGTGCGACTCCGTTGAACGGCGCAGCCGCACCGGCGTCGGCTGAAGGAGCATCGTCAGCCCTGAAGGGTTGCCTGATCCCGTAGCGCGCCGCCTTCTTCACGATGGTGGAATGGTCCACGCCCAGCGCGGCGGCCGCTTCCCTGTACGACGCATAGCGTTTGAGCGCCTTGCTCCAGTAGTCTTTTTCGAAGCTTTCCCGCGCTTCACGGTAGGGGACGGCGGCCCGGCGAACGGCCTCCGACTCTCCGGCCATGCGGCGCGGCAGATGCTCCGGCAGAATGACCGGGCCGGTGTTGATGATGCTCAGCCGCTCCAGCAGGTTTTCCAGTTCGCGGATGTTGCCGGGCCAGGCATAGTGCTCGAAGACGGCGCAGACTTGCGGAGAGAGCGCTTTTTCCCGTCCGTAGCGGGAGTTGAAGCGTTTCAGG
This sequence comes from Desulfovibrio sp., assembly GCA_031271265.1. Classification (GTDB taxonomy): domain Bacteria; phylum Desulfobacterota; class Desulfovibrionia; order Desulfovibrionales; family Desulfovibrionaceae; genus Frigididesulfovibrio. Next base: position 147,702 of record JAISWB010000028.1, on the reverse strand, counting down.
AAAAAATGCGCGAGCGGCACAATATCCTCACTCCGCTTGCGCAGGGGAGGAATGCACAGGGAAAGGACGTTGAGACGGTAAAACAGGTCGGCGCGGAAGCTGCGCTGCGCCACCATCTCCTCAAGCGAACGGTTGGTGGCTGCCGTGATGCGCACGTCCACCGTGATCAGGCGGTTGCCGCCCAGGCGATAAAATTCCTTGTCCTGCACGAAGCGCAACAGCTTGACCTGCAGGGGCTGCGGCAGTTCCCCGACTTCGTCCAGAAACACGGTGCCCTCGTTCGCCGCTTCAAAAAGCCCGATGCGCCCCTGCTTGCGCGCGCCGGTAAAAGCGCCGCCTTCGTATCCGAAAAGCTCGGCCTCCAGCAGTTGCTCCGGAATGGCCCCGCAGTTGATCTTCAACAAGGGCTTGGCGCGGCGCGGACTGTGCGTGTGCATGAAATCCGCAGCCACTTCCTTGCCTGTGCCCGATTCCCCGGTAATCAGCACCGGCGCGGCAGTCGAGGCGTACTCCAGAGCGCGGCGGAAGACACCGCGCATTCCGGCGCTCCCGGCCGTGTAATGCTCCCGCTGCGCCCGGCGGTTCATGCTTTCCAGAATGGCCGCGTAGCGGTCGGCCGAGTCCCTGGCTTCCTTGAGTTCCGTTTCCAGTTTGTGTACGGCGGACATGTCCCGGACATTGGTCACGATGCGCAGCAACGTCCCCTTGTCGTCGAAGACGGGGTTGGCGGTGTTCAAGGTGCGCACGGCGCCGTTCTGAAATATCTGCTCGGCCGTGACCGGGCGGCGGTTTTCCACAGCAAGCTGTGTGGCCGAGGCGGAAAAAAAACCGCGACCGGCCAGTTCCTGCACCGTGCGTCCGACGACATCCTCCTCCTTCGCGCCGGATATGCCGAGATAACTCCGGTTGACGCGCAGCAGTCTGCCCGTGCCGTCCGTGATCACCAGTCCGTCGAGTGAAGACTCGAACATGACCTCGTATTCCCGGTTCAGTTTGCGCAGGCTTTCCACCTCCTCCGCCGGCTTCCTTTCTGTGCACGCCGATTCTGGGCACATCGGTAAAGGTTCTGTCGCAACACTCATCGCCGACTCCTTCACAGCGCGCGCCGCCGGCCGGCCCGGCGCGGCATGCGCCGGGGATTGTTCTTTCGCGGCGCGGCCTGCCGGCTCTGCCGCCGCAACGCGCCCCGATGCCGGTAATTGTTCCCTCACAGCGCGCCCCGATAACTGTTCCGCCATCGTCACTTCCACGAACCTCCCGCATGGTGTTTGTTTCAATCCGCGGCCGGCTCCGTACGTCGGAAGGGAGCGGGTGAAAATTTTCAGCAGTGGTGCCGTATTTCACCACAGCGTCCGGCCCGTGTCAAGGGTCTGTGGCGGGCTGTTACGCAATGCACAGCCGTGGCGGTGCCGTTCGAGGGCGGTGATTTCTTTCACCGTTTCACGAGTCAAGCGAGCCGTGGCGGCACAGTATATTTGCAACATGGTGAAAATACAAGGTTGTTTTTTCAAAAGACGCGCCGGCACAGTATGTGCATTATGAAGAGTGTAACTGAGCGATGTGTACACAAGCTCGAAGCCGGTATCCACAACGACGGGTACACAAGACCGAAACGAAAGTACACAACGGCGGGCGCACAAGCCCGAAACGAACCTGTATAAGGAGAATATCATGACCGAAGCCGCACTCATCAACAGCACGGAAGCTCTTTTTTGGTACAGCGATTTTTCCGGAACCCTCAATTTCCGTGATCCCTTGCGCGGGCGCGACAAGGAGGGCATTCTGGGCAGCACGCAAGGCGCGCAGCATCCCGACGTCTACTTCTATATGACGCTTGCGCCCTCCCTTTCGGGCCTCGGCCGGGCCTGAAACAGCCGGATTACTCCTCAAATCCGGCAAACGCCCTGCACGGCAACGAGCAGGGCGTTTTTTCGTGTACGGCTTTCCGGTGCTCTCTCCGTCCCTCACACGGGTTTCTCTCCGTCCCTCGCGTAGTGTGTCCATGTCCCTCGCGTGATGTTCTCTCCGCCGCGTCCACGATTTACGATTGTTCCGGTTTCCGCGTCTTCCTTGCGGCAAAGCCGAGCCGGTCGACATGACGACGGCAAAACGCGCGCTGTACCCGTGTACACTTGTCCCTTGCGGCAGGGCGCTTTTTCCGGCATACACAAATGCAGCGCCGATACTTGTTTCCCGCACCTTCGCGCACCCGCGTTTGCGGTCCGCACAGGCCGGACAAGGCGGCGCCGTATATCCGCGAGTATTCGTTGTTCTCCGTGTTTCAATCCACGTCCGGCTCCATTCGCCGGATGACTCCGCCCCGGCGGATATGAGCCGGGTGGATTGCCTCCTACCTGAAGGGAGGAGTTTATCGGGAAGGTTGCCCGGCTTTGCCGGGCGTAAAGCGGGAATCTCCCTGAAGGGAGAGGTTTCAAACCATAAAGGAATTTCTGATGAAAACCATGGACGGTAATACGGCGACTGCCCATGTCGCTTACGCGCTCAGCGATACAGCGGCCATTTTTCCCATAACGCCATCGTCTACCATGGCCGAACTCGTTGATGAATGGGCGGCGGCGGGCAGGAAAAATATCTTCGGGCAATGCGTGCAGGTTCGGGAAATGCAGTCCGAAGCCGGGGCGGCCGGCGCCGTGCACGGCGCACTCGCGGGCGGAGCGCTGACCTCCACCTTCACAGCCTCCCAGGGACTGCTCCTGATGATCCCCAACATGTACAAGATCGCCGGCGAACTGCTGCCCGGCGTCTTTCACGTTTCGGCCCGTTCCCTGGCCATGCCCTCGCTGTCCATCTTCGGAGACCACCAGGACGTCATGGCTACCCGCCAGACAGGCTTCGCCATGCTGGCCTCCGCTTCCGTTCAGGAGTGTATGGATCTGGCCCTGGTCGCCCACCTCTCGGCCGTTGAGGGCAGCATACCCTTTCTGCACTTTTTCGACGGCTTCCGCACTTCGCACGAAATCAACAAGATCAAGGTCATCAGCTACGAGGACATAGCAAAACTCGTCAATTACGAAAAAATCGCGGAATTCCGCAAAGCCGCCATGGACCCGCGCCACCCGACCATCAGGGGCACGGTGCAGAACCCGGACATCTATTTCCAGGGGCGGGAACGCGTTACTCCTTACTACCGGGCCTTGCCGGACATCGTCGCCGCGCAGATGGACAAGGTCGGCAAGCTCACCGGCCGCTTTTACAAACCCTTTGACTACCGCGGCCGTCATGATGCGGAGCGCGTCGTCGTGGCCATGGGCTCCGGCTGCGAAGCCGTCGAAGAATACATCAACTATTGCGCGGACAAGCCCGACGAAAAAATCGGTCTGGTCAAAGTGCGTCTCTTCCGGCCCTTTGCCGCCGAACAACTGCCCGCAGTCCTGCCGGACTCGGTCAAGACCGTCACCGTGCTTGACCGCTGCAAGGAAGCGGGCGCGCCGGGCGACCCCCTGTTCCTGGACGTCAACGCCGCCCTGACTGAAGGCGGCTGCCGGGCGCGCGTGCTCGCCGGGCGTTTCGCCCTCGGCTCCAAGGAATTTTCTCCCGCCGAAGTCAAGGCCGTCTTCGACAACATGCTTCCCGACCGGCAGAAAAACCACTTTACCGTGGGCATCAACGACGACGTGAGCGGCAGTTCCCTGCCCCTCGGCCCTGCCCCGAACACCGTCCCGGCCGGAACCGTGCAGTGCAGATTCTTCGGCCTTGGCGCGGACGGTACCGTGGGCGCGAACAAACAGGCCGTCAAGATCATCGGCGACAACACCGACCTCTTCGCCCAGGGCTATTTTGCCTACGACTCCAAAAAATCCGGAGGATTCACCGTCTCTCACCTGCGCTTCGGCAAAGACCCCATACAGTCCACCTACCTGATCACCGAAGCCGATTACATCGCCTGCCATAAGTCGGCCTACGTCACGCAGTACGACATCCTGGACGTGATACGGGAAGGAGGCGTTTTTGTACTCAATTCTTCGTGGACCAAGGAAGACATGGAACGCGAGCTGCCGGCCGCGATGAAGCAAACCATAGCCCGGAAAAAACTGCGCTTTTACAATATAGACGCCGTCAAGCTAGCGGCCGGCCTGGGCCTCGGCGGACGCATCAACATGATTATGCAGACGGTCTTTTTCAAGCTGTCCAACGTTCTGCCTCTGGACAAGGCCCTGGACCTGCTTCGGGATTCCATCAAAAAAACATACGCCGGCAAGGGCGACAAGGTCGTGAGCATGAACATCGCCGCTGTGGACGGCGCGCTCACGGCTCTGGAGGAAGTGAAGTACCCGGCCTCCTGGGCCGAGGCCACAGGCGGGGCCGTAGTCCGGCACGACGACGACACTCCTTACGTCCGCGACGTCGTCCGGCCCATACTGGCCCAGAAAGGCGACGCCCTGCCCGTTTCGGCTTTCCATCCCGCCGCCTTCTTCCCCCTGGGCACCACGGCCTGCGAAAAACGCGGCGTGGCAATCCATGTGCCGGAATGGATTTCGGAAAACTGCATCCAGTGCAACCAGTGCGCCTACGTCTGCCCGCACGCCGCCGTACGCCCCTATCTCGCAAACGACGATGAACTGAAGGGCAAGCCCGCGGATTTCATCACCGTGAAAGCCGTCGGCAAGGAACTTGCCGGCCTGCAATACCGTATGCAGGTCTACGCCCAGGACTGCATGGGCTGCGGGTCCTGCGCCGAGGTCTGTCCCGCGAAGAAAAAAGCCCTGGTCATGCGCCCCCTGGAAACACAACTGGCGTCCCAGGCGGCCAACCTTGCCTTTGCCGAAAAACACATCAGTATCAAGGACAACCCGGTCAAAGCGGACACGGTCAAAGGCTCCCAGTTCCGGCAGCCCCTGCTGGAGTTCTCCGGAGCCTGCGCCGGCTGCGGGGAAACCCCCTACATCAAGCTCGTCACCCAGCTTTACGGCGATCGTCTGGTTGTCGCCAACGCCACGGGCTGCACGGCAGTGTGGGCGGCCTCGCCGCCTTCCATGCCCTACTGCGTGAACAAGGAAGGCCGCGGCCCGGCCTGGGGACAATCCCTGTTCGAGGACGCGGCGGAGTTCGGCCTCGGCCTGTTCATGGCCAAGCGGCAACTGCGTTCCAGGCTTGAAGACGCCGTCCGCGAGGCCCTGAACGGCAAAGGCGCCGACCTGCCCGCCGATCTCCGCGAAGCCCTCGCGGGCTGGCAGACCGTCAAGGACGACGGACCCGCTTCCAAGCAGGCCGGCGACGTGGTGATCGCCCGCCTGGACGCGGTGAACGCCGCAACAGGCAACAACCCCGTCCTGCGTGAACTGGCGGAACTGGAAGACCTGTTCACCAGACAGTCCGTATGGATCTTCGGCGGCGACGGTTGGGCCTACGACATCGGCTACGGCGGTCTGGACCATGTGCTGGCCTCCGGGGAGGACATCAATGTCCTGGTGCTGGACACGGAGGTGTATTCCAATACCGGCGGCCAATCCTCCAAGGCCAGCCCCACCGGGTCGGTGGCGAAGTTCACGGCCGGCGGCAAACCCGTGGCCAAGAAGGATCTGGGGCGCATGGCGATGAGCTACGGCTTTGTCTATGTGGCCTCGGTCGCCATGGGCGCGGACAAGAACCAGACCTTGAAAGCCCTGCGCGAGGCCGAAGCCTATAAAGGGCCTTCCCTGATCATCGCTTACGCCCCCTGCATCAATCACGGCATACGCAAAGGCATGTCCAGGGTGATGGAGGAAAGCCGCCTCGCCGTCGAGTCCGGCTACTGGCCCCTGTACCGTTTCAATCCGCAACTGGCCGCCCAGGGTAAAAATCCGCTCATCCTGGAATACAAGCACCCTAACGGCACCCTGCAGGACTTCCTGTCCGGAGAAAACCGCTATGCCCGACTCGCCGTTTCCGATCCGGAAAAGTCCAAGGTCCTGCGCAAAGCCATTGAGCGGGAATACATCCAGCGGTACACGCTGCTGAAGCAGCTTTCCGAGCTTCCGCCCGTGCCCGCCCTGTAGCGCGCGTGTGCGAAACGGGTCGATCAGGAATTCCTTTTATGGATTGCAACAACCACACTATGTTGCGGACAGTGAAATCCATAGGCATATCCCTTGCGGTCGCCGCCGTGCTGATCCTGGGCGCGGACTTTGTTCTGACAAAGCTCGGCATGGGCCCGGAATACTTCAAAATTGAAGGATTACGCAGCGGCACGACGGCGACCGTCGTCACCCATCCGGTCTACCACCACGACCTCAAGCCCGATGTCGACGGCTGGTTCGACTGGGGCAACGGTCCCACGCGGATGTGCACCAACAGCTTCGGCTTCAGGATCTCCTGCGCCGACAAAGACCGGACGCCGCTCAAAAGCTATGATCTGGCCTTTATCGGCGACTCCTTTACGGAAGGCATCGGCAGTTCGTATGAAGACAGTTTCGTCGGCAGATACGCGCAGAAACATCCCGAAATTTCCGTGGCCAATCTCGGAGTTTCCACCTACAGTCCGACTATCTGTTACAGGAAGATGCAATTTTTGCTCGACAACGGATTCACCTTCAGTCACGTTGTGGTATTGCCCGACATTTCGGATATCACGGACGAAGGCGCGGCGTATATGCTTGATCCGCGTACCGGCAATGTGGTCAATAAAGTGAATCAGCCCGAACGTAAGGACAAAACCATCGGTGATGCGCGTAAATTGGTCTACAAAATTCGGGATACACTGGGCGACACGTTCCGCTTGACCAATTTTCTGGTCAAACGGCTGCGGCAATATTATTTTCCAAAAAAAGACACGCCGGGCGTGGACATATACTATCCGCGATCGGCCTGGACCTATGATCCGGAAGCCGACGGCCACGGCACGGCAGGCGTTGCGGGCGGCATAGCCCAGGCCCTGGAGTCCATGGGTAAACTCAAGCGGTTGCTGGACGAGCACAACATACGCATGACCATTGTCGTTTATCCTTGGCCGGACCAACTCGCGCACGACAAGCCCGACCACCTCGGCATGACCCTGTGGCGGGACTTTTGCGCCCGAGAACACTGCGCCGGCTTCATCGACGCCAACAGGCTGTTCTTTGACCAAGTCGAGCAACTCGGCCTGCTCCCTGCCGTGCAACGCTGCTACATTCGGGGCGACATGCATTTTACCGCAGAAGGCAACAAACTGGTCTTCGACGCCATAGACGCCGGACTTGTACCTTGAACACGCATCGGGAGGAAGGCATGCGGAACACGGATATCGGGCCTGTGCAGCAAAGGGACACCGCCCTTGCCCTGATTTTTCTGCTCCAGCTCATCTGGTTTTTTACCGGCGAAACGTTCCTGCTTTACGTACTCATGGCTTTCACCCTGTTTGCCATGCTTTTCCCGAAGCTGCTGACCGTGCCGGCACGACTCTGGTTCGGTCTGGCTTATCATATGAGTCTTGTGAGTTCGCGGATCATCTTCGGTCTTATCTACATTGTGCCGGTCCTGCCCGTTGCCCTGGTCCGCAGGGTGCTCGGGAAAGACAGTCTGCGTCTGAAAGCCTACGGCAAAGGACAAGGTTCGGCCTTTATTGTGCGTGAACATCGCTATACGGCACAAGACCTGGAAAATCTTTTTTAAGGAAGAGATCGGCGAAAGGATATTCCCGACTTGCCGGGAGTCAAGGTAGAATCTACCTGAAGGGAAGGTAGAATTTCCCTGAAGTGAATGAAAAATTTCCCTGAATGGGGAAGTTGTAAACAATCAAGGAAGTTTGTATGAATTTTCTCTCCGAACTTCTGCTGTTTTTGCGGGTACGCAAAAAATACTGGCTCCTGCCCCTGATCGCGCTGCTGCTGTTTTTCGGGGCGATCATCCTGTTTGCGAGCGGCACGGTTGTCGCGCCGTTCATCTACACGCTTTTTTAGGGACGCGCAGGCATGGACGCCGCAACGCAAACCCCCTTGTACATCCTCGGCATATCCGCCTGGTACCACGACAGCGCCGCCGTGCTGCTCCGTGACGGGCACATTGCCGGGGCGGCACAGGAAGAACGCTTTTCCCGCAAAAAGCACGACCCCTCCTTTCCTGCGGGTGCCGTGCGCTTTCTGCTTGACGAAGATGGCCTGTCTTTGACCGATCTGGACAGCGTCGTGTTCTACGAAAAGCCCTTCCTCAAGTTCGAGCGCCTGCTGGAAACCTACCACGCCTTCGCCCCGCGCGGTCCGGCGAGCTTTATCGCGTCCATGTCCGTATGGATCAAGGAAAAACTGTTCATGCGCGCCATGCTGGAAAAAGAATTGCGCGCGCTTTGCGGGCCGGGCGCGGAAAAAATTCCCCTTCCGCCCTTCTTTTTTCCGGAACACCACCTGTCGCACGCGGCTTCGGCCTTTTTCCCGTCGCCCTTTGAGGAAGCAGCCGTAGTCACCCTCGACGGGGTCGGCGAATGGACCACCACCTCCCTTGCCCACGGGCGGGGCAACACGATAAGCACCCTGCGGGAACTGCATTTCCCGCATTCCCTGGGGCTTTTGTACTCGGCGTTCACAGCATACTGCGGCTTCAAGGTGAACAGCGGCGAATACAAGCTCATGGGCCTTGCCCCCTACGGTCTGCGACAGGGTGGACGAGTTGCCGCCTATGAGGAAAAAATCCGGCGCAATCTGGTGGATATCAGGCACGACGGGTCGTTTTTTCTCAATATGGACTTTTTCGCGTATGCCGTCGGATTCCGCATGTACGACGAGAAACGCTGGCAAGGACTTTTCGGCGTCCCGCCCCGCGCACCGGAAGCCGATGTCGTGGAGCAGGAATACATGGATATGGCCCTTGCCGTGCAGAACGTCACTGAGGACATCGTGCTGCGCATTGCCCGGACGGCCGGACAACTGACCGGCAGCCGCCGGCTCTGTCTGGCGGGCGGCGTTGCCCTGAACTGCGTTGCCAACGGCAAACTGTGGGAAAGCGGCCTGTTCGACGACATCTGGGTGCAACCCGCGTCCGGCGATGCAGGCGGGGCGCTGGGTGCGGCTCTGGCGCGCCTGTACATCGGCCTGGGCCGGCCGCGCGCGCTGAAAGCGGCGAACGCCGGCGACGGAGATCCCTCCCCGCAAAACCCCGCAGGCCGCGCCGGGCAAGGCTCGGACGGTTTCCTGCCCGCCGGCGGAGATGCCATGCAGGGCGCGTATCTGGGGCCGGAGTTTTCCCGCGAGGCGATACTGCGCTCCTGCCGCAGGCTGAAAGCGCCTTTCGTGCTGTACGGGAACGAAGACGAGTTGTGCAACGCGGCGGCCGACCTGATTGCCGGCGGCGCCGTATTGGGCTGGTTCCAGGGAAGAATGGAATACGGCCCGCGCGCCCTGGGCAACCGCAGCATCCTTGCCGACCCGCGCAACCCGGACATGCAGAAGCGCCTCAACCTCAAGATCAAGTACCGCGAAAGCTTCCGGCCTTTTGCCCCGTCCGTTCCCGAGGAGGCAGGCGCGGAATTTTTCGACCTGAAGAGCATCTCGCCCTATATGCTGGTGGTGGCCCCTGTGCGCGAAAGCCTGCGCAAACCCCTGCCGGACGACTACGAGGCCATGTCTCTTACGGAGCGCCTTTACTTCGTGCGATCAACCTTGCCGGCCGTTACGCATGTGGATTATTCCGCGCGTGTGCAGACGGTGAGCCGGGCGACCAACCCGCGCTACCGCAAACTGCTCGACGCCTTCAATATGCGGCACGGCTGCCCGGTACTGGTGAACACCAGTTTCAACGTGCGCGGCGAGCCGTTGGTCTGCACGCCCGAAGACGCCTACCTCTGTTTCATGCGGACGGAAATGGACTACCTCGTGCTCGGCGACTGCATTCTGGACAAAAATGAACAGCCTCCCCTCAGGGAGGACACGAATTGGCGCTCTCTGTATACGCCGGATTGACGTCGTTTCCCGCGCAGATATAGTGGAACACCTTAAAAATTCCAGGTGAAGCCGAGGGCTGCGCCGGCGGCTCCGTCCGTCCTGCCGGCGGGGCGCGAATCCTGCACGTTGCTGTATTCGCCGCCCAGAGTTACGTTCAGGTCTTCGCTCACCGACATATCCATGTACAGGCCGGCGCCGTTCAGGTTCCGGCTTCTTTCCGCCGGGCGGTACAGGGGTGAATCGGGGTCGTTGGGGTTGACGGTGACGCGGCCGGCCGTATCCTGGTTCAGTTTGTAGCTCATGCTGACTTCCGTGCTTTCTTTGTCATTGATGCGGCCTATACGTTCCGGCCCTCCGGCGAAAGCCGCGCGCCCCCGGGTCAGGCGGTCGGTCTGTTGCGGCTCGGACTGTGCGCTGACGGTGATGTTTTGCTTGTCCCCGAGCGTCAGGGGCGCTTCGGCATTCTTTTGTTCCGGACCAGGGCCGTAGTGCCGGGTTTTTGTTGCGCCGGGTAGCGCGCCGGCTCCGGAGGCAGTGAAAGGGGATGCGGCAAAGCCGGCGAGTCCCGGTTTTGTGGCCCTGTTCTTTTTCGTTCCCGGCACGTTCCCGGCCGGGGGCGAAGTTGCGACGGATGAGGTTTTCGGCGTTCCTGCGCCGGCAGGGTGAATTTTTTCGCCCGACATGGTTCGGGCAGTCTGGAAGCGCGGCGCGGCAGGCTGCGCGCGGCGCGCAATGTCGGCGCTCGTGACGGGCGCGGTGGCCCGGACCGTGCGGACGGCACCGGGCGCCGCAGCCGGCGGCGACGACCGGTTGCCGCCTTCGGCCCATGCGGCCTGCGCCGTGAAAATCAGCCCCGCCGAGAAGCAGAGCAGAACACATTGTATGACGTTTTTCATCCACAGACCCCCGGCATATGCGTTGGAAAAAAACCGTGACTATGCTGAGATTACCGTCTTATCGCCTGATCTTCCACCGGGTTTAGAGCAATTTCACGGCGAAATTGCTCCGGAGCGAACCCCGGACAAGGCAGGCGCTTTTCCGAAATCCCGGCAACGCCGCCCCCGGAAAACTCTCCCGCAGTACAGTAAACACCTGTTCCTGTCTCGGCCGACGAGGCGCAGTGTATCTCAAGGGGACCGTGCGCGGGTACAGTAAACACCTTTTCCTGTTTCAGCCGACGACCCTGTTGCGCCCACCTTCCTTGGCCTTGTACAGATTCTCATCAGCCCTGCCGATGCATGAGCGGATGAAGTCGTCAAACGGTATGTCTTCAGGCATGAGGCCGATTTCACAGACGCCGAAACTGGAGGTAATCTGCAATTCCTTGCCTGCGAAGTGCAAACGCAGCTTTTCAACGCCGGCGCGCAGCCGTTCCCCGATCATCAAGCCTACGGCCAAGGGCATGCCGGGCAACAGCATGAGAAATTCTTCCCCGCCGTAGCGGCTGCATATATCGCCGGGACGCAGGGCGTGAGCAAGGTAGTTTGCAAAGAGCTTCAGCACCTCATCGCCGCAGAGATGCCCGTAGACGTCGTTAAAGGTTTTGAATTTATCAATATCGGCGATGATCAAGGTTGAAATATCGGGTTTAATCGTTGTGAATATATCTTCTGCAAAGTGCATGAACGCCTTACGGTTGTATATGCCGGTCAGTGCATCCCGAAAGGACATATTCTTGTATTCTTCAGATATATTCTTGTATTCTTCATTTGTGCTGTTGAGCAGGGAGATACGTTGTGCCAACTGCGCGGCCATGTAGTTGAACGCTTCAGAAAAGTCACCAAGAAAGCTCACCTTGTGGCCGTAATCGCCGCCGGCGATGCATTGCGTCTGCCATGTCAGGTGTTTCAGGGCGGACTGAAAGGATTTCAACGCTCCCATAATGATGCCTTTTTCCGGGGAGCGGTACTCCAGGTCGCCTTTAGACAGGGCCAGGGTCATTTTGCGGGTTGCCCAGATTATGGCAAGCAACTGTTCGAAGTTTTTTATGCCGCGCAAAGCCTCCGGCACGGTTTCGTCCTTAAACCTCGGCGACGCCGCAACCTGCAGCAGGTGCTCCACTACCGCTTCTGCAAGAGCCGTGCCGTCCGCAGGCTGCCGTGCCGGAACAGCGAGCGTCTGTCCGGCCTGAGCTTGTAATGGTGCGTGCATCTCGCCCATGGCAAAAACCGGTTTGCCTGTACCGCCTGTTTCGCCGCGTCAAGCGGGCGACATCGGGGTGACGTGAAAACGGCAGGTTCGGTCACCGGTACACCAGCAGTCGCTTTCCTTGACGTTCAGCATTTGGCCGCCGAATGCATAAAATATACCGGCGATGAAGCCTTCGTCATAGGTACAGACCGCGTGCCCCATGTCCGGAAGACCCGAACAGTCCAGATCTTCGGCAACGGTCAGGACAAAGGTGCATTTTTCCGTATCGGCGCTTTCTACGCGCAGGATGCCGATTTTCAGATCCAGGAGCGTCTGTTTGACTTTTTCAATGTAAACGTTCAGGTCCGACGACGTCTCATTGATGAACTGCTTGCAGAAATTGAGGCCCGCCTTGTATCCGGCATCGAAAAGGATGCTGTCCGCAACTTCCGTGCCGAATTTCTCCTCCAGAACATCCCGCAGGGTATACTGGAACAGTCTGTAAACCTCAATGCGCGTGGTGTTGCCGAGGTTGGGGCGTCCTTCTTCCACATCACCGATAAAGTCCCACGAAAATTCATACTGCCTGTCTGCCATGATGTTCTCCCGACATGCTTGCATTGAGTAAATCAAGCCCGAACGCAAACGGCGCTTCCATGCGTTCCGTCCTGTATCCGCCGGGCCGGAGGAAAAGCGCACTGCGGGCAGGCACATTTTGCATGCGCCCCTGTTCGGGTCGCCGCACGATACGGCTGCTTCAGCGCAGATGATTCTGCGGAATAAATATATGTGTGCGCCCGCAAAAAAGCAAGCCCGTCGGCAAAAAAACGGCAACATTTTTTCTTGTTGTTTTTGCGGGTTGAGACTAGTGTCACGGCATTCACGGAATGTCATGACGCCGGACGCCGGGCTGAGCCGGGCGCGCCGCCGCAGGCGGCGTGAGCAAAGCAAAAATCGCGTTTTATGCTTTGCTCACGCCTGTTACGGCAGTACAGGCGTGACATAATCACCAGAGAAAGGAAATGGATGCCGTTGATTACCCTGCCGGCGTCGTCACGGCCGGAGGAACGAGTTCCCGCCTGGGTCTGGATAAAGCTTCCCTGCGCATGCATCCGGACGGGCCGGATCTTCTGGCCCGCACTGCCGCCCTGCTCAAGGATATCCTCGGCAACGCGCTCATTGTCGGACGAGAACACCCCGACTTTCCGTGGATTCCGGACGACCGGCCGAACCTCGGCCCCGCCGGCGGCACTGCGTCTGCCCTGCGCCGTTGCGGGCGCGCCTGCCTCGTGCTCCCCTGCGATATGCCGTTCATTGACGCGCCGACTCTGCACAAGCTGCTTGCGGCCCGGACGCAACGCCCCGCGGACGCCGTGCTGACCGCCTTCAGCCACGGCGCCTGCGGGCGCCATACGGCCCTGCCGGGCATTTATGAGGCGGGCGCGCTGCCCTTTCTGGATCAAGGGCTGCGCGCGGGTCAGGCGGCACTCGCGCGACTGATCCCACGGAACCTGATCCACCGCGTGCCCTGCGCGCCCGAGAAAGCCTTGCCGCTGTTCACCGTCAACTATCCAGCCGATCTGGCGCTGGCTCTTGCTTTCATACGGGCGCAGTCCGAACGCGCCGGGGCCGGGACACGCCGCGCGGCGGTCAGAACACGCCGCGCAGGCCGCGCTGTCTGAGGGCCGCGTCGCAGGTTCCGAGATGATACATGGTATGCGAGGCAATCAGGGCCAGCGTTCCGGCATGGGTCATGTCGCGACCGAACCGCTCGGAAAGACCTACGTTTTTTTCGGCCAAAGCCGCATCGTCCAGCGCTTGCGCGTAGCGCATCACCCATGCCTGCTCCTTGAGCACGAAATCTTTCACCGCCTGCCGGGAAGGGGTTTCTCGGGACACTTCGTTCAGATTGCCCACATCGGGAGGGAAGAGGGTGTCGCCGGCCGGATCGCCGCGCTGCCTCAGGAAAAAGTTCACGGCGTTGAAACAGTGGTAGCACTGCTGCCAAATCGGCCAGCCGCCGAAGTTTTCCGTCCAGACCTCATCCGGACAACGGTCTGTGAACTCGTTCATCAGGTCGAAAGCGTGTTGGACGGCGCCGAGCAGGCTGTCGCGAAGTATTGCGGACATAAGCGTCTCCTTTGAAAACACTGTTATTCGAAACGCGAAGCGGTGACGATAAGCACGGAATCCACAGGCACATCCCCATGTTCACCCATTGTCCGCACACGGATTTTTTCAATCTTGTCCACGACATCCATGCCGTCGATCACCTGCCCGAAGACGCAGTAACCGAAGCCTTCCCTGTCGGCCGAGTTGTAATCCAGGCCGGGGTTGTCGACGGTGTTGATGAAGAACTGGGAGCTCGCGCTGTGCGGCTCGGAAGTTCTGGCCATGGCCAGACTGCCGCGCGCGTTCGTCAGCCCGTTGGCCGCTTCGTTGACAACGGGCGGCCGCGTCGCCTTTTCTTGCAGGCGCATGCTCATGCCGCCTCCCTGAATCATGAAACCCTTGATAACGCGGTGGAAAATCGTGCCGCTGTAGAAGCCGTCGTCCACATAACGCAGAAAGTTTTCCACCGTTACCGGCGCCTTGTCGGGGAAAAGCTCGAGCAGTATGTCCCCCGACGAGGTCTCCAGCAGGACAAGAGGATTTTCCAATGCGCGGTCTCCTTGCTTTCTTGCTTGCTTGTTTCAATCCATGACCGGCAGGGTATGCCCGGCTTTGCCGGGCGTCAAGCGGGAATCTCCCTGAAGTGAGAGGGTTTAAACCATAAAAAAATTTCTGATAAAGGAAAGTATGATGAACAACATGCCTTCAGCGCAGGCACAGGAAGACGAGGTTCTGTACCTCCACCGGGTTTCCTACGGGGAAACGGATTGCATGGGAGTGCTCTATTATGCGGAATACCTGCATATTTTTGAACGCGCCCGCACCGCGTTTACCCATGCCCGGGGCCTGAGCTACAAAGAAGTGGAAACGCGCGGCATTTACCTGCCCGTGCGCGAAGCCCTTTGCCGCTACCGCGGCCCCGCACGCTACGACGACCTGCTCACGGTGGCCTGCCGGGTCGCGAAGCCGCGCCGCGCCTCCTTTACCTTTGCCTACCGCATCCTCGACGAGTCCGGTACCGCGCTTCTGGCCGAAGGATGGACCGAACACGCCTGCACGAACGCGCAAGGCAAGCCCGTGGCCGCCCCGGACTGGTTCAGGCGGGCGTTTTTTCCGCCCGCGTAGCGGGTCGGTTGCGTCATGCCGCCGTTAAGCCCGGGATGCTGTTTCCACCACCCGCGTAACCGGGTCGTACGGAAACTGCGAAACAGGCGGGGACCGAGCCGGTTTTTGCCACCCGCGCGGCAAGGCCGGATGCAGTTTGCGGAAGTCACTCCGCGGGATTCAGGCTTGACAAGACGGCGCGTGCTTGACAAGCTGTCAGGGACTTGACATCATGCCATTTACTTGACGGTCGGCCTGCAACGGGCCCGGAGCGTGATTTTCGGAGCGGAGGGTACATGGAAGCTACGGAAAGCAACATTTTGGGGCAAAATACCTCCCTCGCAGGCGTGTTCCGCACCTTGCGCAAGGTGGCGCCGACGGACAGCACCGTACTGGTGACCGGGGAATCGGGTACGGGCAAGGAACTGCTGGTGCGCGCCCTGCACCGGCTCAGTCCGCGCCGCGACAACGCCTTTGTACCCATCAACTGCGGGGCGATTCCCGCGGAACTCCTGGAATCGGAACTCTTCGGACATGAGAAAGGTGCGTTCACGCACGCCATCCGCACGCGTCCGGGCCGTTTCGAGATGGCCGAGGGCGGTACCGTGTTTCTGGATGAGATAGGCGAAATGAATATCTCCCTGCAGGTCAAAATTCTGCGCGTGCTGCAGGAGCGGGAGATAGAACGCGTCGGCGGACTCGGCGCGAAAAAGGTGGACGTGCGGGTTGTCGCCGCCACCAACAGAAATCTTGAAGAAGAAGTGGCCGCGGGACGCTTCCGCGAGGACCTGTATTACCGCCTGAACGTCATTCCCCTGCACCTGCCCGCCCTGCGGGAACGCGGGGAAGACGTCATCCTGCTCGCCGAATATTTCCTGCGGCGCTTCTGCGCCAAGAAAAAACGGTCTGTGCTGAACATCGGTCCGGAGACGCGGCGTATACTTGAGCTTTACCCCTGGCCGGGCAATGTGCGCGAGTTGGAAAACCTCGCCGAGCGCCTGTCCGTGCTGTGCGACGGAGACAGCATAAGCGTTGCGGACCTGCCGGACAAAATCCGCTCGACAGCCGGGATCGCGGCCGACTTGCGTCCATCGGGCCCGCCTCAGCCCGCCTCGCCGCGTTCGGGTTTTCCCTGGCCGACCATGGCCGACCTGCGGGAACGGAACATGGGGCTAAAGGAATATATCGACACAGCCGAAGAGAAATTGTTGCTGGAAGCACTGGAACTGGCGCAGGGTGTGAAGAATCAGGCCGCGGAACTGCTCGGCATAAAACGTACCACGCTGATTGAAAAGCTGAAGAAGCGGAACATGGAATGAGTGCGGGCCAGGGGGCACCGCAGAGAAAGGAACATGGGATGAGTGCGGGCCCGGGGGCACCGCGGAGAAAGGAACATGGCAGGGATGGAGATGCGGCTTGCGGTTGCGCGGGCGCGTTTTGCCGTTGCGCCGGCATATTCGGTTGTTGCGCTGGCATATCCTGCGGCTGCGCGGGCGCGTTCTGCCGTTGCGCAGTCGTGTCTGGGGCAGGTGCTTGGAATCCTTGTTCTTCTGTGCGTCTTACAGACGCCTGTTACGGTCGCGGCGGCCACTCTGGAATGGAAAAACCTGCCTGATCGGGAACGGGTAACCATGCGCCTCAAGCCCACAGACGGCATGGCGGGACGCGCCGACCGCGTGGCGCCGAATGCGGTGCTCATCCCCTTTACCTCCATGCCGGCAGGCCTGCTGGTCAACGATACCCCCGAAGGAGCGAAGCTTTTTCAAAAAACCATGGCCATGGGCCGCGCCCTGGCCATCGTAACCCAGACGCCGGAATTCGGTTTTATGGTCAGCGGACAAAGCACGTCCGAACTGGTCATAGATTTTTTCCCCAACCCTTTGGGCGCGCGCTGGAAGCGCACCGCTCCCGCCACGGTAACGGAAATTGCTCCGGACAGGGCCTTGCAGCCCATGAGCCCGCCGGATGCCGTGACCGAGGCCCTGCGCACGGATCCCGGAGGACAGAGTACGCAATCCAGAGCCCTTGCGGAAGCAGCCGGACGCGCCGACAGCGTTGACGTGACGCCGTCAGCCGCCGCGCAATTTCCTGCCGGATCGCCTGCCTCTCTTTCGCCCCCTGTAGTCTCCACCGCAACGCCGCCGCCGGCTGCCCCTGCTGTTGCGACACCACCACCTGCCGCCGCTGTTGCGATGCCGGCTGCCGGGTCACTCGGACCCTCTGCCGCCGTCCGTCCGCCTGCCGCGCCTCCTGCCGCATCTTCCGCTGCAACACCGCCTGTCGTGTCTGGCGCGGCATCGCCCGCCGGGCCCCTTGCCGCTCCGCCGTCCGTTGTTCCGGCCGCTCCTACGTCCATGGTGCCGCCCGCGGCGTTTGCCACGCCGCCGCCCGGCGCGCCGTCGTCGTCACCTGCGGCAGTTTCCGCCCCGGTTCCGACGGCAGGCGCATCTACCGTTCCTCCTGAATCAGGAACGACGGCAACCCCGAGCGTCTCCGTGCCGGCCCTGCTCGGCACGCCCGAGCATGCACTCAGAGCAACGCGCATGGGCGACGCTCCACCGCCGGCATTGCCCCGCAGGTCCGAACTGCCCGGCCCGGACGGCAACGCCGCGCCCCGCGCCGGCGCTGAAGGAGCGGAAGAACAGGCATCGTCGGCCACTCGGCCCTTCGAACTCTATCTACCTCCCCTGCCGGAACCGGAAGCTGCGCCCCCACCCGCGCAGGCACAAGCGGCCCGACCCTCCGCTCCGACGCAGGCGCAAGCGACTCAACCCTCCGCTCCGATGCAGGCGCAAGCGACTCAACCCTCCGCTCCGACGCAGGCGCAAACGCGGCAAGCGCCCGAGCCTGTGCAGCCGCAAACGCCGCAGGCATCCGCGTCCGCACAAAGCCCGGTTCCGCAGGTTCCCGTGCAGCAGGCCGGAGAGGGACAGGCGCAGGCTCCCCTTGCCCCCGCGTACGACCGGGGACAAACGTCCGCGGCCGCGCAAAGCCCGGTTCCCCAAGTTCAGGCGCAGGCACCGATGCAGGTTCAAGCGCCGCAGGTGCCTGTGTCGACGCGGGCTCAGGCGTCCCTGACCCCGCCCCTAGGAGTCGGTGTGCCCGCCCGCGGCAGCGTGTACTCCGGCAGCATCAATCCCGAAGGCCCCGAAGCCATTGATGCCGCCTTTTCCAAGGAAAACGCCGCAGGCGCGCAGGGAGCGCCTGCGGTCCGGACAGTGCAGGGAGAACTCCCCGCCGTGACAGGTACGCCCCCTGCATCGGCGCTGCAGCCGCAGGCCGCGCAGACGCAGGGCACACAGCCGACGACCCTCTCCCCGTCCGCGCAGCCGCAGGGCGCACAACCGGCAGCCCCGGCCGCGCAGGCTCAGGACGGACAAGCCGGGTCGCCCGCCCCGGACGGCGCGCCGGTCATCGTTTACACCGACGACAAGGGCAACCCCGTCGAGCCGCCGCCGGAGTATTCCGTGGTGCATCCTCAGATTGTGGAGCACATGAAGGCGGGCGAGTTCAAGGAAGCCCTGCCTGCCGTCGAGGGTTTGCTGGAGAGGGCGACCCTGAACCATGAGCAGCGCGGGAACCTGCTGCACGCCCGCTCGGAAACGCTCTTTGCCCTGTACAAGGATGCCGTTCCGGAGCATTTCAAGGAACTTTACGATGCGTCGGTGAAGGCCGTAAACTATGACCCGGACTCGCCCCTTAATGCGGCGGAATACCTGCGCCTCGGCTACATGAACCTGCGCATGAACAACCCTGCCGAGGCCGAAGCGAATTTCAACATGGTACGCAGGCGTTTTCCGGACATGGACAACGTGGCTCTGACCCACTATTACTGGGGCGACTACCATTACGGGCGCAACGAGCTGCAAAAGGCCGCCGACCAGTTTCAACACCAGATCCGCGAATACCCCAACAGCCGATATACGCGCGAGGCCTCCATAGGCTTGGCCCGTTCCCTGTACCGCATGGGCTATTATGATCAGGCCTGGAGCGTTGTGGATTACATCAACCGGCGCTGGGAACATTTTTACATCCAGTATCCGCCTTTTCTGAATATGACGGCGGACACCGCCTACCGCCTGGGCAACAGGGAAGAGGCGCTGAAAAATTACTGGCTCTACGTCAACCTGGAGCCGTTCGGGAACGAAGCCGACATCATCATGACCCGCATAGGCGACATTTATGCAGGAAAAAACGAGAAAAAGGCGGCGCACGAAGCCTACCTGGAAAGCGCGGTGCGCTACCCGGACAAGGACGGCGGACTGGTGGCCATGATGCGCATGGCCGAGGAAGGTATACACGACAACCCGACCGTGGCGGACATGTTCGCGGTGTTTGAGGGTCCTTTCAACCTTGGCCCGCAGGAAGTGTATCAGACAATTATTGAAAAGCATCCGAACAGTTCTCTGGTCCCCGTGGCGGAAATGAAGCTGGCCCTATGGCACCTGTGGAACAAGGACTATGACAAGACGCTGGAATTGCTCGGCGATTTTTTGAAAAAGCATCCCGAACACGAACTGGCCCCGCGCGCGCGGGAGATCGCGCAGCAGGCCTTTGCCGTGCTGGCGGCTGAAGGGGCGGTGGAAGGCCGCGGCACAATGCTGCGTGAGTTGTGGGAACGCCATCCCATAGTGCGCAGCGACCCTGAAGCCATGAATCCGGAGAGCCGCCTTGCCCTCGCCCTGAGTTACCGGAGCCAGGGCAAGCCGGACGAGGCTTTGCGTCTGGTCGAGCCTTTTTTCCTGGGCGACATGCTTCCCGGATACTCGGACACGGCCTTGAGCATGGTGCTCGGCATATACCTGCAGTACGAGCAGTGGAATGCGGTCAAGGAAGTTGCCGAACGCGTCGAACTCTGGAACCTGCCCGCGGAAAACAGGCGGCAGCTCGACTATGCCGCGGCGTTGGCCGATGAAAACCTCGGGGAAACAGACGCCGCCGCCGAGCGTTGGCAACGGCTGTACGATTCCGGCGCGCTGCCCCCGGCCCAGCATGCTTATGCGGCGTTTTTCCTGGCCATGGGCGCGGAACGCGGGCGCCGTCTCGAACAGGCCTACCATCTCGGACGCGAGGCGCTGAACGGGCTGGAAGCGCAGATGCAACGCGCGCCCGACCCCGCGGACGCGGCAAAAATCCGCACCCTGCTGGCCTCGCTCATGGACGTGACGGAAAGCGCCGGTCGCCTGCGCGAGTCCCTGGCATACGCAGACCGCTACATGAACAGTCTTCCCGATGGGGACCCCGAGCGCCTGGCCGTGCGCTACCGCGTTGCCCGCATCCATAAAAGTCAGGGCGACGCCGAAGCCTGGAAAACTATGCTGACGGCGATCACGGCCGAAGCTCCCGATTCCGTGTACGGCAAACTCGCCGCCTCCGAACTCAAGGCAGCCGCCATAGCCGAGGACGCGGCCCGCTATTCTCCGACAGGACGGCTGTGATGCGGGTTGTCACCGTTACTCGCGCAGTGTCGCTTTCTCAATGACGACCGGCTCCGTCGGCACGTTTTCGTAAGGACCCAGGGTGCGGGTCGGCGTTTTTTCGATGGCGTCCACTACGCTCTTGCCGCCTATGACCCTGCCGAACACGCAATAGCCCCAGTCGTTGCCGGACGGCGCTTTGTGATTGAGAAAGACGTTGTCCTTGGTGTTGATGAAAAACTGCGCCGTTGCCGAATGCGGGTCCGAGGTGCGGGCCATGGCTATGCTGTATTTGTCGTTGGGCAACTTGTTCGCCGCCTCGTTTTTGATGGGCGGCCGCGTCTTTTTTTCGACCATTTTCGCCGTCAGCCCTCCGCCCTGAATCATAAAGCCGGGGATGACCCTGTGGAACACCGTTCCGGCATAAAACCCTTCTTCGACATAGGCGCGGAAGTTGGTCGCCGTGACCGGCGCCTTGTCGAAATTCAGCTCCACGACAATGACGCCCTTGTTCGTATGCAGTTCGACGATATTGCGTTCTTTGGGGGATTCCGCGGCGTGGGCGGTGAACGCGCCCAAGGCGAGGAGGACGAGGGCCGAGTAAAGTACGCGAAGATAGTGCATGCTTGCTCCGGTGGTGCATTGAGGGGACACGATGCGGCAACTTACCGCGAAACAGCCGCGGAGGCAATGCTCTCGGAAGGGGTGCCCGCCGGCTGCGCGGCTTTCACGTCGGGCAGGTGCAGGCTGAGCTGGGGGTAGGGTATTTCTATGCCGTGTTCGGCAAAAGAGCGTTCAATGCCGAAGCGCAGTTCCGAGAGAGTTGAGCCGGCGTTGTTCAAGTCGTCGATAAACACGTTGAGGGTGAACTCCAGGGCGCTGTCGCCGAAATTGCTGAACAGGACGGCCGGTTCGGGAAAGGTGAGCACATGCGGGTGCAGGCGCGCCTGTTCAAGGAGCAGGGCGGATACCGCCGCGCTGTCGCTCCCGTAAGCCGCGCCGACGACGATGCTGCGGCGCACCATGCGGTTGTGACGCGTCCAGTTGGTGAACTGACCGGACATGACGGCCGAATTGGGCACGTAAACAAGAGCGCGCTCAGGGGTTTCAATGACCGTGCAGCGGATGCCGACGGCCCGCACCGTGCCGGCCGTTCCTCCCGCTTCCACATAGTCGCCGACCAGAATGGTCCGTCCGAAAATCAGCATGAGTCCGCTGATCAAATTGTTGAAAATATTCTGCATGCCGAAACCGACGCCTACGGAAAAACCGCCGGCCACAACGGCCAGACTGGTGAAGTCCACGCCCAGAATGCCCAGAGCGATGAAGACGAACAGCGCCCAGAGTCCGTAACCCAGCATGGTGCGCAGCGGCGGTATGACGCCGCGCTCAATGTCGGGCGCCCGGTCCGGCAGATGGTCCAGGGCGGCTTTGCCCAGGCGGATGAAGGAACGGCAGAGAAAATAGAGCAGGATGATGATCAGTATCCTGGACAAATCCAGCGTCACGCCGCCCAGGCTGTAGTCGGCGAGCAAAAAGTGCAGGCTTATGTAACTCGCTCCAGGTACGGCCGGGAGCCAGGGCAGGGTGCAGAACAAAGCCGCCGCCCAGGCCGCGGGAACGGCGAGCGCCTCGGCGGCGGCTTTGGCCGGGGAGGTGCTTTCCTTGTCGAACAGGCGGTCCGCGACCTTTTCCAACAGGCGGGACAGGGAGGAACCCACGGTTACGACGGCGGCCAGAGCGAAGTAGCCCATGAAGCCCAGTACGGCCGGGCGCGCGTAGCCGCCCAGGGAAAAGGCTATACCGGCCGCGCCGCACCAGAAGGCGCCGCCGAGCAGGAGGCGCTCCTGCACAGGCGGCTTTACCGTGCTTTTGCGCCGTGTCAGGATGAGGCGGGCCAGAAAAAGAACGGCGCAGATATCCCAGACCGGCCCGAACAGGCGCGGCGGCAGATCGAAAAAGAGCAGCAGCGCGCCCGCGGCCGCGGTAAGATACATGAGCCGGAGCGGCTCGACCGTCGCCGCTGCCGGTTCCAGAGCGCGGCGCAGGCGGCCGCCCAGAGAAACAACGCCGGAGATCAGCGCAAGAGCGCCGAGCAGGCCGAGGGCCGGGTAAAAGGCGCTGCGCGGGTTGCCTGCCGCAACGGCCAACGCCAGCCCCAGGCCGATGCGGGGCCAAGTGCGCGTCAGCAATCCCCGGCACACGGAAGCCTGTTCCGCAGGCAGAGCGGTTGTCGCCCGCAATCCCAGGAAAGCCGCAAGAAACACGGCCAGAGCAACGCCGGCAAAGGGTACGGCGACCGTCATCCAGTCCGCGAGAGTCAAGGGGAAGGCGCGGGTCAGGCGCCTGCCCAGCAGGGCGGATATGTCGGACGGGACAAGGGGTTCATCGTCCGCGGGGTTCAGGTAATAGTCGTGCCAGATGTCGGCCATGCCCGCTTCAATGTCGTCCGCGGCTCGGTTTATCTGATCCCGCGCGCTTTCGGCCGGGGCCAGCAGTCTGCCGGTCAGGGTAAATGCCGTGTTCAGGGCTTTGCGCGCTTCGTTCAGGGCGGCTGAATAGCGTTGCAGTTGTTCCGTTTCGCCGGGGGGCAGGGCCGCGCGTTGGGCGGTAAAGGCGTCGAGGTCCTTGCGCAGGGCGTTTAGTTCATCCCGGCGGCGGCCCACGGTGGCGGCTATGCGTTCCAAGGGGGCGGTCATGGCCGTTATGTCCCGGCGCAAGGCGCGCATTTGCATGGCCAGAAGCAACTGGTCGGTCGGGTGTCCGCGCGAGGCCTGAAACAACCCGGACAGACGGGTAAAGGAGGCGCGCAGCGTGCGCAGTTTTTCCGGCACTCCTTTGGAATGTTCCTCGGCGCTGCGTTGCAGGGCAACGGCTTCTTCCACCATGGCGGACATATCCTCGGCGCGTGTGCTCCAGAGCAGGGCCGCGCCGGCATCGCCGGCGTCGGCCGGCTGTGCGGCCGGGGCCGGCGGCGTGGGGGCATCGGGCGCGGGAGACGGGGCGGCTGTCGCGAACAGGACGCAGGCCGGCACAAGGACAAGCGCCGTCAGGACGGCGCGCATCATAACGCGCGCCGCCGAACGGGCGCAAAAAACAGGACGGGCGCAAAAAACCGGAAAAAAGCTGTGCAGCATGTTGCCTGCTCCCGCAACGCGCGGAAAGTCGAAAAAAAACCGAAACGGCACGGCTGTCTGCTCCCGTTGTGAAGGTGTTGACAGTGTTGACCCGGCCGGCCTCTATGCTGGTTATTCAGGCAGCTCCCCTATTGCTGCACCGGATAAGTCGCTTTATGCGGCGCAACCGCTTTGCCGAGCCAGTCTATGGCCCTCCCCAGGTGCGCCATGTTCGCCAGCGCCTCGGCGTCCTGCAGCACATCGCCCTTGTTCAACCCGTATCCCATGTTCCAGTAGGTGGACCCCGGAATCAGCATTTGGGAAATAAGAAAAAGATGGTTCATGGTATCGAAGACATGCACCGCCGCGCCTCTGCGTACCGCGACCACAGCCGCGCCTATCTTGCCCGCGAACAGGCGTCCGCCGGCCATGGCCGTGAACCCGGCGCGGTCTATCAGGGCCTTCATTTCCGCGGTGACATCGGCGAAATAGGTCGGTGAGCCCAAAATTATCGCATCGGCGCGGACCATCTTGTCCATGACCGAGTTGAACACATCGGCCGTGTTGATACAGTGCCCGTCCTTGCTTTCGGCACATTTACCGCAGGCTGTGCAGCCTTTGAGGGTCTTGCCGCCGACCTGAAGCAGTTCCGTTTCCCAGCCTGCGTCCGCCAAAGGCGCGAGGACGGCGTTCAACAAAATTTCCGTGTTGCCTTTTTTGCGGGGGCTGCCGTTGACGGCCAATGCGTACATGCTCTGCTCCTACAAGTTTTCGGTAATTCGATTTCCAAGGCAAAGCCGCGTCCGGGCAGTTTTGCTTTGCCGGATACGGCGGGGCGCGGTCCATGGTCGCGTTCGCGAAGGGCGTCAGGCTTCCCGGTCGGTTTGCGGGGCGAGGGGAAGCGTGAAATAAAAGTTGTTGCCTCCGGGCGCGGGTTCATAGCCGGCAGTGCCTTTGTGGTGTTCCATAATATCCCGCACGAAAAACAGCCCGTGTCCCGTTCCGTAGCTCTCCGATGCGTTTGAGGCGCGATAATCGTCGTCGAACAGCCGCGCGGCTTCTTCGGGCGCGATATGCGGGCCGGAACTGAACACGATAACCTTGGCGTTGTCGCCGTCTTTCACCAGTGAACAATGCACCAGGCGCCTGTCGCTGCCTGGAGCAGGCGACGAATACTTGGCGGCATTGGAAAGCAGGTTGGCCAGCACCTGGCTGATCAGACCGTAATCCGCCTCGACGAAGCAGGGATCAACGGGCAGGACGGCCCGGCCTCCTTCCATCTCCACGCCGCGTTCCTCAAACAGGTAGCGGTAACGCTCAAATTGCGGGGTGACTATGGTCTTGCCCATATCCACGCGGGCAACGCGCAGCACAAAGTGCCCCAATTCAAAATGGCTCTGGCGCATAAGGCTTTCCATAAACAGGGCGCTGTTGTTGAAGCCGGCGGTAATTGCGGAGAACTGCTCGTCCATGACCCTGCGCAACGACGTGATGTCCTGAAACGCGGCGGCAGAGCCTGCGCCGGACAGCGCCTCAAGACGCTCGTCAAGCCGTTCGAGATTGGTCTGAAACAGGTTCAAATGGCGTTTCAGGCGCATGTTGGGGGTGATGATGTTGTGCCCTATGTCTTTGGACAATTTGCGCAGAAAGCGCAGGTGGCCGATGTTGTGCGCGGCCATGAGCTTGTTGTGCAGGCAGTAGCCCAGCCGGTTGGCGTACTTTTGGAGAAAGAGCTGCGTATGCTCCGGAATAATCGTCCTTTCCCGCAAGACCAGCAACCCCAGGAGTTCGTCGCCGGTATGCGCCGTTCGTCCTGCCGACTTGCCGTGTACGGGAATAAAGCAAAAGCTCCCCGCCCGCCAAAGCGCGTCCGGCACATCCCCGACGGCCGGGACTCCGGCGTCAAGGCCGGGAGTGACGGGCGTCAACCTGTCGTCCTCATCCCGGACATACAGCCAGGCCTCGTAGTCGAACAGCATGTCCAGAACCAGCACCGCCAGAATATGTACCTGACGGATTTCCTCAAATTCCTGGGCCAGATCAAAGAAGATGTTCATGGCGCGGGCTTGCCTGTCCGTGAAGGCATAGTTGCGGTAGGCATCTATCTTCGCGCCGATGCGGGCGCGTACGACATCAATCGCTGCGCCTTGGGAAAGTGCCGCGTAACTCGTCCGACAGTCTGCCGTATTCATGGAATTTCCTTTATAGTCTGAAAGATCCCCATAGGCCGTGCATGTGCTGTACTCGTTTGCAGCCCCCTGATTTATCGCGTTCCCGGTGTATACCGTGTTTTCGGTGCGCCGTAAAGAAGGGCGCACGAAACCGGCCATGCCGATTTTAGGATAACTATACGGTATTATTGCTAACTTGCATAATTTCAAGGGGAGCGTAAGCAGCCGCTCCATGCGCGGCACAGTGCCGCGGTCCGGCCGTAATGACATCACCTCGCCTGCAATGACGCGTATGCCGTCCGGACGCGGCATTGCCGGCCTCACCGGCTTCCCTTGCCAAGCGGCGCGTAAATCGGTATTGTTTCCCGCATGGCAACGCATATCGCATACGCGCGGGCTGTAGTGTCCCCTCGTCCTGCCGAGCGTTGTGCCGGAACTTTCCCGCATACCGCAGATACGCGGGCGGCAGTGTCCCCTGCAACGCCTCCAGGCCCGCTCCGGTCAAAGCCCGGTTGCGTCCCTGCCGGACAAGGGCACCTCGGCATCCTGCGTCTGTCGACAAACTTGTCGTCCGTTTGTGTCCTTGCCGAGCGACGCCGCCGCCGCGGGCCGCGTGCGCTGCCGGGTAAAAGGATTCGCCTATGAGCCGCGCGGCGCTGACGGCCAGGTATCGCCCCCGCTTGTTCTCCGAGGTGGCCGGCCAGGAAACCGTCACCACCATTCTGTCCAGGGC
Source organism: Desulfovibrio sp. (assembly GCA_031271265.1). Taxonomy (GTDB): domain Bacteria; phylum Desulfobacterota; class Desulfovibrionia; order Desulfovibrionales; family Desulfovibrionaceae; genus Frigididesulfovibrio. The sequence continues at coordinate 121,071 of JAISWB010000028.1, read as the reverse complement.
CGCCCTTGAAGACAGGGTCGCGCCCGCCTACCTGTTCAGCGGCACGCGGGGCGTGGGCAAGACAACGCTGGCCCGCATCTTCGCCAAGGCGCTGAATTGCCGCAAAGCACCCGCCGCCGAACCCTGCGACGCCTGCGACCTGTGCCGCGCCGTGACCGGCGGGTCGGCCGTCGACGTTGTGGAAATCGACGGCGCCTCCAACCGGGGCATAGACGATGTGCGCAAGCTGCGCGAAGTGGTCGGCTACGCACCCATGGAAGGCCGTTACAAGATTTTCATCATCGACGAAGCGCACATGCTTTCGCGCGAAGCCTTCAACGCCCTGCTCAAAACGCTTGAAGAGCCGCCCCCGCGCGTCACCTTCATCCTGGCCACGACCGAGGCCCACAAGTTCCCGGCCACCATTGTCAGCCGCTGTCAGCACTATGTTTTCAAACGTCTGCCGGAAAGCCGGCTGACGGCCCACATTTGCGGCATACTGCAACGCGAGGGCACGGACTACGAGGAAGGCGCGGCGCGCCTGCTCGCCCGGCGCGGCGCCGGGAGCGTGCGCGATGCCATGTCCTTGCTCGGTCAGGTGCTGGCTCTGGGCGAAGGGCGGCTTACGGAAGCCTCTACGCGCCGGGTGCTCGGTCTGGCAGGACAGGAGGCCTTCAGCGCCATGCTTGCCGCCTTCAGGGACGGCGACTGCCTCACGCTCAGCGCCCTGTTGCGGGATATGCTGGACCAGGGATTGGACGTGGGCTTTTTTTTGCGCGAACTGACCGCCCTGTGGCGCAATCTCTTTATTCTGCGCCAGGGCGGCGAAACAGCCCTCACGGCGATAGATCTGCCCGGCGACGAAGCCCGCGCATACCTTGCCGCCTGCAACGATTTTCCCCTGCCGCATCTCCACGCATGTTGGCAGATGACCCTTGAAGGGCAGCGTAGGGTGCTTTCCGGCATGGAACCGGCCCCTGCCCTTGAACTGTTGCTGTTCAACTTGGCCATGCTGCCGCGCCTGCTGTCCCTTGAAAACTTGTCCGCCTTGGGGCGCAAGGGTATTCCCGCAGATCCCGGAGCGCTTCCCCGGCCGGCACCGCACCCGGCGCCTCTCCTGTCCGCCGCGCCTTCGCCGGCCGCGCCGACCGCCGCCCGTGAACCTGAGGCGCCGAAAGTTCAGGCCGCAGTGTTGCCCTCGGCTACTGCTTCGTTTGCTCCTTTGCCGGTCCCGCCTGCTCCCGTTACGCCTTCATCGCCTGCGTCCTCTCCTGCACACGAACCCGGAGTGCCGGAAGTTCAGGACCCAGCGCCGGCTCCCGGCATTGCGCATGAGCGTGAGCTATCGGAAATTCAGGCCGCCGTGCCTGCGCCGCCGCTCCTCGCGCCTGCGCGTGGGGTATCGGAAATTCAAGCTGCTCCGGCCGCTTCCGTGCATGACGTTCTACTGCCCGTGACAGCCGTTTCAGTCACACCGCCGCGTGAGCCCGCCCTTTCCGTAGCGGCCGCTTCGGCTTCTACCGTGCCGATGCCCGGGCCTGCCCTTTTCGGGGCGGACGCTGTACTTTCTACAGCATCGAAGCGCGAACCCGCTGTTTCCGATGCGGGCTCTTCACCTGCTTCGGAATCTTCCACCCCGCCTGCTACCCCGGCACAGGCCGAAACCGCCCCACGAACGGAAGCTGTCCCGCAACCCGAAACCGCTCCGCAGGGGCCGCAACCGATGCCGCTCCTTCTTACTCAGCTCCCCGGACGCATGGAACGCCCCCCGGCGCGTGAGACACGCCCGTCGGGGGCAGCGAAAAAAAAGACACGGGGAGACACCGGAAGCAAGGGAGATAAAGGCGACAAAAAGGCGGTCATGGAACATCCTCTGGTGCAGGAAGTCCTCGCGCATTTCGGCGATGCGCGCTATGTGGACCATGGGCGGCGTTGACCGAGATGCCGCGCAAGCTGCCCGACGCCTTGTCCGCCGTCGTGGACCAACTCGCCCGTCTGCCCGGCCTCGGGCCGAAGTCCGCCCTGCGCGCGGCCATGACCCTGCTCCGCTGGCCGGAAGGAGAAACGCGCCGCTTCGGCGCGGCCGTTTACGATCTGCGCGACAGGCTGCATCTTTGCCCGCAGTGCGGCGCGCTGACGGACGTCACCCCCTGCTCCCTCTGCTCCGACCCCGCGCGCAGCCGCGATATGCTCTGCGTGACAGCCGACTGGGACAGCATGCTGACCATTGAGGCCGGCGGATTTTACTCCGGTCTCTATTTCATACTCGGCAGTCTGCCCGTTGCGGCCGGAGCCGGCGACGACGGCGCCGATCTGCGCCGTCTGGACGAGCGCGTTGCAGGCGGAGAAATAAAGGAAGTGGTGCTGGCCCTCGGGGCAACGGTGGAGGCCGAACAGGCGGAATCCCTGTTGTGTGCCCGCCTGCGCAGGCGACTCCCGGACCTGTGCGTTTCCCGCTTGGCCCAAGGAATCAATCTGGCCCAGGAAGTCAGATTCGTAGACCGGGATACCCTGCGGCAATCCTTCAAATACAGGCAGCACCTGGAATATTTCAATCCACGCCCGGCCTCGTCCGCCGAATGACGACGCCCCGGCGGAGAGTAGCCGGGCGGGTAGCCCCCCTGAAGGGAAAGGTTGCCGAACGTGTGCCCGGCTTTGCCGTGGTAATTTTTTTGAAGGGAGAGGTTTCAACCCGTAACGGATTTCCGATGAGCACGAAGAAAACGCAGGAGTTCTACCCGCCCCCGGCTTTACCCCGCACCGGGGTGGACGCCCACGCCCACCTGGACGACAACCGCTTCAGCGGCGATCTGGACCGGGTCATAGCCAGGGCCTCCGCCGCGGGCGTGGCCCAGATCATCCAGGTGTTTCTCGGACCCGACGCCTGGGAACAGGGGCGGGAGGTCTTCGCCTCCTACCCGGATATCTATTTTACCTTGGGCGTACACCCCAATGAGGCCGGCACCTACAACTCCGCCGTGGAGAGCGGCATTCGGGCCGCGGTGAAAAAAGACACGCGCATCCGGGCCGTCGGCGAGATAGGGCTGGACTATTACCGCGACACCTGCCCCCGCCGCGTCCAGAAAGAGGTTTTCGCCAAGCAGTTGCGGCTGGCCCGCGAACTGGACCTGCCGGTGGTCATCCATTGCCGGGATGCCGAAGAGGATACCCTGGCCCTTCTGGACGCCGGGGGCTTTGCCGGGTATCCCCTGCTCTGGCACTGTTTCGGGGGCGATACGAGCGCGGCCCGGCGTATACTGACGGAAGGCCGCTGCATATCGCTGCCCGGTCCGTTGACCTATCCGGCCAACCGGGATTTGCGCGCGGCCGCGGCGGAAATTCCCCTGGAACGCCTGATGACCGAAACCGACTGCCCCTATCTGGCCCCCGTCCCCCTGCGCGGCAGGCGCAACGAACCGGCCTGGACCGCCTATGTCCTTGCGGCGTTGGCCGAGGCCAAAGATATGCCGCCGGAAGACGTGTGGACGGCCTGCGGAGACAACGCCCGGCGTTTTTTCGGCATCGACCGCCGCTGATATTGACGCCGGTCGTCTTTGTGGTAAAGAGTACCATGCATGTTCACCCGCGCCCGATTCCGTTCCGGAAACCGGAAGACGGCCGGTATGCTCCCCCTGAAAGGACAAGTCGTCGTTGCCCCGAAGTCGATGCGGAAACCGGCGTGGAGCGGCATGCTCCCCCCGAAAGGACAGGTTGTCGTTGCCGCATACCCGGCTTGGCCGGGCGTCAAACGGAAACCTCCCTGAAGGGAGATGTGTCGTACCATATAAGGAATGCCTTATGAGCGTCATCAATGCCTGTTACCTGAATCTGCCCGGCAGTTATCTTTTTTCGGAAATAGCCCGCCGTGTGAGCGCCTATGCCGCGGACAACCCATCCCGCAAACTCATACGCCTGGGTATAGGCGATGTGACTTCCCCCCTGCCCCCAAGCGTACTCGGCGCCCTGCACAAGGCCGTGGATGAACAGGCCGATGCGGCGGGCTTTCGCGGCTACGGCCCGGAACAGGGCTACGCCTTCCTGCGCGAGGCTGTTGTTGCCGACGCCTTCGCCGGACTCGGCATTGATGCGGGTGAAATTTTCATAAGCGACGGCGCCAAAAGCGACATAGGTAATTTTCAGGAACTGTTCGCGGCCGATGCCCGCATCGCCCTCACCGATCCCGTGTACCCTGTCTACGCCGACTCCAACGTCATGGCCGGCCGAGCCGGAACGCCAGCCGGCGACGGCCGCTTTGCGGGCCTGATCTATCTGCCCTGTACCGCCGACAAAGGCTTTATTCCGGAACTGCCGCGCGAGAGGCCGGACATCATCTACCTCTGCTACCCCAACAACCCCACGGGCGGCGTGCTGACGCGCGCGGAACTCAAACAATGGGTGGATTACGCGCGGGAACAGGAGTGCGTAATCTTTTTCGATGCCGCCTACGAAGCCTTTATCAGCGAAGCCGATATCCCGCACAGCATCTACGAGATTGAAGGAGCGCGGGAAGTCGCCGTGGAATTCCGCAGCTATTCCAAAAAAGCGGGCTTTACCGGCCTGCGTTGCGGCTTTGCCGTCGTGCCCCGCACGCTTCTCTGCCGGAACGCGCGCGGCGCTTCGGGCAAGACGGCCCTGCACGGACTCTGGATGCGTCGGCAAACCACCAAGTTCAACGGGTGCCCGTACATAGTGCAGCGTGCGGCCGAGGCCGTACACAGCCCGCAAGGCAAACGCGAATGCGCGGCCCTGGTCGCCGCGTACATGCGCAACGCCGGGCTGATTCGCGAAGGTTTCGTGCGCAAGGGACTGACCGTGAGCGGCGGCGTGAACGCCCCCTACGTCTGGGTGCGTCTGCCCGAAGATACCGACTCCTGGGAGTTTTTCGACAGGCTGTTGCGCGAGGCAGGCATTGTGGGCACGCCCGGTGCCGGTTTCGGCCCGAGCGGCCGGGGCTGCCTCCGCCTGTCCGGTTTCGGCAACGCCGCCGATACCCGTGAAGCCGTGGAACGCCTGGAAACGTTCGCACTTTAAAGGATTTCAAGGTTGATTTTACGCATCACGGCGGCCGGGGTCCGCCCCGGATCAGGCAGGGGATCGACCTGAACGGCGCAAGGTCGATGATTCCCCAGTCGGCCTTATGCCTGCTCATGTCCTCGAAAGGTCATTCTGAGCGAAGCGAAGAATCCATCTTGATGCTTTTCAGAAAAAGCCCAAGACGGGAAGAAGGATACGTTTGAGTTGGAACCGGAATGAGACAATCCCGCAAGGTAATGCAATGAGACAATCCCGCAAGGTAATGCGATGAACATCAGCGACAGGATAAGCAGGGGCATACTCATCGGCGGGGCGGTCGGCGCGTTGAGTTCCGTCTTCGGTTACACGGACAGCATGTTTATGGCGACCGGCTTCGGCGCTGTGGCCGGGTTGGCGGCCGGCCTGACCCACGGTATTCTGGACAGGAAGCGCAAGAAAAGCCGCGACTGACCCCGGTGCAGCACGAAACGCAGCGGGATGCCCCGTGCGATCCTCTCCGGGTCGCTCCGAACGGAGCCCGGAGGCAATGTTGACAGCCGGCGTGAAGCCTCATGCCTCCCGAAACCTCCCTACCGCGCCGGACACAGTCCGATGCGGTCTTGACTGTAAGCGGGAAGCCCCGTGCCTCCCTAAACCCCCGAACCGCGCCGGACGCAGTTCCGGTGCGTCCTTCGAGTTGATTATTGTTCAAGAATTACCACATAGTCATCTTCAAAGATCGTGAAGGCGGATTCCGCAAACTCCGCATGCGCGGTTGGCTCGGTGTTTTCTTCTTTCTGCTGTTGAGCGGCTCGGCGGGCTCGGCTGTCTATTTTTTCAGTTATTACACGGAATCAGCCGTGCTGCGCCACCGGCTGGACGAGGCGAACAGGCTGCTGCGGGAGCAGGCCGGACAGATTCTCAGTTTCACCGCCAAGCTGCAGAGTCTTGAACAGGATGTGCGCCGGGTGCAGCAGTTCGACTCCAAGCTGCGCGTTTTCCTGAATGTTGACAAGGACACGGCCGAGGAAAGCGAAGAGACCGGGGATGCGGCTTCCCGGTCATCCGGGGATCTCAACGATCCCCTGCTCCTTGCCCGGCATCGCGAACTCTTTCTCCGGCGCGCGCACAGTCTGGTCGATGAAATTGTAGATGCCGTGCGGCTTGAGGAAGCGGACCAGCAGACGCTGATCACCATGCTGCGCCTGAACAAGGATTCGCTTTTGTCAACGCCGTCCATCTGGCCGGTCAGGGGTGCGCTGACTTCCGGCTTCGGCTGGCGGCGCTCGCCGTTGTCCGGGGCCGGGCGCATGCATCAGGGGCTGGATATTTCCAACCGCATCGGAACCCCGGTGCGCGCCCCGGCGCGCGGTACGGTCACCTTTTCCGCCATGGACGGGGCCTACGGCCTGTGCATCGTCATAGATCACGGCAACGGCATAACCACCCGTTACGGGCATTTGAGCAAGTCTTCGGTCAAGGTGGGGGATTACGTCCAGCGCGGCGACGTAATCGGCTTGGTCGGCAATACCGGGCGCAGCACCGGACCGCACCTGCACTACGAGGTGCATGTGCGCGGCGCGCCCGTCAACCCCATGCGTTACATCCTCAACTGAGAGAAGTAATGCCGCTTGCCGCATACGGACGCGGTTTACGGCAGGCTCGGCAGCAATACCGCGCGCCGGAACTGCGTACGGCATCGGCTTGGAACGCAAATCGACCTTGCGGCCTATGTTTGCCGGCTTCCGCGGAACGCAGTAAAAAAATTACGAAAATATGCCGGCCGGAGATGCGGCCTGCACCGGGGAGTCCGTATGCGATGCGCGCTGTTGCAGATCAATTCTACTGTAGGCGACATCCGCTGCAATGCCGAAAAAATCGTTCAGGGCGCGCGCACGGCCGCCGAGGCCGGGGCCGACCTGTGCGTTACCCCGGAACTTGCCCTGATCGGCTACCCGCCTCGGGACATGCTCTTGTACCCGGCCTTTGCGGCCAAGGCGGAACAGGCCCTGCGCGACATCGCGGGCGCAACGGCGGACGGCGGGCCGGCGATCATTCTGGGCACTATAGGCCCTAATGCGTCCGGTTCGGGCAAGCCTTTGCACAATCAAGCTGTTTTCATACGTCGTGGACGCATTGAGGCCCGTTACAGCAAGCGGCTCCTGCCTACCTACGACGTCTTTGACGAAGCGCGCTATTTTGAGCCCGGCGACTCGCCCTGCCTGATTGAACACTGCGGGCTGCGTCTGGCCCTCACGGTGTGCGAGGACATCTGGAACGACAGCGCCTTCCTTACGGTCCCGTCCTATGCCGTGGAGCCCCTGGCCGGGCATCCGCCCTTTGGCCTGCTCGTCAACCTGTCCGCCTCACCTTTCACCGTGGGCAAGCAGTCCCTGCGTGAGGACATGCTGACGCGCCTGGCCCGCAAGTATGCGGCTCACGCGGTGTACGTCAACGCGGTAGGCGGCAACGACGATTTGATTTTCGACGGCCGCAGCATGCTTGCCGCTCCTGCCGGGGCGCTCGCCGCAAGGGCGCAGGGCTTTGAAGAAGACCTGCTCCTTGTCGATATCCCGGCTCCGGCCCCTTTCCCGGTCATGGACGAATGCGCTCCCGAAGCGGAAATCCTGCAGGCCCTGGTTACGGGTACGCGTGACTATTGCCGGAAAACAGGCCAATCCTCGGTCGTACTGGGGTTGTCCGGCGGCATAGACTCCTCGCTGACGGCGGCGATAGCTACGCAGGCCTTGGGGCCGGACAAGGTCCTCGGCCTGCTTATGCCCTCGCCGTACTCCAGCGGGCACAGCCTGGCCGATGCCCTGGAACTCGCGCGCAATATCGGCATCGAAACCCGCACCCTGAACATAGAGCCGGTCATGCGCGCCTACGATGCCGTTCTTGCGGAAGACTTCGCCGGGCGCGCGCCGGATGCGGCCGAGGAAAATCTGCAGGCGCGCATCAGGGGCAACCTGCTCATGGCCTTTGCAAACAAGTTCAACAAACTTTTGCTGACAACGGGCAACAAGTCGGAAATTTCCGTAGGTTACTGCACGATATACGGGGACATGTGCGGCGCGCTTGCCGTTATCGGGGACGTGTACAAAACCGATGTATTCCGGCTTTGCCGAAGGCTGAACGCCGAGCGCGGCCCGTGCATTCCGGAAAACGTCCTGCTCAAGCCGCCTTCGGCGGAATTGCGACCGAACCAGACGGATCAGGACAGTCTCCCTCCTTATGACGTATTGGACGCCGTCCTGCGGCTTATGCTCGAAGACCGCCGGAGCCCGGAAGAGGTCGTCGCGGCCGGGTACGCGCGGGAAACAGTCCTGAAAACGGCGGCACTGGTGCAGGGGGCGGAGTTCAAACGCCGGCAGGCCGCTCCGGTCCTCAAAATCACCGCCCAGGCTTTCGGTGTGGGCTGGCGTATGCCGGTCGCCTGCCGCGGCGTGTGGTCGGCCTGACGTCGACGCAAGGCCGATGTTTTCCCCGGTAGGCCCGGCGACTGCCCAAGCCGATCCCCTGCCGGGTCCGAGGAGGAGCCTCGGTCGCCGGGGGCGTATAACCGACTTTGCAATGTTCCGATGTTCGGCCTTGCGCCTGCTCAGGCCGACCTAAAAACCGCAGGCGCATCCGTCGCGGCGGGTATCGCTTGCCGCGACATACCCCTGATCCGGGTCGTCCGACAAACGCCAGATAAACTGTCCCGCCCCGGATTCGCCGTGATAGACCGGGTCGATATGGACGGTATGCCCCATCGCCTCCAGTGCAGCCTGCAGCGCAGGGTCGTCCCTTGATTCAAGATTGACGGAGAAATCGACGTTCACCTTGAAACGCGGAGCGTCGCACGCCGCTTGGGGTTGCTGCCGATAGTCCAGCATGCGGACAAGGGTCTGGATGTGTCCCTGCGGCTGCACTTCGCCGCCCATGACGCCGAAACTCATGCGCGGTTTGCCGCCTTCGGTGAGAAAGGCGGGGATTATGGTATGGAAAGGCCGTTTGCCGGGCGCCGCGACATTGGGGGACGCGGGGTCGGCGGAAAAGGCGGTTCCCCTGTTCTGCAGGCTTATGCCGTATTCGGGCACGACGATGCCTGAGCCGAAGCCCATGAAATTGGACTGGATGAAGGACACCATCATGCCCTTTTCGTCCGCTGCGGCGAGGTACACTGTGCCGCCGGACGGAAAGGCTCCGGGTCCGTAAAAGGAAGCCCTGCGCGGGTCAATGAGCGCGGCCCGTCCGGCAAGGTAGTCCGGGTCCAGAAGTTGTCCGGGCGTAACGCGCATGCTTTTCGGGTCGGCAACATGGCGGCGGATGTCGGCAAAGGCCAGCTTCATCGCTTCGATTTGCAGATGCCTGCTTTCCGGCGCATCCGGCCTCAGGGCGGACAAGTCGAAATGCCGGAGTATTCCCAGGGCAGCCAGCGCGGCGATCCCCTGCCCGTTGGGGGGGATTTCGTGCAGTTCAAAGCCCCGGTATTCCACGGAAAGAGGGGTGACCCATTCGGGCCGGAAAGCGCTCAGGTCGTCCGCGACAAGAGAGCCGCCGGTTTTTTCGGACCAGGCGACGAGGGCCTCGGCTGCTTTGCCTTCGTAAAACTCCCGAACGCCGCCTTGGGCCAGAAGCCGCAGCAGCTTTGCCGCGCCGGGGAAGACGAATTTTTCCCCGACCTCCGGGGCGCGTCCGGAGGGCATGAAGGTCTGCGCCCAGCCGGGGTACTCTTTCAGAAGAGGCACGGCTTCGGCCCATTTGGCGGCGACGACCGGGGGCACGGCGACGCCGCGTTCCGCGGCCTCTACGGCGGGGGCGAGGATGTCCGCGAAGGGCAGGGAACCGAAACGCTCGTGCAGGGCTCCCCAAGCCGCGACCGCGCCGGGCACGGTGACCGTGTCCCACCCCCGGACGGGGATTTTGGCCGCGCCGTTGCCGTCTTCTCCATGACGCCCGCGGAAATAGTCAAGCGTCCAGGCCGCGGGGGCCGGTCCGGAGGAATTCAGCCCATGCAGTTGTCGGCCGTCCCAGAGTATGGCGAAGGCATCGCTGCCCAGGCCGTTGGAAACCGGCTCCACGACCGTCAGCATTGCCGCGGCGGCCAAGGCCGCATCTGCGGCGTTTCCGCCGGCCAGAAGCATACGGACGCCCGCCTGCGCCGCAAGGGGATGCGATGTGGAAACAACGTTGCGCGCAAAGAGCGGCGTCCGAAGCGTACGGTACGGGTTTGTCCAGTCGAATTTCACGGTGAAAAGCCCCTGCCGGTTTGAGCATTTCAATATTGATTTTGCCCGTCTCAGGCGGCCGGATCGCTGCCTCCGACCTTCTCAAGCGGACGGTATGAAGATAGATTTTATCTGCCTCAGGCAGCCGGATTGCCGCCTCCGACGGCTGCTTTCCGTCATTGTCACCGGTCAATCATTCCCATTCTATGGTACCGGGGGGTTTGGAGGAAATATCGTAGACCACGCGGTTCACGCCTTTGACTTCGCCGACGATGCGGCCGGAGATCGTCGCGAGGAGGTCGTGGGGCAGGCGGGTCCATTCGGCGGTCATGGCGTCCACGCTGTCCACGACGCGCAGAGCCGCCACATTTTCGTAGGTGCGGGCATCGCCCATGACGCCGACGGTGCGCAGGGGCAGCAGCACGGCGAACCCTTGCCAGATCTTGTCGGCCCATCCCGAGCTTTCCAGTTCGCGGCGGACGATGCTGTCGACGTCGCGCAGGATTTCCAGGCGTTCTTCGGTGACTTCCCCGAGGATGCGCACGGCAAGGCCGGGGCCGGGGAAGGGTTGACGCCGGAGCACTTCGCCCGGCAGGCCGAGTTGCGCGCCCACGGCCCGGACCTCGTCTTTGAACAGGTCGCGCAGGGGTTCAAGGAGTTTGAGTTGCATTGTTTCCGGCAACCCGCCGACGTTGTGGTGGGTTTTGATGACCGTGCCTTTGGCCGATGAGGATTCCACGACGTCGGGGTAAAGGGTTCCCTGGGCGAGCAACCGCACGTCCTTTAGTTTGCGCGCTTCTTTTTCGAAGACTTCGACAAAGAGGCGGCCGACGATGCGGCGTTTTTCTTCCGGGTCTTCGACGCCTTTCAGCGCGGACAGGAACATGTCTCCGGCCCGGATGTGGTGCAGGTTGATGCCCGGCAGGCAGCGCCGGAGCATGTCGGTCACTTCTTCGCCTTCGTTGCGGCGCAGCAGGCCGTGGTCGACGAAGATGCAGTGCAGTCTGTCGCCGACGGCGCGGTGCAGCAGGGCGGCGACCACAGTGGAATCCACGCCGCCGGACAGGCCGAGCACGACCTTGTCGTTGCCCACGCTTTCCCTGCATGCGTCGAGGGTGCGGTCTACAAAGGAGCGCATGCTCCAGTCTGGTTTCAGGCCGGCGACGGTGAAGAGGAAATTGCGCAGAATACGTTCGCCGTTGCGGGTGTGGTGTACTTCCGGGTGGAACTGGACGGCGTATATTCTGCGGGTGTCGTCGGCCATGGCCGCGAGGTCCAGGGCGGGCGTCCGGGCCGTGACGGTAAACCCCGGAGGCGGGGACATGACCCTGTTGCCGTGCGACATCCAGACGGTGAAGGGGGCGTCGGCGGGAATGCCGTCCCAGAGGGGTGAGGGGGTGCTCAGACTGAGTTCGGCCGGTCCGTATTCCCGGTCACGGGAGTTGGCGAGTTTGCCGCCCAAGGTGTGGGCCAGAAGCTGCATGCCGTAGCAGATGCCCAGCACGGGCACGCCGGCGTCGAGCACGGCCCGGCTGAGGGTGGGCGCGCCGGGTTCGCCTGCGTCGTCCGGGCCGCCGGTAAGGATTATCGCGTTCGCGCCCGCCGCCCGGATTGTTTCGTCCCGGGCAGAGTAGGGCAGTATTTCAGAGTAGACGCCTGCCTCGCGCACGCGGCGGGCGATGAGCATGGTGTACTGGGCGCCGTAGTCGATAATCAGAACCTTCGCGAAATCGGACATCTGGGCTCCCTCAGAGCCTTTCAAGGTTGATTTTATGTCTCCGGCGTCCGGCGCTGAGAGGTCAGCCCTGGTCCACCTGGTAGTTGGGGGCTTCTTTGGTGATTATCACGTCGTGTACGTGGCTTTCGCGCAGGCCGGCCTGGGAGATGCGCATGAAGCGGGCCTTGGCGCGCAGGTCGTCCAGATCGGTCGCGCCCACGTAGCCCATGCCCGAGCGCAGGCCGCCGACAAGCTGGTAGAGGCTGTCGCCCACGGGTCCTTTGTAGGGGACGCGTCCGACGATGCCTTCGGGTACCAGTTTTTTGGATTTTTCCTGAAAATAGCGGTCGGAGCTGCCTTCTTTCATGGCGTCTATGGACCCCATGCCGCGGTAGATTTTGTAGCGCCTGCCCTGGTAGAGGATGCTTTCGCCGGGGCTTTCCTCCGACCCGGCGAAGAGGCTGCCGATCATGACGCTGTGCGCGCCGACGGCAACGGCTTTGACGATGTCGCCGGAGTATTTTATGCCGCCGTCCGCGATGACGCAGCGGTCCAGTTCGGCGGCGGCCCGCGCGGCCTCGCGCACGGCGGTGATCTGTGGCACGCCGACGCCGGCCACGATGCGCGTGGTGCAGATGGAACCTGGGCCTATGCCCACTTTCACCGTGTCGGCGCCGGCTTCCAGCACGGCCCTGGCTCCTTCGTAGGTGCCTATGTTGCCGGCGATCAGCTTGCAGGAAGGCCAGGCGGCGCGCACCTCGCGTACGGCGTCAATGACGTTGCGGGAATGGCCGTGGGCGGAATCCAGCACCAGGAAATCCGCGCCGGCCGCAAGCAGGGCCTGGGCGCGCGGCAGACAGTCCGCGCCCACGCCGATGGCCGCGCCCACGCGCAGCCGACCCAGATCATCCTTGCAGGAATCAGGATATTTGCGGATTTTCTCAATATCCTTCATGGTGATCAGCCCGCAAAGCTCCTTGTTTTCGTCCACCACGAGAAGTTTTTCGATGCGGTTCTCGTGCAGGTGATCCTTTGCTTCTTCCAGAGTGGTGCCCACGGGCACGGTGATCAGGCGGTCCTTGGTCATGCGGTCTCTGACGCGGATCTGGGAAGGATCCTTGACGAAACGCACGTCGCGGTTGGTCAGGATGCCGACCAGCAGGCGGCCTTCCACGACGGGCAGGCCGGAAACGCGGTAGCTGCTCATCAGTTCCAGGGCGGCGGCCACGCTGTCGTCCGGACGCACGGTCACCGGGGAACTGATCATGCCGCTCTCGGATTTCTTGACTTTTTTCACCTCGTGGCTTTGTACTTCTATGGGCGAATTTTTATGAATGACGCCCACGCCTCCGTTACGGGCCATGGAAACGGCCATTTCGGCCTCGGTGACGGTATCCATGGCCGCGGAAAGGAGGGGAATGTTCAGGCGGATGTCCGGCGTCAGCAGGGAGGACACGTCCGCCATGTCCGGGGTGGTTTCGGAATAGCCGGGGAGGAGCAGGACATCGTCGAACGTCAGGCCGTCGCACATGCTGAACGCCATGGTGTGGACCCCTTTGGGATGCGGAGGGAAATAAGGAGGGACAATAGGCCGCAGGTCGAGGGCCTGTCAAGATGCCGAAAAGCACCCGGCAATGTTCACTACGGAGCCGAATTGAAACGCTCCGGCGAGGTGTCGCGCCTGTACTGGCGTAACAGGCGCGAAGACCGCAAAGCCGAAAACGAGGTTTTTGCTTTACTCACGCTGCCTTCGACGGCGCGCCCGGCTTCGCCCGGCGTCCGGTGTCATGACATTATGCGGATAACATGACGCTTAGGCGAGCATCTCAAGGGCGTCGCGCATTTCCAGTTTCAGGCGGTTGTAGACCGCTTCCCGTATGCCCGGCGAGGACGATGTGAAGTTTCCGGCCCGCAGGGCATAGATTTGCGTTATCAGCCTGCGGCCTTCATCCTGAGCCGCGGTCGACCCCTGCATGCCGTCTGTCTGCAGTTTGTCGGGGTTTACCTTCGCCATGGCCCTGCTTACGATGCGGACCGCGCCCGCCGGGCCGTGCTGGACGGCCGTGCTGAACAGCACCTCGCGCAACACCGGGGGCAGCTTGTCGAAAGATACGCCGGTTACCCCGGCTATGCCCGCGACAGCGGGTTCGAAGTGGCTTGTGCGGATGAATTCGCTCTGCAACTGCTCAAAACGCTCCGGCTGTTCGGCGGCTATCTTGCGCCACTCCGTAGGCATGCGCCCGGAGCGGCTCCCGGTATTCGCCGGGCCGCACGCGGACAGGCGGTCCGCAAGGTCCGGGGCCTTGTCGCGCAAGTACCCGATGAAAGCGCGCATGGTTCCGACGCGCGACGCTATCTGGAACTTTCCGTAGGAAGTGCCGCCTTTGCCGTCATAGCCTACGGCGGCTATGCCTTCCTCGCCGGATTCAAATTTCGCTGCCAGCGCGCCGATTTCGTTGCCGGATATCACAGGGAGCGTCGGGAGCGCGGATCGGCGCGTGTCACGCCCGGAGGCAAGAGTGATTTTTCTCCGGTTTTCCGCCGCGCGCGCTGCCTCCGCCTCGGGGAAGATCCCGGCTCGGGCCGTGCCGCGTGCCGATGCGGTGTCAAGCAAGGTCGCGCGCGTTTCGACCTTGTCCGGACGCCGCATGTCGTATCCCAACTTTCGCAGCGCGGTTTCCGCGCTTTTGGAGGCAAAGCCCTCGGTGAGGAAGCTGTACCCTGCGCCGTTGCCGCTGTGCCGACCGAAACGCGCATAGGTGTCCTGTCCCGTCGCGGAAGTGTGGGCGGCGAACACGGCGGTATTCCGGCGCGGCGATGCAAGAGCGGACGCGGCGACGCCGGACGCCTCGTCACCCGTTGCGCGTTTGCGCGTGTCGACCATGCCGATGCCGTTTCTCCCGGTTATGGGACGGCCGGAAATGCGGAGCGCGGAGGCGGGCATCCGTTGGGTCGCCGCGCGCGTTGCGTCGGCGGCGACGTTCGTACGCCGGGCCGGAGCTTCGGTGACGGAAGTCCGCGTGCCTTCAGGCGCAGGCTCGGCATACAGGGCCGGCTTGGCCGGTGCCGGCGCGTTCTTGACGATGAGCCCTTCCGGGCGGGAGCGCATCGCAGACGCCGGGCGCGTATTTTCCGGCACCCCTGCCTGCGCGGCCTTGTACGCCGCAGCCACGGCACCCGGAACCGTTTGCGCGGTACGGGTTTTTGCTCTCGGCTGCTCGGCCTTGAGATACGATGCAAAACTTTCTCCCGAACGCTCGGGGCGCGGGATTTTTTTTCCCGTCGTGCCGCGTTCGGCGGAAGACGCTCCATCGAAAGTAAGGGTAGGACCGGCATTAAGCATAGCTGTCTCCTGCTCCGCCGCACTATTGCTTTAAGCCGCCGTGTCGCGGCAAACGTGCAAGGCGGCGCCTGCAGAAGATAAGCAAAGCCCGTGCCGTATTGATTTCTTCCTGTATAATCACCGCAGTAGATACTTACCCGGACCCGGCGCGCGCGTCCGCGTCAAGATTTCGGCCGCATGCGCCCGGCAATTCGTTCGGCATACGTGACAATATTCCCGGTCATCGAACCGACAGCCCGCATCAGAGCTCCCGCTTCACCCCGCGTGGTGCCCGCAAAAGCGTCCTCAAGCGCCTCGGCTGACTCTTGGTATCACGCGCCTTGCCGGTCACTTTTGTTCTCAACTTGCGTGAAAGAAATTCTTAACTTGCGCTACGGCTCACATCCGGCCACTTGAACAACTTGCGAATCAGCCCGCGACATGTGTTTTTCATCCGGATAAAAGTTACAGCGGTGCGAGAATGCGGGCAGTCTTGAAAACACAGATGTGGATGAGGGATCGGTGTAGGGTTTTCTTGGACACCGCAACAGGCGACAGTCGCCTGAGGAGAAATCCCTGATGAGTGTAACCGGCATATTATCTTGACCGAAATAGCGGCACACTCGCGCCGACAAGGATTACATGGAGTTGCCGCCCCTTGCATATATCAGGATATTTCTATATATTGAAACAGAAGCGCACCGCATAATGCCGGCAAAACCGTGCGTACGCGCCTATGCCCGCAGCCGCTGCAGGTAGCGGGCGCGTACACGCGCAAACCGCGCGGCCGCACGGTTTCGGCAATGCCGCCGGTGATGCGTTACGGGTTGCGTATTCGCGCAAACCGTGCGACCGCGGCAAAGCTTCGTAATCACCATACCGGGAGCAACGATGCCCATAAACATACCTGCCGACCTGCCCGCCCGCGGCATGTTGGAAGCGGAAAATATTTTCGTCATGAGCGAAGAACGGGCCGTGCGGCAGGACATCCGCCCCCTGCGCATCGCCATAGTCAACCTCATGCCGACTAAGACGGCGACCGAACTGCAACTTCTGCGCCTGCTCGGCAACTCGCCCGTGCAGGTGGACATCACGCTGATCAAGGCCGAGAGCCATGTTTCCAAAAACACCGCCGCCGACCATTTGGAACGCTTTTACACCAGCTTTGACGCCGTGCGGGAAAAAAAATTCGACGGCATGATCATCACCGGCGCACCCGTGGAAAAACTACCCTTCGAAGAGGTTGATTACTGGGATGAACTGACGGAAATCATGGACTACTCGCGCGCGAGGGTGTTTTCCACGATCTACCTGTGCTGGGGCGCGCAGGCCGGGCTGTACCGTCATTTCGGCATAGACAAGCATGACCTGCCGCACAAGCTGTTCGGAGTTTTCCCGCACAAGGTGACACAGCGTTTCAACCCCATATTCCGGGGATTTGACGATGCCTTCGCCATGCCGCATTCGCGCCATACCGAGGTGCGGCGCGCGGACATTGAGGCCGCGCCCGGTCTGGAGATACTGGCGGATTCGCAGGAGGCCGGTCCCTGCATTATGAAGGACAAAAAGCGTCGGCAATTTTTCATCATGGGGCACATGGAATACGACGGCGATACCCTCGGCGCCGAATACCGGCGCGATTTTGACAAAGATCTGCCCATCGCCGTGCCTGTCGCCTATTACCCGGACGATGACCCCTCCCAAACCCCTTTGGTGACCTGGCGCGCCCATGCCAACCTGTTTTTCTCCAACTGGATGAATTTTTACGTCTACCAGGACACGCCCTATGACCCCGAGGCAATCGGCGGAGACGAGAACGGCCGGTGAACACCGCCTGCTTTCCCGTCCTCCGGCGGACCGCTTCCTTACGGAAGTACCGAGAAACGGGGCTCCGCCCCAAACCCCTCCTGGGGAAACGATCTCCCCCGGACCGCCTCGTTTCCCTATGTTTTACATCCTCCGGCAGACTGTTTTTCCCTATTTCCCCATCCTCCGGCAGCCCGTTTCCCCATGTTTTACCATCCCCTGGCAGACCGTTTCCTTGAGCATCTCCTGATCGGCAAGGGCCTGTCGGAAAACACCCTGAGCGCGTACAGCGCGGATTTGGCCGATTTTCTGGGCTTTCTGGAAGAACGGCTCCCCGCCGGCGCAGGCGGAAAAGACGCAGGCCCCGACCTGCGCGGCGTCGACGAACAGTTGCTTTTTCTGTACATCGTCTACGCGCGCGGCCGGGGCCTTGGGAAACGCAGTCTGGCCAGACGGCTTTCCGCCCTGCGCGGCTTTTTCGCCTTTGCCCGCGAAGAAGGCGAACTCGACGAAGACCCGGCCCGATTTCTGGAAAATCCCAAATTCGCGCGGTCCCTGCCCGAGGTTCTGAGCAGGGAGGAAATGAACGCCGTCCTGGCCGCTCCCGTGCTTACGGACAAGCTCGGCTTCCGGGACCGCACCATGCTTGAACTGCTCTACGCCTCCGGGTTGCGCGTTTCGGAACTCTGCGCGTTGCGCGCCCTGGATTTCGACCCGCAGGCCAACCTGCTGCGCGTCTTCGGCAAAGGAGCCAAAGAGCGTTTCGCGCCGGTCCACGCTGAGGCCGCCGGGTTTCTGTCGGATTATATCCGGCATTGGCGGCCCCTGTTTTCCCCAAAGGCGCCGGAATTGTTTCTGAATCGCTCCGGCACGGCCCTTTCGCGCGTGGCGGTGTGGAAACTGGTGCAGCGCTACGCGTTGCAGGCCGGGATAAAGGCGGACATCTCGCCCCACACCTTCAGGCACTCCTTTGCCACGCACCTGCTTGAAGGCGGCGCGGACCTGCGCTCCGTGCAGCTTCTGCTGGGGCACGCGGACATAACGGCCACGGAAATTTACACGCACGTGCAGCAGGAACGCGTGACGGCCGTTCACCGCCTGTATCATCCGAGGAATAAAAGCTGATTCCGCTTTCGTCAAAAACCGGGTATAAGTATTCCACAGGACACAGCGCCATGCCCGACCTCCTGCGCCCCGCAAGCGTGATCACCGCCCACGTTAACGCCGACTACGACGCTCTGGCCTCCATGGTCGCCGCGGGCAAGCTTTACCCCGACGCCGTGCTGCTGGCCCCGCCGATGATGGAACGCCGCCCCCATCCCTTTGTAGACAATTTAGCGGCGACGTTCGGCATGCGCAGGCCGGGCGAATGCGACCTCTCCGCCGTCCGGCTGCTGGTGTTGACGGATACCCGGCAGCGCCGGCGCCTTGAACACATAGCGCCGCTTTTTGAGGGCGCCGAGCCCGAAACCCACGTCTATGATCACCACCCGGCCTCGGACCACGACATCCAAGCCGACTACGCCGTTATCAAGGACTGGGGCGCGGCCACTTCCATCGTCACCCATATTGTCATGGAACGCGGCACGCCGCTCACGCCCGATGAAGCCACCCTGCT
This sequence comes from Desulfovibrio sp., assembly GCA_031271265.1. Classification (GTDB taxonomy): domain Bacteria; phylum Desulfobacterota; class Desulfovibrionia; order Desulfovibrionales; family Desulfovibrionaceae; genus Frigididesulfovibrio. The sequence goes on along the minus strand of JAISWB010000028.1, from coordinate 102,403 downwards.
CGGTCTGGGCATTTTCGAGGACACGGGCTCTTTCAGCTTCGACTCGACCACCGAACACGACTTCACGGCCGCCGCCTTTCTGCGCGGCCGGGGCATGAACCTGCGGACCATCGCCGAACTGACCGGCGCGGACATGACCCGCAGGCAGATTCAGGCTCTGGGCACCATGATCGCCGGTGCGGAAATACACACCATACACGGCATTCCGGTGACTGTCGCCGAAATAGCCCTGGACGGTTTTCTGGAGGATCTGGCCACGCTGGTCAACAAGTTCGTGGAAATTGAAAGACTCAAAATCGTCTTTACCCTGGCCTCCATGGAGGGCAGGGTCTACCTGATAGCGCGCAGCAAGCTGCCGGAAGTCAACGTCGGCCGGATCTGCGCGTCCTTCGGCGGGGGCGGGCACGCTTCGGCGGCCTCGGCCGTTGTGAAAGACCGTACCCCGGCCGAACTGCGCGCCGCGCTCCTTGCTCTGCTGACGTCCATCATCACCCCGCAGATGACCGTCGGCCGGCACATGACTTCCCCTGCCGTCACCATCAGCGACAGCATGAGCATCGGCCAGGCTGAAGACCTCATGAACCGCTACGGGCTCAAAGCCGTGCCCGTGCTGTCCGCGGACGTGAGCGGCGGCATAGGCATGATTGAGCAACAGACGGCTTCCCGGGCCTGCGCGCACAAGCTCGGCGATCAACCCGTCACGGAGTACATGCAGCGCAACATCGCCGCCCTGACTCCCGATTCCGGCCTGTACGAAGCGGTGGACATCATCCTGACGCAGCGCCAGCGGCTGGTGCCCGTGCTGCGGGACGACGCCGTGGTCGGCGTGCTGACGCGCACGGACGTCATCCGCCTGCTCGTGGACGACAGCCTGCGCATTCCCGAAGGCGCTCCTCTGGCCCGCGAACACCGCGAAAGCTCAATCGCGCAGATGCTCGAAGAACGTCTGCCCGGAGAAATACCGGCCCTGCTGCGCAAAGCCGGCAGCCTGGGGGACAAACTGGGCATGTCCGTGTTCGCCGTCGGCGGTTTCGTGCGCGACCTGCTGATGGGGAACCCCAACCTGGACATAGATTTGAGCGTGGAAGGCGACGGTATACGCTTCGCGGAACTGCTGGCCGCAGAACTGGGCGGGAAAGCGCGGCCGCACCGCAAATTCAAAACCGCCCTGGTGTCCTGCAAGGACGCGCACGGCGCGGACCGGCGCCTGGATGTGGCTACGGCCCGTCTGGAATACTACGAGTATCCCGGCGCCCTGCCGACCGTCGAACTGTCTTCCATAAAAATGGATCTCTATCGGCGGGATTTCACCATCAACGCCCTGGCCGTGCAACTCAACGCAACGCGCTTCGGCACGCTGATCGACCCTTTCGGCGCGCGGCGGGATATGAAGGAGCGCACCCTTGCCGTGCTGCATTCCCTCAGTTTTATCGAAGATCCCACGCGCATCCTGCGGGCTGTGCGTTTTGAGCGGCGTTTCAATTTCCGCATCGGCGCCCAGACCGAACGCCTTATCAAAAACGCGCTGTCTCTGGGCATGCCCGCCAAGCTGTCCGGCGCCCGGCTTTTTCACGAATTGCGCAACGTCTTTGAGGAAAAGGACGCCCCGGCCTGCATCCGCCGTCTGGACAACTGGGGGCTTACGGCCTCGATTCATCCCCTTCTCCGGCTCACTCCGCAAAAAGACCGGCTCCTGGCCGCCGTCGACGAGGTGCTGCGTTGGTATCGCCGGCTGTACAAAGACTACGTCCCTGTTATCTGGAAAGTGTACCTGCCGGCTTTCTGCAGCGGGGCAGGGCAGACGGAAACGGCCGAACTTCTGGATCGCCTGGCCTTTTCCGGGAAGCAGGCGGGCGAGTTCCTCCACATGCGCGAGCAACTCCGCAAGCTGTCCGCCGAACTTGCTGCCTTGCGCCGGATCGGAGAACCTGAGCCGGGCGCGCTTTACGAACTGCTCAGTCCCGCGCCCGCGGAAGGACTGCTCTACCTGACGGCCAAGTACGGGCAACACAACAGTATCGGGCGTGATATTTCCTTTTATCTCAACGCGCTGTCCGGCGCGCGGGCGGATATCGACGGAAGGGACCTTCTGGCCATGGGCGAAAAACCGGGGCCGTTCATCGGGGAAACCCTGCGTCGCGTGCTGGCCGCCAAACTGAACGGCTGTGCCTCAAGCCGGGAAGACCAACTGCGCCTTGCCTGGCAATACCTGAGCGCCCCCCGCGGGGGCGACGGTATCGCGCCGCACCTTGACGAGATACTGCACGGCAGGACATAAGGGCGCATCGAATGTTTCACGCCGCCGCATACCGGTTGAGGCTGTTAAAACGATGGTGAAGAATACATAAGGGCACGCCGATGTTTCACGCCTCAGTACAGTGTCGGAGCAGGTCCGGGCTGTTGCGCCTGCCTGCCGGAGCGCTCCTGCTTATCTGCCTTTTCCTGTCAGCTTGCGCCGGCGCGGGCAAAGGCGCTTACGACGGTCCGCCCTGCGCCGACGTCCTGAATCTGCCGCAGGATTTGCGGGTCTACGCGGAAGCGGCAGGCGGAAGCAGGCGGCTGCTGCCGCCGGAGGCGCAGGCCCGCGTTGCCGCGCTCGGCGCCGAACGCTTCTTTAAACCCTGGCGGAACGACAAGCCCCCGGCGTACATCAAAAAATTGCTTCAGACGAACTTCGGCCTGAAGCCGGACCGGGGCTACATAGACGAAACCCGGCCTTTCCCGCCCGAAACCTGGACGGCGATTGAAGCCGATGCGAACAAACAGGCCTTCGGACGCGGCGCCGGCCCGGCCGTCACCCTGCGGCACTGCGACCTGCGCGCCGCGCCGAGTTCCCTGCGTTTCTATCTGCGTCCGGACCTTCCCGGCGAGGGGTATCCTTTTGATTATTTTCAGGAAACATCGTTACCGCCGGGCGTGCCGCTGTACATTTGCAACATTTCGGCGGACGGAGCCTGGATGCTCGTGCAAAGTCACCTTGCGGCGGGCTGGCTGCCCGCACGCGATCTGGCGCGCACGGACGAGGCGTTCATGCGGCTGTGGCGTTCGCGTCCCCTGGTTGCCCTTGTGCGCGACGGGGTGGATTTGGGCGGAACGCGCGCCCATATCGGCACCTTGCTGCCCCTTGCCGGCCGGAGCGGGGACGGTCCGACGGTTTATCTTCCCCGGCGCGGGATTTCCGGCAATGCCGAAGCGGCGACTGCCGTTCTGCCCTCCGGAAGCGCCGTGACCGTGCCCCTGCCGTTGACCGCCGACAACGTGGCCGCGGTGGGCAACGCGATGATGGGGCAGCGCTATACCTGGGGAGGCCTGGATGAAGGCCGGGACTGCTCGGCCCTGACGCGGGACGTTTTCGTGCCCTTCGGGTTGTACCTGCCCCGCAATTCGGCGTCCCAGGCCAAGACGGGCCGGGTGATCCCGCAGGCCGGGGCGGGCGAAAAGGATACTTTGATTGCACGCGAGGCGCAACCGTTCCGGTCCCTTATCCATCTGCCGGGGCATATTGCGCTTTACCTCGGCGTCCATGAAGGGAAAAATCTTATTTTTCACAATATTTGGGGACTGCGCACCCGCGATGCCTCCGGAGGCTGCGACAACCGGGCCGTTATCGGCAAGGCCGTCGTCACAACAACGGATCCGGGCAGGGAACGCCCGGACCTTTGCGCAGGAAAAGGCCTGAAAGACCGCATGGACAAAATCGTCCTGCCTTTCGAATAACTCATTTTTCACATCAAAACCGCGTCCGTGCAGTTTTTCGGAATAACAGAACTGTCTTGCCGTTCACAGCAAAATCATTGCGTACATCATGCAAGTTTGAAGAACAGCTACGGCAACGACAAATATTCAAGTTCGGGTTGATTCGGACCTCAAAGCCGAGGCAGAGCAACTGTTTTCCGATATCGGCCCGGATATGCCCGCGGCCGACTATCTCTATCGGCAGACGCGGGATAAAAAGACCTTGAAGCGCATCAACATGCTCATCAAGGACATTGAGCGTAACGGCACTGAAGGCGTCGGAAAGCCGGAACCGCTGAAAGGCAACCTGTCAGGGTTCTGGAGCCGCCGCATCGCCGATCGGCACCGATTTGTATACTGCAATGGACGAAAGCGGTGACATTCAGACAGCCCGATGCAAAGGCCGTTACATCGATGAGTAACACCGCGCCTTTCCCAAGTGATCGGTATACGGCATCATGTGTATTTCCGCGAATCGGCTCTTGGACGTTCCGTGCATTGATCAACGCCCGCGTTTGCAACACGGCTGTACGGTTATATACTTCTGAAGTTGAGGCCGCGCCCCCGTGTTCAAAGACAGGGGGCGGCATTCTCGGGAAACGTTCAGCGTTTTGCCACGATGTCGAGGAAGAACAGCGGCACTTGCCCGGTATTTTCAAGGGCGTGGGAGTCTCCGGGCCTGGCGATGGTGATGTCCCCGCCGGTCACCACGGTTTTTTTACCGTTGCTGTCGGTAAATGTGCCTTCGCCGAAGATGATTATGTAGGCGTCTTCATTGTCGGCGTGCTTGTGCATACCTATGGAAGCTCCCGGCAACAGCGTCATCCAGCCGATTTCCTTGATGACGTACCCTTCTTCGGCATCGTTGCGGGTAAAGGAGAATTTGCCGGACAGCACACCCGCGCCGCCGGCGACTTTTTCGCGGTCCCAGGTTTTGAGTTCGTTTTTGCCGTACACTTGCTGCCCCCCTGCCGAAGCAGCCGTCGTTACGAGAAACATACACAGGCAGAGCAGAACCGAGCCGAGAAGAAATCCTTTACGCATGACCGGCCTCCTGTAAAAAAAGTTCCGAAACAGTGTTTTTCTGCGCGATGCAGTTACCGAATATGTATCGCGTTTATGCCGCCGGCGCAACCGGGTACAACCGCCGGCGCGTTATTGTTGATTCGCAAGGCTTTCAGGTTCTCACCTCTCTACAAAAACGCATGCTTTTCACGGCAGTTCGGCACACAAATCGGCATACGGCCCGGCACATGAAAAAACCTCCCTGCAGCTCCTTACCAAACGTCGAAGAGCCGTTTTTTTTTGCCGGGCGGCTCGTTATTCCACAACTTCCCAACATCCGCTCTTGCTCGGTCCCATGCGGTTGATGCGTCCTCGTTCTTTAAGCTCTTCCAGGCGGCGCAGCACTGTCCGCTTTGAAATATTCAGCGATGTTGCAATAAAATCGGTTGGTACCGCGCTATCCAGCCGGATCAGGTCTATTATGGCGGAGGGGGATGTCCAGTGACGGAATTGGCGACATTTTTGGTGACAAAATCTTTTTTCCCGGTGACAGGAGTGCCCACACAGGTCAATCGGCATCGAAAATTGATCCGGCACAAGCGAAAAAGGTGCAGCCCAAAAGGCGCTTTGTGCCCTGCTTTATATATTTGAGTAAACACTCTCCCCAATCCTATGAAAGGCCGTTGGATGGAGTTGAAAAGCCGCGCGCGTCAAGCTGCAAGCACCACGCGATCACGGCAGGGATTGCTTCAGGCGTCGGATGCGCAGCCATGATTCGCGGATGCGGGCGGGCGTTACCCGACCTTCCGCCACCAGTTCCATGAGAGAAGCGTGGGCGTTGAGAGCCATGTGTTCATCGTGAAGCATGTTGTTGCCGAAAAGCAGAATGTCCGCTCCGGCAGCCACTGCCGAGGCCATGATTTCTTTGAGGCTGTAACGGTCGGCAAGAGCGCCCATCTGCAGGTCGTCGGTGATGATCACGCCGTCCCAGCCCAGATCCCGGCGCAACAGTCCGGTGAGAATCGCCGGAGACAGCGAGGCCGGAAGCTCGTCGAACCGGCGCAGGATGACGTGCCCGGCCATGATCATGCCGTTGAAGCCCTGCGCCTGCAGCGCCCGGTAGGGGCGCAGTTCTTCTTCATCCCAGCGGTCTGTGACGTCCGCCGGACCGGTATGAGTGTCGTCACTCGCACTGCCGTGTCCGGGAAAATGCTTGAGCACGCACAGCACGCCGGCCAGGCTCATGCCGTCCACAAAAGCCCGCGCGTGTTCTGTGACCACGGCGGCATCGGCGTGGAAGGCGCGTTCCAGGTCGCCGATGACAGGGCTGTTCTGCCGGTGCAAATCGACCACGGGTGCGAAATTGAGGTTAAAGCCCGCGGAGGACAGATCACGCCCCATGTCCAGAGCGCTCCGGCGGGTATCCTGCACCGGGCCGCGCCCCAGTTCCAGCGCGGAAGGCCGGGCCGGAAAGCCGTTGCACGGGGCAAGTCGCCGGATTTTTCCTCCTTCCTGGTCCACGGCGACGAAAATGGGGCCGGGAGCAGCGCTTTTCAGACGTTCGACAAGGCTCCGCACCTGGGAAGGCGACTTGATGTTGCGGTCCCCGCCAAGCAGGACATCGCGGCTGAAAAGAACAACGCCGCCCGCCCGGCCTGAAGCCAGGGCGCGCAACACCGCAGCATCATCGCTCAGTTCGGTGCCGCGGAAGCCCACCATGATCATTTCCCCGACCATGCCGGACAGTGACGTCCCGCAGTCCGCAGCCTCCGCACTTCCAGGCGGAAGTGCGGTGAACGGGAGAAGCAGACAGGCCGAGGCAAGAATCCGGGAAAAAAAAGGAAGGCAGGGAAAAGCCGTCATGCCGCCCTGTTACTCCCGCTTTATCCGCCGGTCAACCTCGCCCCCTGCCCGCAATCTACCCCGGTCAGGTGCAATACTGATTGACATATTCCAGCGAATGGAGTCGCGGGAGTATGTCAAAGAATCAGCATGGCATCGCCGTAGGAAAAAAAGCTGAAGCCGCGGGCCAGGGCCTCCCGGTATGCCGCAAGGATGCGCTCGCGCCCGGCCAGGGCCGACACCAGGAGCAGAAGCGTCGATTCGGGCAAGTGAAAATTGGTGATCAGTCCGTCCACGACATGAAGATGTTTGCCTGGATGGAGAAAAATATTCACGTCCCCGGCAAAGGGCCTGAAGACTGCCTGCCGTTTCGCGCGCAGCCGATCGTCACGTTCCCCGCGGTATGCGGCCTGATTCCGGCGAACGGGCGCGTTGTCGGCCGTAAGCCCGGCTGTCGCGGGATTTTGCGCCGCGAATACAGCTTCCAGCACGCGGGCCGAAGTCGTGCCGACGGCTATGATAGGTCTGCCGGCCGCTACGGCCGTCTGCAGGGCGGTCGCCGTCCCGGCGGACACTTCCGCATGCTCCGGGTGCATCACATGCTCCCGTATATCTCGGCAGCGGACGGGACTGAAGGTGCCGTAACCGACATACAGGGTAAGTTCCGCCCATTCCCGGCCCGAAGCCCGCAACTTCTCGCGCATTTCGACCGTAAAATGCAGCCCCGCCGTGGGGGCGGCAACGGACCCGGCCTTGTCCCGTCTTGCGTAAACAGTCTGGTAGCGTTCCTCGTCCATACGCCGCAGCGCAGCGTCGGAACGGGGGCGGCGGATATACGGAGGCAGCGGCAGGCAGCCCAGGCGCTCCAAAAGTTCCGACAAGACGCCGCGCCAGCGCAGCCTGACCCGGCAACGGCCCGCCGGTCCGCGTTCCAGCAACTCGGCTTCCAGTTCCGCGGCAAAGGCGCAGACATCGCCGGGACGCAGTTTCGCGGCGGGGCGCATGAGGGCTTCAGCCTCTGCCGAATATACGCCGGAGAGAGACGCGGCTGCGCAGGCGACAAGCAGCGGCGGCGGCGTGAGCAACAGCATTTCCAAAGCGCCGCCTCCGGGTCTGCGCCCGAAAAGACGCGCAGGAACAACCCTGGAATTATTGGCGACCAGCAGGCAGTTTTCCGGCAGATGCTCTGCAAGATCGGAAAAACGGCCTTCGAGGAGCGCGCCGCGCCGGCGATCCAGCACCATGAGACGCGCATCGGAACGCCGGGCCGCCGGTGCCTGCGCTATACGCTCCGCAGGGAGATCAAAACGATAGTTGCACAGCAGAAAATCGGGGTGTGGAACTTCCATTCGGGCGCATCACCGTCAGGTGGAAAGTCGAAGCGTGCGACTTACGTCAAACGCACCGCTGTAGTTGCACAGCAGAAAAGCCGGGTGCGGAGCCTGTATCGACAAAGGGTATTTTCCAAGCAAGGATATTTTGGGCAAGCCACGGGTTCGGGATCGTCTGTTCCCATGTGAAAAGCACAGTTTACTCCGGGTAGACCGTAAGCAGGTCTTCCACGGTGTCGCGGCGGCGGATAAGCCTGTTGCGCCCGTCGGCGGTAATGAGCACTTCGGCCGGGCGCAGGCGTTGGTTGTAGTTGGAACTCATGGCGTGCCCGTAAGCGCCGGCATCAAGGACGCCGATAATGTCGCCGACGACGGCCTCGGGCAATTCGCGCTCTCCGGCCAGAACGTCCCCGGTTTCGCAGATGTTGCCGACTATGGTCTGCGTCATGAGCGGGCGCTCCCGCGCGTATGCCGCCGGGGTGCCGAATTCCCCTCCGGGCCGCTCCGCGCCGGGTGCGGCCGCGTTGCCGCTCTGCCTGCCGTACACGACAACGTCATGGAAAGCGTCGTACATCACAGGGCGGGCAAGCACGTTGAAGCCGATGTCCGTGCCGACATAGCGCACGGGGCCGTTGTTCTTGACCGCATGCACGCGCCCGAGGAGCACGGAACACTCCGCCGTCACGTAACGCCCCGGCTCAATCAGGAACTCGCCCGCATACCCCGTGCGGGCGCGAAACGCGCCGAGCAACGCATCGAACTTCTCACCGAACGCGCGCATATCCAGAGCTTTTTCCCCTTCGCGCCTGCGATAGGGGATGCCGAAGCCCCCCCCGAAGTCTATCAGCCTGATGTCCGGAAAGCGTTCCGCAGTCCTCAGAAGCCACGCGGCCGCGTCAAGGTAGGGCTTGGGATCCATGAACAAAGAGCCGACATGCTGGTTGAGCCCGATCAGCGTGAGCCGGTATTTGCGCAGAATGTCGCGCACAGCGTCGAAGTCGTCGGGAACAATGCCGAATTTTGTGTTTTTCCCTGCCGTAACCACCTTGTCGTGGTGCCCTGCGCCGATGCCTGGGTTGACCCGGATCATGATTTCTCCGTCGGGGTTCACCTGTCCGAAACTCTCCATCTGCGAGACGGAGTCCACGCTGACGTGATCGGCTTCCCGGCAGGCCAGAGCCAGTTCCTCGCGGGAGACGTTGTTGCAGACGTAGCAGGTGTCCTTGCGCGGAAAGCCTGCGCGGCGCAGGACGGCAAGCTCGCCCGGACTCATGGCGTCGGCGGCCGACCCTTCTTCGCGGATGATGCGCAAGAGGTGCGGGTTGCCGTTGGCCTTGGTGGAATAACAGACCTTGAAGCCGGGGTCGGCGGACAGTGCTTTCAGCGCCCGGCATCGCGCCCGGAGTATGTTTTCATTGTAGACGTAAAGAGGGCTGCCGAAATTTTCGATCAGTTCTTCCGGCGTACTCCGGCCGAAAAAATCGTCTGCAGCGTCGGCGTGATTGTGGGAGAGCGTCATGGCGGTTTCGTTATGCGGGTAGGCTCGGCGGTTGACGGTATACAGATCGGTTCGATGCTTCAACGGTATATGGGTCGGTTCTGCGCTTGGGCGGTATACCGGCGGGTTCGTCAAAATCGGTATACGGCCGATTCGCCGGCTGCCCGGCGTCACGGTGGTGAAGCCGTCCCGTTCTGCCCGGAAACGTACATCGGGCTGGGGAGGCCCTGGCAGGGGTGGAAGGATTCGAACCCTCGAATGACGGGACCAAAACCCGTTGCCTTACCGCTTGGCTACACCCCTGCGGCTTGTCTGGCCCCGCTGGGGAGCCTGTCCCGAGCCGGGCAGTTGCTGCATATACACGCTGCAACCGCTGCCGGCAAGTGCCCGCGCAGCCGTTGCCGCGCTTTTTTTTGTGCGGAAAAGACCGAAGATTGTTGCTCCCGTGCCGCTCAGGCGCGCCTGAACCGCGCCGAAGGAGTCCAGGGCGGCCCGGTACTCGCCTAGTTTCGGGTAACGTGCGAAGACGATGTCCTCAAAATCGTTGATGTACAGAGAGTCCGGGTCGTCGCAAGCCGCAAAAGCCTTGCCGTCCGCGGATTCGGGGTGAACGCGGTGCGCGGACGGACCGGAGGCGGAGGCGCTGTTTCGCAGGTCGGCGCTGTGTTGCGGAGCGGCGTTGCCGCGCGCACAACCCGAAGGCGTTTCCCTCGGCAGTCGTTCATGGTCGGCTTCCGGCACAGTCCGGATGCCTCTCAGTCGGTCGAGTTCACTGAAGGCCCAGGCGGTGGAGATGCGCAGGTCGGAGCAGAGCAAAAGCAGGACAAAGGAAGGAAAGGGGTTGGGGGCGGCTTCGACGATATCCCCGACCCCGGAAACGCGCGCAGGAACGTTGCGCAGAAAGAAGGGGACGTCCGAGCCTGTTTGCGCGGCAACGCGGACAAGGGCTTCTTCCTCGCGGAGCGCATCGGCGCATCCGGCGCACCCGGCTTCCCGGCGAAGAAAGAGGAGCAGGGCGGCGGCATCGGCGCTGCCTCCGCCGAGACCGGCACCGTGCGGTACCCCCTTGCGCACCGTGATGTCCAAGGCGGGAGCGAAGCCCGTGCGTTCGGCAAAGCAGGCGCAGGCGCGGGTCAGGGTATTGTTTTCGGTGTCTATGTCCGGAAGCGGCTGCCCATAGGCCGAAAGAAAACGTGTCGTGACGGAGCCTGCGGGTCGCCCGCGCGCCGTATGTACCGAAATTTCGTCATGAGGTTCGGCGACAGGGAGCATAAAACTGCTGAGTTCGTGCAGGCCGCAAGCCTGCAAGCCGCCTATCCGAAGCCGAAGGTTGACCTTGCAGCCGCTGCGCAGGAGGCAGACAGCCGGAGGCATGGTTACGCGCCGCCGTCCTTGGCTTCCGTCCTGTCGGGCAGAAGTTCCACGGTCAACGCCTCGTTGGTGTACACGCAGATTTCGGCGGCAATTTTCATGGCCGTTTCGGCGATTTCCCGCGCGCTCAGGGTTTCCGCCCTGCACGCCAGGGCACGGGCGGCCGCCAGAGCGTAGGGGCCCCCGCTGCCTATGGCGGCAACGCCGTGGTCGGGTTCAATGACGTCGCCTGTGCCGGAGAGTACCAGGATATTGTCGACATCGGCCGTGAGCAGCATGGCTTCAAGGCGGCGCAGGTATTTGTCCTTGCGCCAGTCCTTGGCCAGTTCGACGGCCGCGCGCAGCAGGCTGCCGTTGTATTCTTCGAGTTTGACTTCAAAGCGTTCAAAGAGGGTAAAGGCATCGGCCGTGGAACCGGCGAACCCGGCCAGCACGCTGCCCTTGTAGAGGCGGCGCACTTTTTTGGCGCGGTGTTTCATGATCACCGCCTGTCCCATGGTCACCTGCCCGTCACCGGCCACGGCGACTTCCCCGTTGTGCCGCAACGCCAGTACGGTTGTTCCTCGTAGTTCCACGACAATCCTCCGAATCTCACACGCCGAGGCGGCCGGCGATGACTTTGGCCGCCGCGAGACCGGCCCCCATGGCCAGAATGACCGTAGCCGCTCCGGACACGATGTCGCCGCCGGCGAAGACATCGGGAATGGACGTTTCGCCGTTCGCATCGGTTTCGATGTACCCGCGCTTGTTGAGCTTCAAGCCCGGCACGGATTCCGTAAGTACGGGGTTGGCGCCGGTGCCGACGGCGATAATCGCCAGATCGGTGCGCAGGGTGCAGACGTCTCCGGGGATGGGCACGGGACTGCGCCGGCCGGAGGCGTCCGGGTCGCCGAGCTGCATGCGTTGCAGTTCGACGGCTTCCAGCCTGCCGTCGGCATCGCCGATAAAGCGCAGGGGGCCGCTGAGCATGGTAAAGGCGACGCCTTCTTCAACGGCGTGCTCGACTTCCTCGTGACGGGCGGGCAGTTCCGCCATGGTCCGCCGGTAGACGATATTCACCTTGTCCGCGCCCATGCGCAAAGCCGTGCGCGCCGCGTCCATGGCCACGTTGCCGCCGCCGAACACGGTTACCAGCCTGCCGTTGAAGGGAGGGGTGTCGTAGTTCGGAAAATCGTAGGCCCGGCCGAGGTTGGCGCGTGTCAGATACTCATTGGCCGAAAAAACGCCGATGAGGTTTTCCCCCGGCACGTTCAGGAAAGACGGCAGTCCCGCGCCTACGCCGATGAAAACGGCCCGGAACCCCTGCTCCAAAAGCTCGGTGACCGTAAAACTTTTGCCGCCGACCTGGTTGGTGAGGAAACGCACCCCCGCGCGTTTGAGAACATCCAGTTCCACGGCAACGACGTCTTTTTTCGGCAGACGGAATTCGGGAATACCGTAGACAAGGACGCCGCCCGGTTCATGCAGGGCTTCAAAGACGGTCACGTCAACCCCCCTGCCCGCCAGGTACCCCGCCGCCGTGAGCGAAGCCGGGCCGGAGCCGATGCAGGCGACCTTGGGCGCGTCCGCGGCAAAAGCGCGCTGTTCGCCGCGCAGCAGGTCGCGGCAGGTCGAGGAGGCGAGCCAGGCGTCGGCCACATAGCGTTCCAGGCGTCCCACGGCGATGGGGTTGCCCTTGGCGTTCAGGATACAGCGGCCCTCACACTGGCTTTCCTGCGGACACACGCGGCCGCAGACGGCCGGCAGGCTGTTGGCGCGCTTGATCAGGTCGTAGGCTTCGGAGGGTCTGCCGTCGGCAACGGCCTTGATGAACTGCGGTATAGGGACTTCCACGGGACAGCCGGCAACGCAGGCGGGTTTTTTGCATTGCAGGCAACGCCCGGCTTCCTGCGCGGCCAGACCGGGGGAATAGCCCTGGGCCACTTCACCGAAATCTTTGACGCGTTCGGCGGCCGGCCGGCAGGGCATGGCAACGCGTATGCTCTGCCGTTTCTCTTTTTTCGGAGGCGTATCGCCGAGACAGGTACAGTACTTGTCGTAGGAAAGTTTTTCCTGATCCTTGAAGGCGGCCAGACGACGGCGCAGTTCGGCGAAATCCACCAGGAATCCGTCGAATTCCGGGCCGTCCACGCAGGTGAATTTCGTTGTTCCGCCGACGCTTACCCGGCAAGCGCCGCACATGCCGATGCCGTCCACCATGATGGAGTTCAGGCTGACGGTGGTCGGCACGCCGAAAGGTCTGACGGTATCGACCACGGCTTCCATCATGGGCACGGGACCTACGGCGATGACTTCGCGCACGTCTTCACGCTGCTGCAGGAGTTCCCGCAGAAGATCGGTGACGATGCCCTTGCGGCCGAAGCTGCCGTCGTCGGTACTCACGGCGACTTCCGGGCAGAATGCGGAAAGCTCGCTGTGATACAGGAGCAGGTCCTTGCTGCGGGCACCGATGACGCTGATTACATAGTTGCCGGCCTTGTGGTGTCCCTTGGCGATGTGGTGCATGGCGGCTATGCCCGTGCCTCCGCCCAGGCATACGACCGTGCCGGTTTTGACGATGTGCGTCGGCCTGCCCAGTGGACCGCACAGGTCGAGGAGGCTCTCTCCGGCCGAAAGATGTTCGAGAGCCGCCGTGGTCTTGCCCATGACCAGGTAGACGATGGTGACGGTTCCGGCTTCGGGGTCCGTGTCGGCAATGGTCAGGGGGATGCGTTCGCCGCGCTCGTCCAGGCGCAGGATGACGAAGTTGCCGGGCAACGCGCGGGCCGCGATCTGCGGCGCATGCAGCACCAGCCTGCTGGTGCGTCCGGGTATGAGAGGTTCCTTACTGAGAATGGGGATGGACATCATCGTTCTCCTTGCGGTACGGCGCAGCGGCGCGCCGGACTATCGTCCGGCGGTTACGCGGAACACAAAAGCGTATGTTTCATGTAACAACCATGCAGCAGATATAAAAGTCTTGTCATATACAAGGAAATTTTCGACATCGTTTGCGGATGGGGATTGAAAATATTGTGCAACCCCTTCCCGGCGGGCTTGCCCGCCGGGAAGGGGTTGCCGTAAAGGAATTTCAGATGAAGATCACCTGAAACAGGGCGACCAGGCTCAGGGTATAGGCAAATCCCAGACAGAGCCACCGCACGACGGGCGAATGGAGCTTCAGGTCGTGCAGACAATGGTGTATGCGGTGCAAGCCGCACCACAGCGGCAGGACGATCATCAGGAAGATGAACAGTCTGCCGAGGAAGCTCCGGGCGAGGTCCAGAAGGCGTTCATAGGAAAATGCCTCGCCGGGGCCGGCATTGAAGGGCAACAGCAGGCCGAAGACCAGCACGGCGACCGGGGCAAAGACGGCGCTCCACATGCCGCCAGCGCCGAACAGCGCCCAGAATATCGGTTCATTGGATCGTTTCGGTTCGGTATTCATACTCTATAACTCCCGGATTCCGTTCATGCGCACAGGATGATGAGCAACACGAGCAGCGAAGCCGCCGCGGTTGCCGCCCAGAGACCCTTGACCAGTTTGCCCTTTTTTTCTTCGGGCAGGGGCAGGGCCGAGGGGGTGAGTTCAAACCAGGTTTTTGTGTGCAGCAACGCGGCCAAAAAGGCTAGAAGGTTGAGCAGCGCCGTCAAAGGGTGGGCAAGAAAACTCACATAACAGGCCCAGGCTTCCGGGCCGGAACTCAGGGCCGCAAGGCCGTACATGAGCAGTACGCTGAACCAGACGGCCGGGACGGCCGTGCCTTCGCGCAACATGTAGAAGCGGTAAAAGGGCAGCTTCGTCCACCAGCAGGCTTTTATTTCCCTGATATAGGGTTTGCGTTTACCCGGCATGGCGCGCCTCCTTTTTCTTTATGCACTCCAGCACCGAAGCGACGAAGTCGGCCGCGCTTTCCGCCTTGCACTGCTGCAGGGCGGCCGCCGGATCGGCGTGTTTGGGACAGACCTCGGAACAATAGCCGACAAAGGTGCAGTTCCAGACACCCTTTTCACTGTTGATCACCGGCATGCGTTCCTTGCGGCCGAAGTCGCGGTTGTCGAGATTGTAGCGGTGTCCAAGCGTCAGGGCCGCGGGGCCGACAAAGCCGGCGTTCAGTCCGAATTGCGGACAGGCGGCACAGCACAGACCACAGTTTATGCACATGGCGAACTTGTGATACTTGGCCATCTGCGCCGGGGTCTGACTGTTCGGGCCGTCTTCCGGCTTGCGCAGGTTGCCGATGATGTACGGCTTGAGCGCCTGAATGAATTCCAGAAAAGAGCTGAGGTCCACAACCAGGTCCCGCTCAACCGGGAAATTGGCCATGGGTTCAATGAGCGCGCCCTCGGGATAATTACGCAAAAAGGTTTTGCAGGCCAGTTTGGGTTCCCCGTTCACCATGACGCCGCAGGAGCCGCAGATGGCCATGCGGCAGGAACTGCGGTAGGAGAGGTCCGGCGCGAGATTGTCCTTGATGTAGGCCAAGGCGTCCAGAAAGGAACTCTGGTCGTCCCAGAGCACTTCAAAGAGTTCCAGGTGCGGGGCCGCATCCCTCTCCGGGTTGTAGCGCGACACCCGCAGGGTCATACGTTGCATTTCAGCCATTGCCCTGCTCCTTGTTTTTTTTGTCCTGAGAAGCGCCTTCAGCCCCGTAAACGCGTTTGGCCGGGGGCAGCTTGGTGATTTTCACCGGGCCGTAGTCGATGCGCGGCGCCTGACCGGGTTGGTAATATGCCAACGAATGTTTCAGGAAGTTCACATCGTCGCGTTCCGTGCAGCCTTTATCGAGACGCTGATGCGCTCCGCGCGACTCCCGGCGTTTGAGCGCCGACCAGGCCATGGTTTCGGCGACTTCCAGGCCGTGGCCCAGTTCGATGAGGCTGAGCACATCGGTATTGTACACGGCGCCCCGGTCCGAGATATTGATGTTCTTGAAGCGTTCTTTGAGCTCGGCGAGTTTGTCCGCCGTTTTCTGCATCAGTTCTTCGGTGCGGTAGATGCCGCAGCCGTCTTCCATGGACAGGCCCATTTCGTCGCGTACGACGGCCCAGCTTTCCTTGCCGCGCCTGTCGAACAGGGCTCTGAAGTTCTTTTCCGCGTCCGCGGCTTGGGCGTCGACGGCTGCGGCGTTGACGGAAACGGTTTCCCGGGCGCGTTCCGCGGCGTGTATGCCTGCTACCCGGCCGAAGACCACGAGTTCCGCCAGGGAATTCGAGCCCAGGCGGTTCGCGCCGTGCAGGCCGACGGAGGAGCATTCGCCGACGGCGAACAGCCCGCGGACGCCCGATTCGCAGTTGATGTCCGTTTCTATGCCCCCCATGGTGTAATGGGCTGTGGGACGCACGGGGATGGGTTCGTCGATGGGGTCGACGCCGACATAGGCCATGGCCAGTTCCCGGATGAAGGGGAGGCGTTCAAGGATTTTTTCCCTGCCCAGGTGGCGGATATCCAGATTTACAATATCGCCGCGCGGGGTGGGGATGGTGCGCCCGGCGCGCCATTCGTGCCAGAAGGCCTGGGAAACCTTGTCCCTGGGGCCGAGTTCCATGTACTTGTTTTCCGGCTTGCCCAGGGGCGTTTCCGGTCCGAGGCCGTAATCCTGCAGGTAGCGGTAGCCGTCCTTGTTGACCATTATGCCGCCTTCGCCGCGGCTGGCCTCGGTGATCAGAATACCCGAGCCGGGCAGCCCGGTAGGGTGGTACTGCACGAATTCCATGTCGCGCAGGGCCGCGCCGTGGCGGTAGGCGATGCCCATGCCTTCGCCGGTGACGATGCCGGCATTGGTGTTGTAACGGTAGACCCGGCCCGCGCCGCCGGTGGCCAGCACCACGGCTCCGGCCCGGATCTGCACGAGGTCGCCTTCCATCATGTTCAGGGCGACTAAGCCGTGTACGCGGCCTTCGTCGGTGAGCAGGTCGAGAACGAAGTGTTCGTCGAAGCGCTTGATATTCTGGTACTTGAGCGAGGTCTGGAACAGGGAATGAAGCATGTGAAAGCCGCTTTTGTCCGCCGCGAACCAGGTACGGGCGATTTTCATACCGCCGAAGCGGCGCACGTTGATGCCGCCGTCTTCCTTGCGGCTCCACGGGCATCCCCATTGTTCAAGCTGCGTCATTTCGCGCGGACAGTTCTGCACGAAGTATTCCACGACATCCTGCTCACAGAGCCAGTCGCCGCCGGAAACGGTGTCGTTGAAATGCAGGTCGAAGGAGTCGGAATCCTGCAGCACGGCAGCCGCTCCGCCTTCCGCGGCAACGGTATGGCTGCGCATGGGATAGACTTTGGAGATGAGCGCGACGGTCATGTTCGGGTTGTTTTCGGCGGCTTCAACGGCCGTACGGATACCCGCGCCGCCTGCGCCTATGACGGCAATGTCCACATTGATGATTTGCACTGTATGCCTCCACTGAAACAGTAACAGGTAGTTACGCGGGCAAACGTCCCAAGAGCGGAATGCGCCTGCGCCGCGTGTTTACCGGAAGATGCCGGCGCCGGGTCACAGGCCTACGGCCTTGAGGTCCGGCTGCACATAGAGTTCGCCGCCGACGGAGTCGTTGATCACCAGCAGCGGCAGACGTTCCACTTTCAATCTGCGCAGGGCCTCAGGGCCCATTTCGGAGAAGGCGACGACCTCGGCTTCCTTGATGCACACCGACAGCAGGGCGCCCGCGCCGCCCGTGGCGCCGAAGTATACGGCGCCGTAGTCCTTGAGGGATTTTTTAACGGCCTCGTTGCGTATACCCTTGCCTATGCTGCCTTTCGCGCCCAGCGAATGCAGGCGGGGAGCGAAGGAATCCATGCGGTAGCTGGTGGTCGGACCGGCCGAGCCGATGACGTAGCCGGGCGGGGGCGGGGTGGGACCGACGTAATAGATGACGGCGCCCTGCAGGTCTATGGGCAGTTTGTCGCCGGCGTCCAGCATGTCGTTGAGTTTTTTATGCGCAGCGTCGCGGGCGGTATAAATGGTCCCGCTGAGATACACGATGTCGCCGGAGCGCAGTTTGCGCGCGTCCGTATCGGAAAGGGGCGCGGTTAGTTCGTAGGTAGCCATTACAGTTCGACCTCCTCGTGCCTCGAAGAATGGCACTGAATATTGACGGCCAGAGGGAGGCTCGCAATGTGGCAGGGTGAAACGAGCATCTTGAGTCCGAGGGCCGTGGTCTTGCCCCCCAGGCCCATGGGCCCGATGCCCAGAGCGTTGACGAGTCCCAGCAGTTCGGCTTCCTTGGCAGCAAGGTCCGGGTCGGGATGCACATCGTCCAGTTTGCGCAGCAGGGCTTTTTTGGCAAGTTTTGCCGAATGCTCGAAGGTGCCGCCGATGCCTATGCCGATGATGATCGGGGGACAGGGGTTGGAGCGCGACTCGGCAACGCGGGTCAGTACGAATTTCTTGACGCCTTCCCATCCTTCGGCCGGGGCCAGCATGGTTACCCGGCTCATGTTTTCCGCCCCGCCGCCCTTGGCCATGAAGCCGATGCGCAGCTTGTCGCCGGGCACGATGTCGTAGTGGACGACGGCCGGGGTATTGTCCCCGGTATTCTTGCGGGTAAAGGGGTCGCACGCCGATTTGCGCAGAAATCCTTCCTGGTAGCCTCGGCGGACGCCTTCGTTGATCGCTTCGTTCAGGTCACCTTCCACTCGCGCGTCCTGTCCGACTTCAACGAAAAAGACCGCCAGACCACAGTCCTGGCACAGGGCCAGCCCGGTTTCGGCGGCTAGGTCGATATTTTCGAGAAGCTGTTTGAAGACTTCCTTGGCGGTGGCCGAGTCTTCGCCGGCGGCGCAGTCCGCCATGCGCCGTTTTACGTCATCCGGCTGGTTGCGGTTTGCGCGGATGCACATATCGCGTACAGCGTTCGTAATGTCTTTCGCGGATACCGTTCTCATGGTTGTATCTCTCCCCTGCCTCCTCCTGTGCCCTGTTTCCGGCCGGCGGAGGCGGCGTTGACCGGGTTGTTGCCCGGCTCGGTAAGGGGCCTGCCGCGGACAATAGGGAGATGCCCGCCGCAGGCCGTGGGTTCAGGAAAGCACCGTGGGCATGTAGAACATGCTCACCGCGGCGTAGATCGCGAAATACACCAAGCCGAAGACGGTTCCGAGAATCCAGAAATCCTTCCTGGTAATGTATCCGCAGTTGTAATAAATCGGGCTGGGGCCGGTGCCGTAGGGGGTGATGATGCCCATGATGCCGAGGCTGCCGGCCAGCAGCATGCCGAGGAAACGCATGTCCATGCCCGGCACGGCCACGGCCGTCGCCAGCAGTATGGGCAGCATGGCGGTCGTGTGCGCCGTCAGGCTGGCGAAGAAATAGTGCGAGAAGAAGAACACCACCAGCAGGCCGAAGATGATGAAGGCCATGCTGTGCCCGGCGAGGTAGCCCGCGCTGACGTCGGCGAACCACTTGAGGAAGCCGACCCGTCCGAGGCCGCCGGCCATGGCCACCAGAGTGGCAAACCAGGCCAGGGTGTTCCAGGCCCCCTTGTTGGAGATGACGTCGTCCCAGCTTACCACGTTGAGCATGATCATGAGGCAGAGGACGGCGATGGCCACCAGGGTGGCGTTCATCAGCTTGGATCCGAAAATCCACATGCAGAGGGCTACCAGAGCCAGCAGGGCCATGGTGATTTCCTTGCGGGTCAGTCCCCCCAGCTTGGAGAGTTCGCCCGCGGCCCAGGCAGGCGTTTCAGGAAAGAGTTTCTGCGAGGGCGGGTACACGATATAGGCCAGCAGGGGGGTGATAATGAAGAGTATAGCGCCGGCCGGCAGCATGGACAGGAACCAGTCCATCCAGGTTATTTCCACGCCGGGCGCGGCTTTTCCTATCAGGGACATGGCCAGCAGGTTGGGGGCCAGACCGGTGTAGAACAGCGAACTGGTAACCGTCGTGGTCGCCAGACAGGTCCACATGAGATAGCCGCCTATAAGGCGCGGCTGGGAATCGGGCAGCGAATTGTACATGGGCGGAATGTTTTTCACTACCGGGTAAATCGTGCCGCCGCTGCGCGCCGTATTCGAGGGGATGAAGGGCGCCAGGACCAGATCGGCCAGGGCTGCGGCGTAGCCGAGCCCCAGGGCTTTGCCGCCCAGCAGTTTCATCAGCAGCAGGGCGATGCGTTTGCCCAGGCCGGTTTTTTCGTAGCCCATGGCGAACATGTAGGCCACGAAGATGAGCCAGACCGTGCCGTCGGTGAACCCTGAAAGCGCCCATTGCAGGGACGATCCCAGCGTCGCCGCCTTGCCTCCGACCTGGGGCACCAACTGAAGCCCGGCGGCGGCGGTGACGCCGATGAAGCCGACGGCGGCTCCGGGCAGAGGTTCAAGGATGAGGGCCAGAACCACGCCCAGGAAGATGCCCAGGTAACGCATGGCGTTCAGGCTCAGGCCTTCGGGCGGCGGTATGAAAAAGACGATTGCGGTAACAATCAGCGGCAGAAGGGCTTTCATCTGTTTGTTCATGTAAATGCTCCGTTGCTTGTGAACTGTCGGCCGAGTCCGGCCGGGCAAAACATTGAAATTTCCGAGTGATGTCGTCGACTGTTTGTGCCGGTGCGCGGATCCGCCGCGCCTGCTTGTTTCAGGAAGCGCACGCCCCCGCTATCCCATGCCCGGGCGGCGGTAAACGGCTCATCAATCATCTGTCACAGGCACAGACGCTTCTTACTTAGCATGATTCAAGGATGCAGGCAAGGGGGCGGAAAACTTGCCGCACTCCCGAACGATGCTGAAAAAGTCGAAGACCGCTTTTTCGGAAAGACATGCCGGCTCCCGGCCGGGAATTCGCGCCCGCCGTGACCGGCCGCCCATGCCGCCGAAAAAAAGTTTAGACAAAGTCCAGAAAAAGCGACGGCCGCGGCACTGTTTTTGCTAGGAGGGGGGGTGTACGGGGATAGGGAAAAAAATGCAGGCAAGGAGTTTTTGTGAATCTTTCGACGATATACCCGCAGGCGCAGCATGCGCCGGCCCCCGAAACGCCGCCCGGTGCGGCGGCCGGGACGGCTGACGGAGCTTGGGATTCTTCGGTTTTCGGAGAGCAACAGGCGGAACTGCAGACTATTCTGGCCGGGTTGAAACATTCGCTGGCGATTCTGGACCGTTGCGACATCTCCTCTCCCCAGAACGGGAGTGAACCGGGCGCGCGCGTCACGGCCATGCTGTCCGAGAGCATCGTGCGCATGCAGGACGATTTTTTGCGGGAGCTTTGCACGGGTCTGAAGGAACGCGGCGTCGACCCGTCTTCCAAGCTTACCCTGCGTCTGGACGAAGATGCGCAACTTGAAGCCGTGGGTGACGATCCGGCCGGCGCGGCTGCGGAAGAGATCCTCGCTTATCGTCCGGAGCTTACGGAACTGTTTACGGAAACGGCCGTGCGGGCTGCGTTGCTGCGCGGCCTGCACGACCTGTGCAACGCCGTCCGCCGTGAGCGGGCCGAGGACATTTACGCCGCCCTCAACGCCGGAGCGGGGGCATCATGCTATCAGGTCAGCATCAAGGGCGACATGAGCCATTTTTACTTCGCGCGTTAGCCGGGGGTGCGGGCGTACCCGCATCACCGGCTTCCGGAAGTGTGCAAAACCAACCTTGAAACGCGCTATTGTTTCTTGAGCCAGGGCATCATGGCCCGCAGTTCAGCGCCGACTTTCTCAATGGGATGTTCCGCCTGCAGGCGGCGCATGGCCTTGAACGAGGCCATGCCGGCCCTGTTTTCCAGAATGAAGTTCCTGGCGAAAACTCCTTCCTGAATGTCCTTCAGGATGGCTTTCATTTCTTTTTTGGTGTCCTCGTTGATCACGCGCGGCCCGGATACGTAATCGCCGTATTCGGCCGTATCGCTGATGGAATAGCGCATGCGCGCAAGCCCGCCTTCATAGATCAGGTCCACGATCAGCTTGACCTCGTGCAGGCACTCGAAATAGGCCATTTCCGGGGGGTAGCCGGCTTCCGTCAGGGTTTCGAAACCGGCCTTGATCAGCGCCGAAAGACCTCCGCACAGCACGGCCTGTTCGCCGAACAGGTCGGTTTCCGTTTCGTCCCGGAACGTGCTCTCTATGACGCCGGAGCGGGTGCCGCCGATGCCTTTGGCATAGGCCAGGGCCGTTTGCAGGGCCTTGCCGGTGGCATTCTGATGGACGGCGACCAGACAGGGTACGCCGCCTCCTTCGGTGAAGGTTCGGCGCACGAGGTGTCCCGGCCCCTTGGGGGCTACGAGCATGACGTCCACATCCGGGGGCGGCAGGATCTGGTTGAAGTGGATGTTGAAGCCGTGGGCGAAGAGCAGCGCCTTGCCTTTGGTCAGATGCGGGCTGATGTCGCGCGCGTAGACGTCGGCCTGATGCTGGTCCGGCAGCAGGATCATGATGACATCGGCTTGCGCGGCGGCTTCCGCTGCGGACATCGGGGCAAAGCCGTGTTCCTCGGCCAGCGTGTAATTGGGGCCTCCGGGGCGTTGCCCGACAACGACCTCCAGGCCGGAGTCGCGCAGGCTCAAGGCATGGGCATGGCCCTGGCTTCCGTATCCGATGACGGCAATGGTTTTGCCTTTCAACGTCTTGAGGTCGCCGTCCTTGTCGTAATACACTTTCATCATACGTTCCTTTACGGTTTGCAAGTTTTTCCTTCGAGGAAGGATATGCAGGAGCGAAAAACTGAGATCACTCGCGCTGCATGCTGCGTTTCATGGCCATGGTGCCCGTACGGGCCAGCTCCTTGATGCCGAAGCGGTTCAGCAGGTTGATGACGGCGCCGATTTTTTCGTGATCTCCGGTAGCCTCCAGGGTCAGGTCCACCAAGCTGACGTCAACCACCTTGCAGCGGAAAATATCGGCGATGCGCAGCACTTCCCCCCGGCGCGAATCGTCGGCCTGCACCTTGATGAGCATCATTTCGCGCTCGACGGCAGCCAGTTCCTGAAAATCTACGACCTTGATGACGGTCACCAGCTTGCGCAACTGCTTGATGATTTGTTCAATGATCTGGCTGTCGCCCGAGGTCGTGACGGTCATGTGCGAAACCCCCGGTTCATTCGTAGGGGCTACGTTCAGGGATTCTATGTTGAAACCGCGGCCGCTGAACAGGCCGGCTACCCGGGACAGGACGCCCGGTTCGTTGTCCACAAGAACGGAAAGGACATATCTCACGTTGCATCTCCTGAAAAACGGCAATCCGTGAAAAAATTACGGCAACCGGCAACCGGCAACCGGCATCATACGATCATTTCGGCCAGGGATTTTCCCGCCGGTATAATGGGGTATACGTTTTCTTCGCGGCGGACGCGTACATCCGCCAGCACCGGCCCCGGTGTTTCCAGCATCGTTTTCAGCGCCTCCTCAAGGGCGTCATCGTCATCCACGCGCAGGCCCGTAGCGCCGTAGGCCTCGGCCAGTTTCACGAAATCAGGCTCGCAGCCTTCCAGGTCGGTGCATACATAATTGCGTTTCATGAACAGTTCCTGCCATTGGCGCACCAGACCGAGAAAACGGTTGTTGAGAATGACGACCTTGACCGGCAGCCCGGCGGCCACTACGGAGGCCAGTTCCTGGATGTTCATCTGGATGGAGCCGTCGCCGGCGATACAGATAACGAGGTCGTTCGGCCTTGCGATCTGCGCCCCCGCGGCCGCGGGCAGGCCGAAGCCCATGGTGCCCAGTCCGCCGGAGGACAGAAAGCTGCGCGGCCGGGTGAATTTGAAGAACTGCGCCGCCCACATCTGGTGCTGTCCCACGTCCGTGGTGACGACGACCTCGTGTTTCTCCCGCGTCAGACGGTCAAGAAGCTCAATGACCCGCTGGGGTTTGATCTCCCCGTCCTGCGTGTAGCTGAGGGGATGTTTCTCTTTGTATCGATCCAGACGTTGCAGCCATTCAATGCGCGCCGCCGCGACATTTTCGTCCACCGTGCCCGCCGCCAGCAGATCGGCCAGGCCCAGCGCCGATTCACGGCAATCGGCCACCACCGGCACGTCCACGTTGACGTTCTTGCGTATGGAAGTCGGGTCGATGTCGATGTGGATGATGCGCGCCTGTTTGGCGAAGACCGACAGTTTGCCTGTGACGCGGTCCGCAAAGCGCGTGCCCACGGCGAGGAGCACGTCGGCCTCGGTTACCGCCCTGTTGGCCGTGTATGCGCCGTGCATGCCCAGCATGCCGTACCACAGGCGGTGCGTGCCGGGGAATCCGCCCAGGCCCATCAGCGTGGAGACAACCGGCATGTTGAGCTTTATCGCTGTTTCCGTGACGATGCCGCTTGCGCCGGAGCCGATGACGCCGCCGCCCGTGAGCAGGAGCGGGCGCTCGGCCCGGAGCAGGAGTTCGGCGGCGCGGCGCAGTTGCACAAGGTTGGGTTTATAGTTCGGGTTATAGCTGCGCATGCGCACTTCGCCCGGTTTGACAAAGGGCGTTTTGGCCAGGATAACATCTTTGGGCAGGTCGATGAGTACCGGGCCGGGTCTGCCCGAGCGCGCCAGATGAAAAGCCTGGCGGACTACTTCGGCCAGCCGTTTCACGTCTTTTACCAAGTAGTTGTGCTTTGTACAGGGCCGGGTGATCCCGACAATGTCCACTTCCTGAAACGCGTCGTTGCCGATAAGCTGCGTCGCCACCTGCCCGGTAATCACGACCAGGGGGATGGAGTCGCTGTAGGCGGTGGCTATGCCGGTCACGGCGTTGGTTGCGCCCGGTCCGGAGGTGAGGATGCTCACGCCGGGTTTGCCGGAGGCGCGCGCGTAGCCGTCCGCGGCATGGACGGCGCCCTGCTCGTGGCGCACCAGAAAATGCTTCAGTGCATCGCCGTGTCGGGACATTTCATCGAAAAGCTCAATGACCGCCCCGCCGGGATAGCCGAAGATCACTTCGACGCC
The DNA here is from genome assembly GCA_031271265.1 of Desulfovibrio sp. Taxonomy (GTDB): domain Bacteria; phylum Desulfobacterota; class Desulfovibrionia; order Desulfovibrionales; family Desulfovibrionaceae; genus Frigididesulfovibrio. The sequence continues at coordinate 77,789 of JAISWB010000028.1, read as the reverse complement.
CTCGTCCTTCAGGCATTCCATCAATATCGCGGCGCCGGTGTATTCCATTATCTCCCGTCCTCCGAGGATGCTGCGTAATGCTGCAGGAGGGCGACCAGCTTGGTCTTGCCGTCCAGCTTGTGTTTTTTTATCCTGCCGGCTTCCTGTTTTTCCGCGGGCGTCATGAACGTCTTGCTTTCCAGCTTTTCCAGTTGTTTTTCATAGAGGATGTGGTCGTCCCAGAGGCTTTTCAGGTCCGGATGCGTCGGGGCCAGTTTTTCCAGAAGCTCATATTCTTTTTTTTCCACGGCATTCCTCCTTTCTGCCAGAGGCAGCAAACGGTTCCAGTCCGGTTCGGCGTCCGCCGCGATACGCAGGCATTTTTGCCTGCTTTTCGCGCCGGAAAGCACGGATATTTTTGCCGGGCGCAGCCTCAGCGCCCGCGCCGTAAGCGCCGCCAGAGCGGCGTTGGCCTTGTTTTCCACGGCAGGCGCGGCTGTGCGTATGCACAGGCGTCCATCCCTGATGCCCGAAAATTCGGACTTTTTTGCGCCGGGCAGGGCATGCACCAGCATATGCCACGAGCCGTCGGCGGCCCGCGAAACAAAGGAGGGCAGGGTATCCGGCGCGTCCGCGGCAGGCATACGGCGACCTTGTCCTCGTTTCACGCTTCGGGTTCGCCGGCGCTTTCCCGGCTCCCGTCCGCGCGTTCCGTCCCGCTGCCGCGTTGCAGCGCCGCCGTTGCCCGTTCCATGCGGATATCATCCATGCGGCTGAATTCAAGCAGTTTCAGATGTCCTTCAATGACCGAACGCACTTTGAACTCAAATTGCGCTTTCAGTTTACGCGCTTCGGCTATTTCATCCAAGATGCGGGCCAGCCGCTGATTTGCCTGGTTGGTCAGGTTTTCCGCGCGGTTTTGGGCCGCCTCGATAAGCAGTTGCGCTTCCTTTTGCGCGGAACTTTTCAGTTCCTCGGCCATGCGCCGGGAAATGAGCAGGGTTTCACGCACGGCGTTTTCCCGCTCGGCATAGCGTTGCAGTTGCTCCTCAAGGCGTGTCGCCTGATTGGTCAGGCGCACGCGCTCGTCGCCGAGCCTGGCAAGAGTGTCGGCAACATCCTGCAGGTAGTTGTCCACTTCCTCCGGATTATACCCGCGCAAGGTGCGGGAAAAGCTGTGGTTCAGGATGTCTACCCGGTTGACGGACATGGTTCATCCTGCAAACAGCGCCGGTATTTGCCATAATATGCCGGAGATCAGCATTTGCAGCACCTGCAGGCCCAGAAGCAGCACGACAGGCGACAGGTCCAGGCCCCCGATGCGGGTGAACGGTACCCATTTCCGTATGCGCTGCAACGCCGGTTCAGTGAGCCGGCGCAGAACGCTCACAATGGGATTGTAGGGGTCGGCGTTGACCCAGCTTATGATGCAGGCGCCCAGCACGACGAAAAAATACAGGTTGATGAGCGAAGAAACGACAAAGTCCACGGCCTTGATCAAGGTTATCAGAAGTCCCATGCGTCCTCCGCTGCGTTGCGGCACTCATGCGGCCGGTGCGCCGGCCGGCGTTTTTCCACCAGAGGCGTGATCATAGTGATCATGTCGAAAAAATTGTCGACATGCAGTCCGGCGTCAAGCGTGTTGTTGCGGAAAGACCAGAATGCCGCGCCCGCACCGTGCGCGGCCTGTTCGTCCACCTTGGAATCTCCCAGAAAGGCGATGTTTGCAAGCCTTTCGCCCCATTGCTCCGCGATTTGCACAAGACCGTCCGGGCAGGGTTTGGGCGGACAGTCGGACGCCGTCATAACCGGCTGAAAAGTGTCTTCCAGGCCGAAATAATACAGCAACTCGCATACCTTTTTGCTGCGGTTGGTAAAAATTCCGAGCTTGACGCCCCACGCGCCGAGCCAGTGCAGGGCTTCGGTCAGTCCGTTTTCCAGGGAGAGCAGGGGCAGTATCTGCTCCGTGTAGCGGATCTTCGCGCGGGCCTCGACGGCCGCCGCACGGTACTTCGGCGGAATGATGCGGTCCAGGCACTCCGCTTCCGATGCCATGTGGCAGTATTCTTCTTCTTCAGGGCTGAGGGGCGGCAGGTGCACGGACTCGCGGATCAGGTTGTAAAACTCCATGTTGGAAGCGCGCGAGTCCAGCATGACCCCGTCTATATCGAAAACCAGGCCGTTGAGGCTGAATTCCGGGGCGCCCTTCAGGCTTGTTTCAGGCATGTTCCGCGTCCTTGTCCCGCAGCGCCCGGATGCCTGATCCGGGCCGCGCGAGCAGTTCCGTTTCCCGCAAAAAGGCGGCGGCGGGCAGCCGGGCGTAGAGCAGGCCGGAGCGTTCCCGTGCGGGCAACGACATCGCGAGGATTGCGCGTTCGACGGGCAGAGGTCCGAGCAAACCTTCCTCCGTGAGTTCCGCCGTCAGTTCGTCGTCGGCGGTGAACAGTGCGACATGTTCAGGCAGAAAGTGCCGGACGGCCCGGAGCAGCGTCTGCGGGTCGACGCGGGGGAAATCCTTTCCCGTCGTGTTGCCGGGTTCCTGTTCAGCGGTCTCAAGGCGGGTTTCTCCGCCTTCGCCCAAGCTTACGCGCAAGGCCTGTTCCGCCCTGCGGACGCTCTGTTCCAGCGCCGCGCTCTCCTGATTTTTTTCTTCCAGGTATTCAGCCAGGATCAGGATTTTCTGCGCATCAACCAGACGTCGGCGCGTCGTCTGCGCCTGCCCGGCATCATCAGCCGCTCCCGCGGCAGGGAGCGCGCCGTCCTTCCGCGTGGGGGCGCCGGTCGCCGCGAAGTGCGCAAGATCGGCGCGTTCCGCGGCATCCTGCCCGTCCTCCGCCGCGTCTTCCCCGTACAGTTCCGCCGTGCGCAAAAGACCGTGCGGGGAGTATTCCAGGCCTATGCGCAAAAGTTCTTCAAGGGCCGCCTGTGCTTCGGGGGGCGAAAGGGGCAGGGCGGCAAGCACCGCCCGTCTCGCGGCTTCGGCTTGCGCGGAACGCGCCGGACGGCCCGCGGCGGAGTTTTCGGAAACGGCGAAGGGGGCTTTCCCACCCGCCGGACTCCTCCCGCCCGCACCGTGTACGGACAGGGCGCGTCCCTCGGGCAATCCGCTCGGGAAAAAGGCGATGTGCCCCGGCACATCGGCAGGCGCCGATTCAGGCCTCAGGTCCGGTACATACAACAGTGCAACGCCCATACTGCCCCGCGGCGCATCCCCTTGGTCCTGTAATCTTCGACACCCTTTGTCGATTCCATCATACCGCAAGCCCAATTTTTAGCAACTGTCAGCAAAAATAAGGTGTTGACATCGGATTACCGGCCGTCGGGCGCGCCGATAAACCCCGAAGGCTCGGGTGGTTTTTTCGCTCCCCCCAGGATGGATTGAAAAAACGCCAGGAGAAAGCGGTCGCGTTCTTCGGCGGCTTCCCGGCGTTCCGGCCCGGAAAGTCTGCCGCAGCTTTCCTCGGGCATTGCCGCCGTGCCCGTGGAGCAGGGGGCGAAAAGGGAAAAGTGGTCGGCGTTTTCCACACGCAGCAACGCAGGCGGCTCTCCCGCCGCGAGACGGTACGGTTCGGCATGCCGTTCGGGCGGGTAGAGCGTGTCGAGCCCGGCTTCGACGACGGCCAGGGGGATGCCGACGGAGCGCAGGGCGTCCGGTCTGAAGAGCATGCCTCCCGCCGGGGCCAGCAACGCCGCGGCGCGGACGGTGCGCGTTTCCGCCTTGCGGCGGAACGGGGTAGAAGCATCAACCTTGAGCTGCGTCGGCTCGGGTCCGGCCATATCTTCACTGCCGGCGCGCACGGGTACCCTGTACTGCGGGGAATCGGCAAGGGCGATGTGGACGAAGGCCGCTCCGGAGTCTGTGCCCCCGAACAGCGGGCCGCCCTGAAAATCCAGAAGCAGGGGGAAGTCCGCAACGGAGCCGCCGCGCGTTTCGCCGCCGGCGTCCGTTTCTTCGACCGCCGGCGGGAGCGGCGGCGCGGTGTCTTGGGGCGGCTCGTCGTCTTCGTTGTTGTTGCCGAAAAGGCGTTGCCACAGGCTCCTGTTTTCCGGTGCGGCGGTCCCTGTCCCGGTGTTTTCGGCGGGCTCGACCGCGGGCCGCGGTACGGCGACGCTCACCAGTTTGGGGGCAAAGACGGAAAGCTGCGGCGTAAACACATGTCTTCCCCATGTCCTGGTCATCGCGCGCATGGCTTCCGGCAGACGGGACAGGCGTTGCGCCGTCCAGAGCTCGCAAAAGCCGTCTTCCCGCCGTTGTGTGCCGCAGTAGCCGTCAAGCAGGGAAAAATCGGGGCTGAGGCCTAGAAGTTGAAAAACCGTTATGGCGCCGAAGCCGACGCCGAGCAGCCCGATGCGTGATTCGTCCGCGTAGGGCGCGAATTCCGGCGTGCCGAGTACGGTTTCCAGAGCGCGCAACAGGTTGCGCGGTCTGTCGCGCAGCAATTCCGCCGTGAATATGGATTCGCCGGCATTACGGTTGTCTCCGCTGTGGGTCGGCGCCGCGACGAGCATTCCCGCCGAAGCCAGGGCCGTTGCCAGGTCGTTGTGCTCGAAGCGGCTGCCGGCTGTATCGTGGGAAAGCAACAGCAGCGGGTAAAAACCGGGGATGATGCGGCCGCGCTTGCCTGCTTCGGTGAGCCGGCCGTCCGTGACGCCGGCGGTCATGGTCGTGCGGGCGGGGTACCAGACGGAAAAATCGAAGCGCTCCTGCGTTTCGGGTATCCAGACGCCGAAGCTGCGCACGGCAACCGGGTATGTTTCCGTTTTGCCCGCGGCCGTACGCGGTGCGAGTACGGCGGCCGCCGCGCAGAGGGCGAAGCAGAGGCCGAGGAAACAGACGATGCGGGCGGGCGGACCCGCGGCCTGAGCAGGCGCAAGGCCGAACATTGGAACATTGCAATGTTGTTTATACGCCTCCGGCGGCCAAGGGAAATGATTTCCCCCGGACCCCCCCGGTTTTGCATTACTTGTGTTGAGCATTGCATGCTGCCGGAGCGGTTCAACTTTTAAATGCGCTGATCGGCACGGCCCCGGACGCCGTTGACCACGTTGACGGGCGCGCCGTCCAGAAAAGCGCGGATGTTGTCGTACGCGGCCTGCATGAGGCGCATGCGGGATTCGACGCCGCACCAGGCCACATGCGGGGTAATCATGCAGTTCGGTGCAAAACGCAACGGGTTGTCGTCGGCCATGGGTTCTACGGCGACGACGTCCAGCCCCGCGCCGCCTATGCGTTCTTCCTTGAGCGCATCCAGAAGGTCCCGCTCGTTGATCAGGGGGCCGCGCGCCGTGTTGATGAGCAGGGCCTGCTTTTTCATCAGCCGCAGCAGGCGGGCGTCGACCATGCCTTCGCTTTCCCGGTTCAGGGGACAGTGCAGGCTGACGACATCGGAGCGGGCGAACAGTTCATCCAGGCCGACAAAGTCGAAAGGCCGGTAAGCGGGCGCCGGCCTGGGACGCGGCGCATAGGCCAGCACAGGCATGCCGAAGCCGTGGGCCGCGCGGGCCACCCCCGCGCCGATGTTCCCGAAGCCCACAATGCCCAGGGTTTTGCCGTGCAGTTCGAAAATGGGCTTGTCCCAGTAACTGAAATGCCTGCTCTTGCTCCATTCGCCCCGGCGCACCGAGGCCGTGAGTTCGCAGGCGCGCGAACTGAGAAGCAGAATCAGGGTAAAGACGTGTTGGACCACGGAGTGCGTGGAATAGTCCGGCACGTTGCAGACGGGGATGCCGCGCGCGGCGGCGGCTCCGATATTCACCTGGTTGAAGCCGGTAGCCAGAACCCCGATATAGCGCAGGGCGGGCGCGGCGGCCAGGAGTTCGTCCGTGACGGGCACCTTGTTGGTGAGGATGAAAGCGGCGTCCCTGAACCGTTCACCGCGCTGCTCCGGCAGGGTCCTGTCGTACATGACGACCTCGCCGAAGTCGGAAAAATCGGGCCAGGCAAAGTCGTCGCCTATGCTCCCGGCATCAGGAAAAACCACTGTGTCTTTGCGCATCGTCATCCGCTCCCTTGCTGTGGAAATTGCCGGAAAAAATAGTGGAGCATCATCGGCAAAAATGCAAGGGCAATCATTGTCGGCCGACGACAGGGCGGGCAGCGTATGTCTTGGCAAACGCACGGAGAGTGTTTACTCAAATATATATAAAGCAGTTTGTCGAAGTGAAAAAAAGTCAGTAATGGTGACTGCATGCCGAATTCGTAGCGACAGATCAACCATGAATGCTTTCTGCGAGACAACTTTACTTCGACGTGTAAACCGCCCTAAGCGGTGTCGTGTGTTACTGTTATCCCGCTCAAGATCGGCTGTGTACGCTTTTCCTATGATATGTCACCCAAAGTTGATATGAAGAGAAATCCGCTTGCCGGGGAAGCGGCAGAGTGATAACCACAGTCCTGTTGCGCCCCATGTATCTGCCCGGCCGCATTGCATCCGACGATGCGCCGGTCATCGCAGCCGAGGATCTGCAGCTTGGCGTCTCTGCGGCAGACTCCGCCGTCTGCTCAACGGAGTTTTTTCACGATGAGAACAAGTGGAGGGAAGCGGATGCGGCACGATTTCGACGAAATTATCGACAGGCGCGGCACCGACAGCGAAAAATGGAACAATTACCCGCCGGATGTGCTGCCCATGTGGGTGGCGGATTCGGATTTCAAGTGCCCCGCGCCCGTGATCGACGCCCTGCTTGCCCGCGTGCGCCACGGCATCTTCGGCTACTGCAAGGACGACTTGGCGAAAGTCGAAAAAGCCTCGGCGCATTGGATGCGGACGCGTTTCGGCTGGGATGTACATCCTGAATGGGTTGTATTTTCTCCCGGTGTGGGGACGGTCCTTTCTCTTGCCGTCAACGCCTTTACCAACCCCGGCGATTATGTGGTCATCAACACGCCGATTTACCCGCCTTTTTCCCTTGCACCCGCCTTCAACGGGCGCAAGCCGCTTTCCTCACCGTTGCGGCAGGGCCCGGACGGATGGTACTTTGATTTTGACGGTCTTGAAGCCCTGCTTGCCGAACCCCGGTCAAAGCTCCTTCTGCTCTGCAATCCCCACAATCCCACGGGTAAAGCGGCAACGGAATCCGAGTTGCTGCGCATCGGCGAACTCTGCCTCAGGCACGGCGTCGTAGTGTTGTCGGATGAAGTTCACTGTGATTATGTTTTTCCCGGTAGGAAGCACATCCCCTTCGCTTCACTGTCGCCGGAACTTGCGGACATAAGCCTGACGGCGATCAACCCGAGCAAGACCTTCAATCTGGCCGACCTGCGCACCGCGGGCGTTATCGCGGGCAACACCGTCCTGCGCGAGCGCTACCGCACTGCCGTGACCAACGCCAAGCTCGGACGCAGTTCCCTGGGACTGCTGGCGTACGAAGTCGCCTACACGCAGTGCGCCTGGTATGTCGATCAACTTGTGCCCTACATCAAGGCCAACCTGGACTATGCCGTCGACTGCGTCAACACGAGGATGCCCGGCATACGAGCCGGGATGCCCGAGGCTACCTACCTGCTCTGGCTCGACTGCCGGGGACTCGGTCTGCCGCAGCGGCGTCTTGTGGAATTTTTTTTGCGGGAGGCCAAGGCGGCATTGAATTCCGGCACGTCTTTCGGTCCGGAAGGAGCGGGCTTCATGCGCCTGAATGCGGCCTGCCCGCGCGCCGTCCTGTCGGAAGGGCTCGCGCGGATTGAACGGGCCTGCCGGGCGGCTGCGGGCAAAAGCTGTTCCGATTGCGCGTGATGCGGATGTAGAATGACGGAAACGCGCCTCTCCCTCCGCAAAGAATCCACGAGCTTACGCCTGTTGCCTTGGATGGAAGCATGACGGAAACGCGCATCTCTGTCCGCAAGGACTCTGCGAGCTTACGCCTGTTGCCTTGGCTGGTCGGCATAGCCTTTTTCATGCAGATGCTGGACGGGAGCATCCTGAATACCGCCCTTCCGGCCATGGCCGGAAACCTGGGCGCCGACCCCCTGCGCATGCATTACGTGGTTATCGCCTACCTGCTGACCTCGGCGCTTGTCATACCGGCATCGGGTTTTTTGTCCGACCGTTTCGGGATACGCCGGGTTTTCATCCTGTCCATAGCCGTGTTTACGGCCGGTTCGGCGCTGTGCGCCGCGGCTTCCGACGTGCAGCAACTGACGGCCGCACGCGTGCTGCAAGGCGTGGGCGGGGCCGTGATGGTGCCCTCCGGACGCCTGGCCGTCCTGCTGGCCACTCCCCGCGAAAGACTGGCGGACGCGCTGAGCCTCGTCACCTTACCCGGCCTGCTCGGCCCCCTGCTCGGCCCCACCTTGGGAGGGGTACTGGTCGCCTACGCGTCGTGGCGCTGGATTTTTCTCATCAATATCCCCGTGGGCCTGCTGGGTCTGATCCTGAGCCTGCGGCACATGCCGGACCTGGGTTCCGAAGTTGCCGGAGAACGTTTCGACGGCATCGGGTTTGTCCTGATCGCGCTGTGCATGGCCTCCGCCACGCTCTGCCTGGAAGGCTCGCAACTGCCCCTGCCCATGGGCGCTCCGGTGCTTGCCGTTACCGGTCTGTGCGCCCTTGCCGCATACCTGGTCTACGCCCTCAGGAGTCCCTGCCCGCTGTTCAGGCCGGAACTTTTCTCCATACGCAACTTCAGGGTAGGCACGGCGGGCAATTTTTTTGCGCGCATAGGCTTCAATTCCGCGCCCTTTCTCACGCCGCTGGCCCTGCAACTGGGCCTGGGGTACACGCCCATGCAGGCCGGGCTGGTCATGCTGCCGGTAGGCATCGGGGCCATAGCGGCCAAGCGCTGGATACCGGGCCTGCTGCGCCGCTTCGGCTTCCGGCGCATGTTGAGCGTGAATACGCTGCTGGTGGGAATCTGTCTGGCGGCGCACGCCTGCATAGACCCCGGCCTGCCCGGCCTGCTGATCATCCCGCTCTTTTTCGCCATGGGGGCGGTAAGTTCCATGCAGTTCACGGGCATGAACACCGTAACCCTGATGGACTTGCCGGAGACGCTGTCGGCGGGAGGCAACAGCCTCCTGTCGGCGGTCATGCAGTTGACCATGGGCATGGGGGTGGCCCTGGCTGCGAAATTGCTGGATATCTACAAAGATGCCGCGGGAGGGATCATGAGCGCCTTCCAGTATACCTACCTTACGCTGGGCGCGCTGACCGTCCTTTCGGTCATCGTGTTTTACCGGCTGGACGATGACGGCGGAGGGGCGAAGCCCTCTCCGGGACATCAGCTTTCGTAATAGGAGCGCAGCACCTGGCTGCGCACGGGGTGACGCAGCTTGCGCAGGGCCTTGGCTTCAATCTGGCGGATGCGCTCGCGCGTGACGTTGAACAGTTTGCCTACTTCTTCCAAGGTATGGTCGCTCTTTTCACCGATGCCGAAGCGCTTGCGCAGCACCTGTTCCTCACGCGGGGTCAGGTCGGCGAGTACCGCGGCGATCTGTTCCGAGAGCTTGGTGTTCACCACTTCTTCCGCAGGGGCCACCGCTTTCTTGTCTTCGATGAAGTCGCCCAGGCTGGAATCTTCCTCATCGCCGATGGGCGTTTCCAAGGAAATGGGTTCCTTGGCGATTTTCAGCACCTTCTTGACCTTGTCCAGAGGAAACTCCATGCGTTCGGAAATCTCTTCGGGGGTAGGGTCGCGGCCCAGCTCCTGCACAAGATAGCGTGAGGTGCGGATAAGCTTGTTGATTGTTTCAATCATGTGCACGGGTATGCGGATGGTCCGCGCCTGATCCGCTATGGCGCGGGTGATGGCCTGCCGTATCCACCACGTCGCGTAGGTGGAAAACTTGTAACCGCGCTGATATTCGAACTTGTCCACGGCCTTCATCAATCCGATATTGCCTTCCTGGATAAGATCCAGAAACTGCAGGCCGCGGTTGGTATACTTTTTGGCAATGGATACCACCAGACGGAGATTGGAGCGTATCAGCTCCTGCTTGGCGCGCATGGCGGCCGCATTGCCGCGCTTGACACGCCAGAGCACCTCCTCCAGGTCGGTCACGTTGTGGCAACATTTTTCCTGCAGACGGGCGAGGATTTCCATCTTGCCCAAAATCATTTCCTTGAAGGAGAACAGTTCGTCCACGGAGAGGTCCAGGGCTGCTGCCGCCTTTTGCGGCGTTATTTCCCTTTTGTCCATGGCCTCGAAAATTTCCAGTATTTCCGCCTGCGTCTTGCCGGTTACCAGGATATATGCGGTCAGGTCGCGCTGGCAGTTGTGCATTTGACGCACATAATCCTCAACGGTTTCGATGATGCGGTCTATGAGGGTTTTTTCCAGCTTGATGTCGCGCAGGCGATCCACGATTTTGCCCTTGAAGCCGACGATGTCTTTCTGCAAAGCGGTCACCCGGCGTTCCAAGGTGCAGCATTCGTCGAGGCGGGTATAGATTTTGCGTTTTTTGCTGAAGGTCTGGCGGATTTCGTCAAGAAGCATGATGACCCGCTGGCGCTGGTTCATCTCGTCTTCGCTCTGGTCGTCTTCCTCTATGGTTTTGACTACGTCTTTCAGTTTGATGCGGTTGTGCTTGAGATCCTCGCCGACGTTGATCAACTCTTCGACGGCCACCGGCACTTCCACCAAAGCATAGAGCACGTCCTGTTCGCCGTTCTCGATTTTTTTGGCGATCTGCACTTCCCCGTCCCTGTCCAGCAGGGGGACGGCACCCATTTCGCGCAGGTACATGCGGACGGGGTCCGTGCTGCGCGACGAGTAGTCGGCGTTTTCCTCGTCGTCCACAAGCTCCAGGGTCACGTCGCCGGCACCTTCGTCATCCTGTTCACCGGCAGGCACGGCAATCTTTTTGCCTTCCTTTTCGGAATCGACGATGGCGATTTCCAGTTGGTCGAAAATACCGATCAGTTCTTCAACGTGTTCCGGGGAGGATCTCTCCGACGGCAGGGCCTTGTTCACTTCCTCGAAGGTGAGGAAACCGGCCTGTTTGCCTTTGGCGATGAGGACCTTGATCTGTTGGATATCTTTAATGTTGCCCATCGGCGCTCCCGAGCGTTCTTTTGCGCAGCAGGGATTCATTCAGGGCTTTGAGCAACTCGGGGTCATAGGCGTTTTTGTCCTTTTGCCCGAGCATGGCCTGACGGCATGCCCTGTCCTGTTTTTCCGCGCAGTATGCGGCGGCCTTCCTGCAGATGTCCGCCAGTTCACGTTCCTGATTATCCCTGAGCGGCTCTTCGAGAACCCGTTGCCGCCACCAGAATTCGCGTTCCTTATCGTCAAGTTTACTCAAAACTTCATCCGGATCGTAGGCGGGGGCGCAGGAAGCCGTCTTTTCCCAGACGGACAGAGCCCAATCCTGAGTGAGGAGCAGCATGGCCCCGGCATCGCGCAAGGCGGGTATATGCTGCGGGCAACGCACGACAAAACTCATGATGCGTCGATCCAGGGCGTCCTTGTCCACGCCGCCGGACTCCCGTCCTGCGGCGGACGCCCCGGCGGAGGAAGGTTTTTTGGAACGCGCCGGTAAACTTCTTCTAAGTTCCCTTTCGTCCAAGTCAAGCCCCCGGCACAGACGCGATGCGAAACGTGATACAAGTTCCGGCTGCTCCACGTCCTGAAGGAAGCTTTTCACCCAGTCCAGGGCTTCGCGCGGCGCGGCCGCGGACAGGGACCGAATGCAGAAATCCAGGCCCTCGGGGGCGAAACGGCGCAGTTCCTCAAAGGCTTGGGTTCCTTGGGCGTGCAGCAGGCTGTCGATATCCTCGCCGTCCGGCAGGCACACCACGCGGCAGTTCAGGCCCCGGCCCAGAACCACTGTGCAGGCCCGCAACGCGGCTTTGCGGCCGGCGGCGTCGCCGTCGAAAAGCAACTCTATGTCGGAACAGAAGTTGCCGAGCCGTCGCGTCTGCTCGACGGTCAGGGCCGTGCCGAGTACGGCGCAGGCGTTGTCGTAACCGAACTGGTGCAGGGTGAGCGTATCCATGTAGCCTTCGGTGAGCACCGCCGTCTTTTTCGCCGCTATGGCCCGGCGGGCCTGATACAGTCCGAACAGGTTTTCGCCTTTCTTGTACAGCGGGGAATCGGGGCTGTTGATGTACTTGGCCGCGTCTTCATCGCCGATGATGCGGCCGCCGAAGGCGATGACCCGGCCGGCGGTGTTGCGGACGGGGAAAATGAGTCTGGCCCGGAACACGTCGTACACGCTTCCCCGCTCACCCGTTTTGAGCAGCCCGGATTCCGCGCCTTGTTTCAAGTTGAAGCCGGCACGGCGCAGGGCGTCGGCCAGACCGCTCCAGCCGGGCAGGCTCCAGCCCAACTCGAATTTTTCGCTGATGTCCGGCGTCGTACCGCGCTGCTCCAGGTAGGCGCGGCAGTCCGCGCCCGCCTCGGAGAACAGGTTGCGGCGAAAGTACTCCTTGGCGAAGTCGTGCATGCGCAGGGCGTTTTTGCGCAAATCACCCCGCTCCGTCGCAGGCGCGGAAGACGCTTCCAATACGACGCCGGCTTCTTCGGCAAGCTGCGCCAGGCTTTCCCGAAAGTCCGACCCGGTGATGCGGCTGTGAAAATCAAAAATGTCCCCCGCGGCTTGGCAGCCGAAGCAATAGAAGAATCCCTCCTCTTCGTTGACGGAAAAGGAAGGTTTGCTTTCCTGGTGAAAGGGGCAGGGACCGACCCAGCGGTTCCCGGCCCGGCGCAGGTCCACCCAGCGCCGGACCAGCTCGACAATGCCGATGCGGGCCTTGATTTCCCGCACGGCTGAAGAGCCGGACTTTCGCATCACAACTCCACTATGGTCATGCCGTCGCCGCCGCGGTCTTCGGGGGCAAGGCGGAACGAGCGCACGGCCGGAAAGGTCCGGAGAAAAGCATGCACTTCCCGGCGCAACACACCCGTGCCGCGCCCGTGGATTATTTCCACTTCCGCGCGCCCGTCCGTCACGGCGCCGTCGAGAAAGCGGCCCAGTCCGCTCAAGGCCGTGTCAGCGTGTTCTCCCCTGATATCCAGGCTGACGGGGGCATAGGGGACGGAAAAGAAGGCCTTCGGGCGTTGCGCGGAGCGCCCGGCGGCGTTGCGCGCGGACGGCGCGTTCCCGTCCGCAAGCTCGATATCGGCAGCCTCGGCCCACAGGGACACGCCGTCGAAATCCAGGCGCAGGCGCTGTTTGCGTTCGTCTATCTCCAGCACCGTGCCGAGGCGTTTCCAGGGCACATGGCGGACCCTGGCGCGCGGTTCAAGGGCGGCAAGATCCACCGGCGCGCGCGCCGCAGGCTCCGCGCCTCCTTCGCTCCCGGCGTTCACGGCCTTGCGCAGCCGCGCGAGTTCCTTGAGGGTCTGTTTGTGCCCGGCGCGCCCGGCCTTCCATTCGTCCAGCACTTTGCGGGCTTCGGTGCGCAGGTGCTCGAACAGGCGGGAGCGTTCGGCCGCCGCCTCTTCCCTCGCTTTACGTTTTTTTTCGGCAAGTTCGGCCCGTTCCCGGCCCAGGGCCGCCACTTCCTCGGCTTTGGCCGCGGCCAGAGAATTCAGGCGTTCGATGAGGGCCGCGGAGTCGTCGACGCCGGGCAACATATACTGTTCCGCCCGGCGCAGCACGGCTTCGGGCAGGCCGTGTTCGCGGGCCACGTCCAAGGCGCGGCTCGCGCCCACTTGGTCATAGACGAGGCGAAACAGGGGTTTGTTGCTTTTCGGGTCGAAGAGCATGGAGGCCGCGCGCGCACCGGGCGTCGTCAGGGCATAGGCCTTGAGTTCGGGGAAATGGGTGGCCGCCATCACCCTGACCCCATTTTCCGTCAATGCGTCCACAAGGGCCTGAGCCAGCGCCGCCCCCTGGGAAGGGTCGGTCCCGGCGCCGAATTCGTCCAGCAGGATCAGGTCGGCATCGGACAGTTCCGGCCAGATGCGCGCCAGGCGCTCAATCTGGGCCGTGAACGTGGAAACATGCTCTTCCAGACTCTGCGCATCGCCTATAAAGGCCCGTATGTTGCGCCACGGCGGCATCACGCTGCCCGCCGCAACGGGGACCGGCAGGGAACAGAGGCTCATCAGGGCGATCAGTCCCGCGCTTTTCAGGCAGACGGTCTTGCCCCCGGCATTGCCGCCGCTGATGATCAGGGCGCGGCGTTCGGGCGGCAGTTCTATGTCGGACGGCACAACGGCGGCGGGCGCGCCGGGAGGAGCAGGCGCGGCTGCGCGGTCCTGTTCCGCCGATGCCTCCGGCCCGCGGCCCGCGTCGATCAGACACTGTTCCGTGCGGCGCAGGGCCGCGCGCGCCGCGGGTGAGCTTTCCAGAAGCAGCAGGGGATGGCGGGCGGAGCGCAGCAGAAAACCCCTGTCTTCGGCAAAGTCCGCCATGCGTCCGTCGTAACATTCCGCCAGCGCAATGCGGGCGCAGAGTACATCCAGATCGCGCAGGAACCTGTATACGGCGCCGATGCCGGGCAATTCGTCCTTGAGCAGGTCGCCGAGCATGCGCAGTATCTTGCGTTCTTCCTCCCTTTCCTCCTGTTTCAGTCGTTGCAGGCGGTTGTTGACCTCCACCAGGAACAGGGGTTCAAACCGGCAGGTTTCACCCGTGCGGGAATACCCGTGAACGACGCCCTGCAGGCGGCCTTTGAAATTGCTTTTCAGGGGCAAGACATAGCGGTCCGAGGACAGGGTCATGAATTCGTCCTGCAGGAAATGCATGATGTTGTATTCGGCGACGTAATCCTTGACCTTGTTTATGCAACGCCGATGCAGGGCGCGCAGTTCGCCGCGCACCGCCGCGAGGCCGGGCGAGGCCTCGTCCCGGATCAGACCGTCGTCGGAGAAGCAACGGCTCAGACCCGAGAGTGTTTTTACCGGCATGGAACCGGCCGGACAACGCTCGACCCAGAGGGGCCAGCCGGGTTCCGGGGCGGCAGGGCAGTCGAGCACGGCGGCAACTTTTTCCTTGCCTTGCAGGAGGAGGCCGCGCAGGGCGAAGAGATCGTCGGCGTCCGGGGCGTAGTTCGGCGCGGCGGCGGCGTTCAGCAGACCGTCGACGGCGACGAAGGGGGTAAGGACGCAACCGCTGCGCGCGATGAACAGCCGGCCTTGCTCGAACAGTTCAGCCTCGCGGCGCAGGACGGCGGGAAAGGCCGCCGTGCCGTCCGTCCCGTCCGGAAAATCCTGCCTGCGCAGGGGACGCAGGTTCAGGCAGGTCCGGAAACCGGCCTCGGACACGGCAAAACCGGCAAGGTAAGCCAGGACTCTTTGCAGTTCAAGGGCGTGTAGGGTGCGCGTATCCATAAGGGCAAGCCGCCGGCTTTAAAAACCGGCTGCCGGAAGAAAGGAACGTCCTCTCCCGGCCGGGTCCGCGTTGTGCGTCCCGGCCCGGAAAGGACGGAACATCAGGCCGTGTTCACTGTTCCGATTGTTGATGCTTCAATCCACATCCGGCTCCGTCCGCCGGATGTGTCCGCTCCGGCGGGTAGAAGCCGGGGGATTGTCCGTTCCATGAAGGAATTTTCGATAACCTTGCAATGTTTTCACTCCTCAGGGGAGGACAAAAGCTCAGGCCATGTTCATCTTTCTGATTTTTTTCATAAGGCGCTTTCGGGCAGCGGCCTTTTTCTTCTTGCGCATGACGCTGGGTTTTTCGTAGTGCTGGCGCTTTTTCATTTCAGAAAGAATGCCTGCTTTTTCCACCTGCTTCTTGAAGCGGCGCAATGCTATGTCAAAGCTGTAATCGTCTTCGTTGAGATAGACTCCGGGCAAAGAAATCACCCCCTTTCGGGAAGCTGCGGCGCGACCCCGCCGCAAGCGGCGGACACAAAAGGACGCGGTCTTGTTGTATTTCAATCCACATCCGGCTCCATACGCCGGATAACTCCGTCCCTGCGAATCGGCTCCGGATGAAATCTGCATGCCACGCCGGACCTCTCTCCGGCAAAGAGGGACAAGGAAATCCCGTCCGGCGGGCCGAGAGAGGCGCGGCTTAATGCTTGTCGGAGCAACCGCACGAGGTCTGACGCACGGATTTGACTACCACATACGTCAGTCCGAGGCCGAGAACGCCGAGGACGGCGTACAGCACTCCGAAGAATATGGCGTGGTCCGGCAGGAACCAGGGAATGTCCTGGGGCAGCATGCTGTGAATGGTTTCACCGTAACGGATCATGGCTCACCTGTCGTTATTTGATTTTCAAAGCAAAACCGCTTCCCTGTGATGTTGGGCAGCCGACTGCGAACGGAAACAACATCGTGATGTACTTTTTCGTCATGTACACCGCGCGTTGCGGACAGTCAAGTTTTGCGCGCGCTTTTTGGCGCGCTTTTCGGCGCGCGGTTCAGACGAAAAGGCGAGCAGCCGCAAGGCGCTGAAATTCTTCGGGGGTCAGATTTTCCGGCCGCGAGCGCACGCTTATACCCAGAGCTTCCAACCTGTGCGGAGCGATGCCGCGGGCCGCCGCGATGCTCCCCATCTGCTTGCGGCGCATCCGGAAGCAGGCGTGCAGCGCCGCGGCCAACTCTGCCGGGGAGCAGGGCAGGTGTCCGGAGGCGCGGGGCAGATTAACTGAGGCGCCGGGCGGCTCCGCCAAGGAGTCGGCCGGATCGGCCGGGGCGCGGGGCGGGTTTGCCGGGGCGCAAGACACGTCCGCCGTGATGCGGGGCACGTCCGCAGGGGCGCAGGGCACGTCCGCAGGAGCGAAAAGGCGGTCCGCTGTGCTCCGGAGGCGTTCCGGATCCTCATTATCCGCGGGGCGGGGAACAAGCTGTTCAAAAACCAGGACCATGGAGTCGACTTTGGGCCGGGGATGAAAGACATGGGGCGGGACGACGAAGGCGGTGCGCGGCCTGATAAAGCTTTGCAGCCAAACGGAGAGGGCGCCGTAAGCGCGGCTGCCCGGCGCGGCCGTCAGGCGCAGGCCGACTTCTTTTTGCAGCATGAACACGGCCCTTGCCGGGGAGGGCATGCGGCTGAACAATTCCCAGAGCAGGGGGGAGGCGATGTTGTACGGCAGGTTGCCGATAATTTTCCAACCGGGGGAGAAGTGTTCAAAGGGCAGGGTCAGGGCATCGGCTTGCAGGACGCGCAGCCTGCGGGCGTCGACCGGCGCGGGTTCGGCGGCGCGTGGGATCTCCGTGTCCGCAGTGCGGGAAATTTTCGCCTCCCGGGCGCGTGGATTACCCCCCTCCGCAACGCGGGGAACCTCTCCCTCCGCAACGGTGGATGAGACGAGGCCGTATGCGGCGAGCATGTGCGCCGTTGCTTCCGCCCAGTGGGCGTCTTTTTCCACAACCAGCAGGCGGGCGGGGTTGTGTTCCGCGATAAAGCGCGTCAGGGCGCCGGGGCCGGGGCCTATTTCCAGAACGGAATCTTCGGCGGTGATGCGCAGCAGTCCGACGATTTTCCGCGCGATGTTCGGGTCGCGCAAAAAATGTTGGCCCAGCGAGCGTTTCGCGGGCGGGCTTTGTTTTTCCGTTTCGGAAGCGCCGTTCACATTGCTGTTTTAGCAAAAACTTGCAAGACGTTCCAGACCGTTCCAAGGCTTGCCGTGTGACTTGACTTTCCGTGTCCGCTTACCTGGAGGAGCCTGTTGTCGACAAAGCAGAAAAAAAAAGTTGACAGGGCGGAGCAGGTCCGGCATTCTGCGCAAATGAATTTGACGTTCATTTTCTGCGCAACGTTCCCAACAACTTGCCCGCAGGAGAGCCGGGAATGAAAAAATTCGCCTTACTTGTCGGCATGCCGTTGCTCTTTTGCCTCGCCGCGCCGGCCTTTGCCGCCCAATACGCCTCGTGGCGGGAAATCACGGACGAAATGACCGTGATTCTGAACGATTCCTATGACGTCTACTTCACCACCAAGGATGCCGAAAAAGCCAAGGAGCTGGTCAACAAGGCCTATTTTGAATATTACGAAAAGCTCGGCGTGGAGCGCGCCGTCATGGCCTATGTGTCAGGCAAACGCGCTTCCGTCGTCGAATACCGCTTTGCCGAGGTCAAACGCCTGATGACCGAGGGCGCCGCCAACAAAGAGGTCCGGACAAGCCTCGACGGATTGAACAAGATGCTGCGCGAGGACGGAGATGCCCTGGACGGCAGGCAGGAGAGCGGTTGGACCGTTTTCGCGGCATCTCTGCTTATCCTGCTGCGCGAAGGGTTTGAGGCCATCCTGGTAGTCGCGGCCATCGCCGCCTACCTGATCCGCTCGGGCAACGCCGCCCTGACCAGGGTAGTCTATGCGGGCGGGGCGATCGCCGTGCCCGCAAGCGCCATTCTGGCCCTCGCTCTGCAAAGCTTCTTTGCCGTCAGCGGAGCCGACCAGGAAATCCTGGAAGGCGTCACCATGCTGCTGGCCGTGGTCGTCCTGTTCTTTGTCAGCAACTGGATGATTTCCAAGGCGGAAAGCGCGGCCTGGCGCTCTTACATCGAAGGCAAGGTCGCCGCGGCGGTCGGCAGGGGCAGCGTTTTCGCCCTGGGTGCGGCAGCCTTTCTCGCGGTGTTCCGAGAAGGGGCGGAAACCATTCTCTTTTACCAGGCCTTGCTGGCGGACGCCGAAGACCATATCGACATGGTCTGGTACGGCTTCGGCGTAGGCAGCGTGTGCCTCATCGCGCTGTTCGTCCTCATCCGTTTCGGCAGCCTGCGCATTCCCCTGCGTCCCTTCTTTATCGGTACAGGAATCCTTATGTACATCATGGCCGTCGTGTTTGCCGGAGGCGGCGTGAAAGAACTGCAGGAGGCCGATGCGGTATCCGTGACCCCCGTATCCTTTATCGGCTCCATTGACCTGCTCGGCGTGTATCCCACGCTGGAAACCCTGGCCCCGCAAGCGGCGCTCATCGTCCTCGCGGCGGCGACTTTCCTTTATCATACCCGCAAAACCGCCGCCGTCCGGCGGCGCAACACGGCTTAGGCCGAAAGCATCGGAGGACAGAAGAGATGACAAAAGCAGTATTTCGCAAACTTGTCTGCATCCCGGCATTGACCCTGTTGCTCATGGGCTTTGCCTCCGCGGCCGGGGCGGCCGCCCCGGCTCCGGGAACGGAAAAGGGCTTTGAGGAGTTCCCACTCGGCGACGAACAGAAAGTCGGTCCGTTGCAGGTGGCCGGCGTCTACTTCCAGCCCGTCGACATGGAACCAGCCTCGCTCGGCGGACTGCCCGCCTCCAAGGCCGACATGCACCTGGAAGCCGACATAAGCGCGGCCGAAGGCAACAATCTCGGCTACGGCGCGGGCGATTTCGTGCCCAACCTGACCGTGAAATACCGCATTGAGAAAAAAGGCGGCAAGGTCATCGAGGGCAGCTTCATGCCCATGAGCGCCAGCGACGGCCCCCATTACGGCAACAACGTCAAACTCGACGGCGCGGGCGACTACAAGGTGACCTTCATCATCGACAACCCCGAAAAACAGGGCTACCTGCTGCACGTGGACAAGGAAACGGGCGTGCCGGGCCGCTTCTGGAAAGAACCCCTGGTTGTGAGTTGGGACTTCAAGTGGGTTCCCCGGAAATGGTAGGCTGAGAAAATCAGCGCCTTTGTATTGAAAACGACATTCCTTTTCTGTACACTGCCTGTGCGGCCGACGTAAACCGGCCGCACAGGCTGCTTTGTTTGACGGTATCGCCGCACAGGCTGCCCTGCAGATCCTTGAGATTTCGCTGTGAAATTGCTCCGGCGGCAGTCAAAACGGGCGCCCGCCGGGTCGACATGCTCCCATGCGGACAGGAAGTCCATGTTGCATTTTTTGATTCTTGTCGCAGCAACGCTGTTGCCGGTTGCCGTGCCGGCGGGCATTCTGCCGGGTTTCGTCCGCGGACGGGAGCTTTTCGAACTCCGCGGGCCGCTCGGACGCGGCGCGGCGCTCGGCGTACTGATTTCCGGCACGCTGGCCGCCCTCAAAACGGGCACCGGTTTCGTGGTGCGAGAATATTATGATCTCGCCGTGCTCGGCGTCATGATCCCCGCCGAGTTGCTGCTGCTCTTCCTGCTTTTCCGCAGCCGTTCCTTCCCGGCCGAAAAAGCGGCCTCGCCCCCGTTGCGGGGCGTCGTCCTCGTCCTCGCCGCTTCCTGGGGCGCCTATTATCTGCCCGACATTTTCATATTCCCCTCGTATTTCGCCGTGGGCGTCGTTCAGGTCGTCAGCAGCGAATTCGTCTTTATCGTCGCGGGCTACCTGGCCGGCCTGCTGCTCTGCCTGCTTGTCTGCCGGGCGCTGTACGCGGCATGCGCCGCCGTGCCCGCGCGGGTCGTATTCCCCGTGCTGTTCGCCGCCGTGTCCCTCGCCGTCTGCCGGCAACTGATCTCCGCCGGGCAGATACTGCTCGGGCGCGGTCTTCTGCCCCGCTCCGATACGGCCCTGGACCTGATAATTTTCCTGCTCGGCAAGGACCGGCCGCTCTTTTTCTGCAGTCTGGCCGTTGCCGCCCTGCCCGCCGTCTTTCTCACGGCGCGCTCCGGCGATGTTTCCATTGAGGGAAACAATCCGGCCGAGAGACGCAAGGCGAAAAGCCGTCGGATCGCGCGCATGCGCTGGAGCAAGGCCGTCCTTGCCTCGCTGCTGCTCGGCGTGCTGCTGCTGACGGCGGGCGTACACTTCGACGGTAAGGAGGTCGAGCTTTCGCCGCCGGCGGCAACGCCGGCGACGGAAGGACTGATTCGGCTGCCGCTCTCCGAGGTGGGCGACGGCGCCCTGCACCGCTACGTCTACACTTCCCGTAAAGGTGTGGAAATACGCTATATTGTGATTAAAAAAAGTGAAAGCGCCTACGGGGTGGGCCTTGACGCCTGCGAGGTCTGCGGCGCCGGCGGCGGGTATTACGAGCGCAAGGGGCAGGTGGTCTGCACGCTGTGCGACGTGGTCATGAACACGTCCACCATCGGCTTTGCCGGGGGCTGCAATCCTGTGCCGCTGCCTTTCCGGATTGAGGGCGGCCTGCTGACCATCGACATTGAGGACCTTGAAGCCGAGGCGCCCCGGTTCATGTAACCCCGGTCCGTGCAACGGGGGCCGGCACGCCGGAATACGGAGTATTTCGCCGGTCAGGGCGGGAACGCGTTCCCGCCGTAAACGACGGGGCAAAACCGCGTGGACACGATTTTGCCTTGACAGTCGAATGCAAGGAGTTCGCCGTGTTTCTGCGCATGATCGGCCGGGCCGTTACCCGCCGCAAACGCAAATTTCTGATGACGGCCGGCACCGTGGCGCTGGGTATTTCACTGGCTACGGCCATGCTCAACGTCATGCTGGATGTGGGCGACAAGGTGAACCAGGCGCTCAGGACCTACGGGGCCAATATCACGGTCGAGTCGCGCGGCGCGTCTTTGCTCGGCGATCTCTACGGGATCGGGGAAGGGGAGGGCGTTGCCGACAAATTTTTGCGAGAAGCCGAACTGCCTAAAATGAAAACCATCTTCTGGGCCTTCAACATTGTGGATTTCACGCCTTATCTTGACGTCCGGGCCGAAGCGGAGGGAATCGGCGGGGTGACGCTGCTGGGCACATGGTTTGCCCGGCGTCTGGACATTCCCACGGGAGAATCCGCGCATGCCGGCGTCATCAATCTGAAATCCTGGTGGGACGTGCAGGGGCCGTGGCTCGACGACGACGACGCGGACGGGGTCATGGTCGGCGGACTTTTGGCGGACCGGCACAAGCTGCGCATCGGCGACAGGATACGGGTCGCGGTTGAAGACCGGACGGGCGAAAAGCGCGGGGCGGAACTGACGGTGCGTTCGCTGTTCCATTCCGGGGACAAGGAGGATGAGGTGCTGCTCGCGCCCCTGGCCGTGGTGCAGCGGTTGTCCGGCCTGGAAGGCAAGGTCCGGCGCGTGGAAGTGAGCGCCCTTACCACGCCCGAGAACGACCTTGCCAAACGGGCGGCGCAGAATCCGAACAGTCTTTCCCGTCACGAATGGGAGATCTGGTATTGTACGGCCTATGCAAGCGCCATTGCCTTCCAGATCGAGGAAGTCCTGACGGAGTCGCGCGCCAAGCCCGTGCTGCAGGTAGCGGCTTCCGAGGGCACCATACTGCAGAAGACCAGCCTGCTCATGCTGCTGCTCACCGTACTCAGTCTCGCCTGTTCCGCGCTGGCCGTCGCCGGTCTTGTGACGGCGAACGTCATGGAACGCAGTACGGAGATCGGCCTGCTCAAGGCTCTGGGCGCGGGCGACGGGGAGATCGTGCTGCTCGTTCTGGCGGAAACGCTGACCGCGGCTCTTGTCGGCGGCGTGGTCGGCTACGTTGCCGGGCTCGGCCTGGCGCAGGTCATCGGACAAAGCGTCTTCGGCGCGGCGGTGTCCGCAAAAGGACTGGTCGTCCCGCTTGTCGCCCTGCTGGTGCTCGCGGTGACCACCGGCGGCAGTCTGCCTGCCTGCCGCATGTTGCTGCGCCTCAAACCCGCGGAAGTGCTGCATGGAAGATAATTTTAAAGGAAAAGCTGATTACTTCGGGGCTCTGCTTTGAACCCCGCCGGGAGCATTGGGACGAATGTTCGGCCTTGCGCCTGCTCAGGCCGGCCTGCCGGGGGAAATGATTTCCTCAAAGGAATTTTTGATGAACCGTAAAACGATGTACGCGAAGATGGTGTTCTATTCGATGTTGCGCCGCCGTTCGCGTCTGGCGCTCGCCCTGACGGCGGTGATCATCGGTGCGACCGTGGTTCTGGGCATGGGCGCGGTGTATTTCGACATTCCGCGCCAGATGGGCCGGGAATTCCGCTCATACGGCGCCAACCTCGTCCTCGTCCCTTCCGGCGACAACGCCGTACTGAGTCCGGGGGAACTCCGCCAAGCAGAGGAACTGCTGCCGAAGGACAAACTCGTCGGCATGGCGCCCCTGCGCTATGAGACGCTGTACTACAACAAGCAGGGGCTTACGGCGGTGGGCGTCGACATGGACGCCGCACGCAAAACCGGACCGTACCGGCAGGTGCACGGCACATGGCCGGCAGCCGACAACCAGGTGCTGGTCGGCACGGATATCGCTGAGAACGCGCGCCTGTACGCAGGCACGTCCATAGTGCTGGAAGCGGTTCCGCCCAGGGGCCGCAGGATTAAAAAGGAATTTACGGTCAGCGGCATACTCCGCACCGGCGGCCCCGAAGACGCTTTTGTGCTGATGCCCGCGCGCGCTCTTGAGGCGCTGCTCGGCTCGCCCGGCCGGGCTGATGCCGTGGAAGTCAGCCTTGCCGCCGAAAGCGGAGAAATCACCCGGCTGGCTGAACAAATCCGGAAGGAAGTCCCCGGTATAGCCCCCCGCCCCGTCAAACGCATCATGCATTCCGAAGCGACGGTGCTGAACAAACTGCAGGTGCTTGTCTGTCTGGTGACGGCCGTGGTTCTCCTGCTGACCATGGTCTGCGTGGGCACCGGCATGATGACCGTGGTAATGGAGCGCAGAAAGGAAATAGGCTTGAAAAAGGCCCTCGGAGCGGAAAACCGGAGCATTATCGGGGAGTTCGCGGGCGAGGGAGCGGTGCTGGCCTGCGCGGGAGCGCTTCTCGGCTCCTGCACCGGCTACGTTTTTGCTCAGGTCGTGAGCATGAGCGTATTCGGGCGCGAAGTCAGCCTGCCTGTCTTCCTTGTCGGACTGACCCTGTGCGCCTCGCTGCTTGTCACGCTGGCGGCGTCCTTTTTCCCGGTTTCCCGCGCCGCCGAAGTGGAACCGGCAACGGCGCTGCGCGGGGAATAGAGTAGATTAACAAGGAAAATATCTATGAAAAACATCCTTGAATTACACGATGTTTCCATGGTGTACGGCTCCGTGACGGCCTTGCGGAATATCACGCTCAGCATACGCCGGGGCGAATGGACGGCAATCATGGGGTCGTCGGGCTCGGGCAAAACGACGCTGATGAACATCGTCGGTTGCATGAACAAGCCCACGCACGGCACGGTCATCCTTGACGGAGAGAAGATATCCCGCCTGAACACCAAGGACCTTACAGCCATCCGCAGAGACAAGATCGGCCTGATTTTTCAGGAATTCCACCTGATTTCCTACCTCACGGCCGTGGAAAACGTGATGATTGCCCAGTATTACCACAGCATGGCGGACGAAGAGGAAGCCTTGCAGGCCCTGGAACGCGTCGGCCTCGGGCATCGGGCCGGGCATCTGCCCCGGCAGCTTTCGGGCGGCGAGCAACAGAGGCTGTGCATCGCGCGCGCGCTGATCAATCATCCCAAGCTTATTTTGGCAGACGAGCCTACGGGCAACCTGGATGAAAGCAATCAGGCCGCGGTCTTGGACATTTTTCACCAGTTGCACGGCGAAGGGAGTACCATCATTGTAGTTACCCATTCGCCGGAAGTGGCGGAACATGCGGAGCGCATCGTGCAGCTTGAATTCGGCCGCATGGTTCGGGACGGCGCGCCGGCGCGCTCCATGGTGGCCTGAGGCGACGCGCATCCGGGCAATTCGGCGGACGCGGCATGAAAAAAAACGGCATTTTCTCCGCATGCCTGCTTTGCGCAGACGCAGCAGTTACAGCCCTCATCGCAGCAGTTAGGGTCTCCCTCGCGGTAGTTGCAATCATCGTCGCAGCCGTTGCAGCAGCCACAGCCGTCGCCGCCGGCACAGCCACAGCGGCGGCCGCATCGCCGCCTCCCGAGCCGACGGAGTTGAACTGGTCCCGCAGGCCCGTCCTGTTCAGCCATCAGACCCATCTCAACGCGCCCGCGTTGCGGAGCGGGGCGGGCGTATCGGCGCGTTCCCCGGCGCAGCCCGAGGGAGGAGGTAACGCGAACAGCCAGCTGCTTCCGGATTCCGAAGTCTGCGCGAGCTGCCACCATCCCGTCGACGGCATGACGAGGCATCTGGCCTGCGCGACGCAGGACTGTCACGACAACCTCAATCCTAAAGATAAAAGCGTCCGTTCCTACTACCTGTCCACGCACGCCGCGCCCAAGGGACGTTTTTACAGTTGTGTCGCCTGCCATACGGAGCAGGCCGGGGACGACGCGCCGACTTTGAAGCGCATGGCCGGGTGCGAGGAATCGGCCTGCCACAATTAGCAGCTCAAAAACTACGCATGGTATATTTCAGGCCCGGCAGGTCCCAGGTCTTCCTCAAACAAGTCTTTGACCTTGCAGCCCAAGCATTTTGCGATAATTTCCAGAGTGGATAACCGGCATTGCGCGATGTGCTTCCGCCTTGCCCGGAGAATGGTCACATCGGACAAGCCGGTTTTTTCAGCCATGGCTCTAATTGTAACACCTTGTTTTTCCATGATCTCCTTGACATTGCTCGTCAGCATACCGTACTCCTCACCGCACAATATAGCTGCAAGCCTTGACAAATGATGTCGTAATATATTAAGTCAAAAAGCGTTCGGCAACGGCTGACACCATGCCTGCGAAAGAACGGATGCCGGGAGGGAGCGACATAAGGCGCGGCCGGCAATTCCCAACAACCAAACGGGTTGTACGTCGGCGGGAAAAATGCCATATTCCGCAACATGAGACTCTGCCGCGCGTACGCCGCCGGCTTCCTGAGGGAACCGGCCCCCGCACTCCTAAAGTAATGTTGATGAGGGGTTACGGCATGCGGTTTTTTCCGCACGGACGGACGATAAAGTCGATTACTGTAAAGAGGAAGCGCGCGTGGAACTGCCCGAAGCAAACGAGACATTGTCCAGACGCCGATTTTTCGTCAACGGAATTAAGGTGGTCGCCGGTCTTTTAGGGCTGGGTCTGGGTATCCCTCTGGTCGGCTTTTTCATTGCCCCGGCGCTGAAAAAAGAGCAGCATGACTGGATTGCGATAGCGGACCTCAACCTGATGAACGCCGGTGAACCTGCAAAAGTAACCTATCAGTATACCCGGCGCGACGGTTGGAAGACGGCGGAAACGCGCAAAACCGCCTTTGTCGTGAAACATGCGGACGGCAAGATCACGGCATTAACCAACAAATGTACCCATCTCGGCTGCGGTGTCGAGTGGAACGCCTCTTCCAAACAATTTACCTGTCCTTGTCATGGAGGAGTATTTGATATACAGGGAAATGTAACCGCCGGACCTCCACCTAAGCCGTTGACACGCTTGATGGTCAAAGTGGAAGTAAATAAAATTTTTATAAAGGATGCCCAGCAATGAGCCGAATTTATAAATTCCTTGACGACCGCTTAAACCTAAGCCCACTGCTGAAGGAAATAGCGGATCATCAGGTTCCGGATCATGCAAATCCTTTGAAGACACCAACAGCATTGATATACTGTTTTGGCGGTATATGTTTATTTATACTTCTACTTCAAATATTGACCGGCGTATTTCTTATGCTTTATTATGTCCCTTCGCCGGACAACGCCTATGCCGGCGTCAACTACATTCAGAACGAACTTGCCTTCGGCGGTTTGGTCCGAGGTATACACAGAGTCGGGGCAAGCGCGGCGGTGGTTATGGTCTTCTTGCACATGATGCGTGTGGTTCTGACCGGATCGTACAAAAATCCGCGCGAATTAAACTGGATTGTCGGCATAGTGCTTTTGCTGACCGTCATGGGGTTCTGTTTTACCGGCTATTTGTTGCCGTGGGATCAAAAAGCCTATTGGGCTACAACTGTCGGCGTGAACATGGTCGAAAGCATTCCTCTGGTCGGCAATTTTTTGGCTGCGGCATTGCGCGGAGGGAGCGAGGTGGGCATGCTCACCCTGGTCCGCTTTTATGTTGTCCATGTCATGTTTCTGCCGGCACTCCTGGTGATTTTTCTGGCGGCCCACTTCTTTATGGTGCGGCGCCAGGGGATTTCCCGCCCGCTGTAGCGAGGTAGAGCATCAATGATGAACAGAGACGCGCCTTCCGCAACGCAGGCCGGCAACCCCGGCTCCTTTTACCCGAACCATCTGTTCGTCGAATCCCTTGCCGCTCTGGCGGTTTTTGCGGCAACAGTACTCGCCGCCTATGTTTGGCAGGTGCCTTTGGAGGAAATGGCCGATCCCGGCGACACAACCTATGTGCCCCGGCCGGAATGGTATTTCTTATTCTATTTTCAACTGCTGAAATATTTCGAAGGGCCGCTTGTCGTCGTCGGCACCTTTTTTCTCCCTCTCCTGACCTTGACGCTGCTCATACTGCTTCCGTTTCTCGACACAAGCCCGACGACGGATATCAGGAAACGGCCGTGCGCCGCCGCGCTCAGTCTGGCAGGCGTTGTTGCCGTTGTTGCCTTGACGGCGCTGTCCGTCGTGGAAGACGAGTCGCATGTCGACAAGATTGTCCTGCCCCCGATTACCGAGGAACAAATCACCGCGGGGCGGGAGATTTTCAACAAATTCTGCATGCTTTGCCATGCAATAGACGGCAAGGGCGGATTTATGGCTCCCGATTTGACGCAAATCGGTTCAAGAGCAAACAGGGCGTATATTGAGCGGGTGATCATCAATCCGCAAATTGTCAGCCAAACGACGATTATGTCCGTAATTCCGCTCAGCGATGCGGAAAGGCACGAAGTTTCGGCATTTCTTTCCCGAAAGAAATAAGCATACAAAATGAAGGAGGGAAAGCGACAGCAAATCCGGCGGCGTACATATTGTCGGGCAGGAAAAATTTACAACACAAGATACAGAGGCATTGCTTCGCAAAAGTATACCGATTGTTGCAGCGGTATAAAGGAATAATCTATGAAAAACGTAAAAATCGTGCAGACAGCCGTAAAATTGCTGATAACGCTTTTTGCGGTAACGGCGGGATGGGAGGCGTACGCAGCCGTGCCGGGCGGAGCCGCGCAACTCAATGCCAAAGATGAATACGTCATTTTTGCTTCCGGCGGCATTTCCGGAACACTGCAGGTTATCGGCCTGCCCAGTCTGCAAACCCTCAAGCTGATTCCGGTCGGGGTCGACACCCATGAACCGGTATTTTCCGGGTCCAACAAGCCGGGCACCAACGGGACTCCCGACGGACGCTACGTTTTCATAAACGACAAAGGCGACTCCTCCGTCGGGGTCGTGGACATCGCCACCCAGGAACTTGTCCGCAAGATCAACATCCCCGCGCCCTTCGGACCGCACCACATCGCCATAACACCGGACGGCAAAACCCTTTTCGCCACAGGCGAGCTGTCCGGCAAAATGGCCAAAATCGACATTGCAAGCGGCAAGGTCGAAGTCATCGACGTTTCCGACGGGCAGGAATCGGCCCCCGACTATCTTCTGGTTACGCATGACGGAAAATATTGTATGGCCACCGACTATTACCGCTCCGGCGTCCACGTGATCGAGGTGGACGGTTTCAAGCGCGTCAAGTTTATTCCCGCAGGCAAAAATCCGCACGGCATAGACCTGACCATGGACGGCAAACTTGCCTTTGTCGCGGGCAAACTCTCCGGTAATATCCCGGTCATCGACATCGCCACAATGGAAGTGGTCAGAGAGATCGACCTGACGCCTGCCGTTGCGGGGTTCAACAAGAGTCCCGCGCCGGGACCGCTGCATACCGTCTTTACCAATGACGGGAAATGGGCCTACACAACCTTGTTCGTCGACAATGCCGTGGCCAAAATCGACCTCGGAACAATGACCATGGTGAAAAAAATCCCCGTCCATTATCGGCCGGGCCACCTGCAGATAACGCCCGACAGCAAGTATATCACCGTGTGGAACAAGTATTCCACAGGGCTTTTTGCGGGTTCCATCTCCAATCAGGATCCGACCAACGTCGAACTTATCGACCTGGCCAAGGAGGAAGTCGTCGCCAGGGCTCCGACCGTGCCCGAGCCGCATAACGCGAAAATCATCAAGGCCGACGCCGTTCTCGGATATCTGAACGCCAAACTGCCCCCGGAAGGACATGCCTCCCTGTGGGCGCCGCATAAAGACCCGAACGTGAAGGCCAGACTGGTTCCCGAGGACAAGGGCGCTCCCGGCATGTCGAAGACCGCCGACGGCGTGGTGGAAATCCGCCTGCAGGAGTTCAGCTACGGCTTCAAGCCCGAAACCGTCACGGTGAAAAAAGGCGACAAGGTGCGCGTCATTCTGACAAACATCGACAAAGCCACGGGGCTGACCAACGACCCTGCGCCGGTGCACGGCTTCATCATCAACGAATACGGGCTGCAAACGAACTGGGGCGTGCCGCAGGGCAAATCGGTTATTTTCGAGTTTGTCGCCGACAAACCCGGCAAATTCGCCATGTTCTGCTCCTATTTTTGCGGGCCGCTGCATTTGGAAATGCGCGGATGGTTTATCGTCGAAGCATAAGCCTAAAGCAACGTGTTCATTCGGGGAGGCACGGCTTCCCCGATGAACACATACGGCGCATCGGCTTTGCGGCCGACGCTTTCTCCGGTTCCCCGCCGGAAAGCCGTTTATGATCCGGCGGACCGGGATCCGGATGTGGATTGAAACACAGGTTGTTATGTCGGAAAAGCAACAATGGTGTGAACGGCTGTTCTCGCCGATTCCCGAATGGGTAACCTGGCTGTACTGCTTCGGCGGGCTGACCTTGCTGGTATTTCTGCTGCAGGTCCTGTCGGGGATATACCTGGCGATGTTTTTTCAGCCGTCGCCCGGCGAAGCCTGGGCGAGCATTGAATTCATTGAGAAGAACATCTTCCTCGGCAAATTTGCGCGTTCGCTCCACCGCTGGGGCGCTTTTCTAATGGTGCTTTTCCTGCTCGCGCATGTTTTCCGCACTCTCCTGCACGGCGCTTTCCGCGCGCCCCGGCAGTTGAACTGGCTCAGCGGCGTCATGCTGTTGCTGCTTACCGCCGCGTTCGCCGTGACCGGATACCTGTTGCCGTGGGATTTCAGGGCCTATTGGGCCGTCAAAACCATGGGGAACTGGATCGAAGCCCTGCCCCTGTTTTCCGGGGCAACGGATTGGCTGCTGCATGGGGATACGCTGAACGGCATCGTGCCGGTCGGCAGGTGGTTTGTCATACATACGCTTGTCCTTCCCGCGGCGGCCTGTGCATTCCTCACCGTTCATTTTTTTATGGTGCGCAAACTCGGCGTTGCCGAGCCTATGTAGCGAGGCGCTTTTTCGATGGCGACGCACAAGTACAACCCGGCGGAAACCCGACCCTTCGGATTCAGGCAGCTCCTGTACGGAGCGTTGCTCTGCGCAGGCACGGTCCTGCTGCTTTTCGCTTTGGCCGCGTTCGGGATACAGGAACAGGAAATTGCCGACCCGGTTTCCACCTCCGCCGTCCCCCAGCCGGACTGGCTTTTCGTGATGATTTTTCAGGCGACGCGCTATTTTCATGACGGCATGGAGATGGTAGGCGTCTTTTGGATCCCCGCGCTGATTACGGCGGGACTGATCCTCCTGCCGTTCGTCGCGCGCGGGAGCAGGGGGGGAAAACGGCTGCAACGGACACTTATTCTCCTGTGTGCAGCCTTTTTTGCGGTATTTTCGACAGTGACGTTCCATACCGCCGACACCACGCCGCTGTGGAGTTGCGCAAGCTGTCACAAAAAAGGCTTCGGCCGGTCCTTTGCCGCAACCCCTACAAAAATATCCGATTTTTCAAAGCGTTATGATAATAAATGGTTGGCCCTCCATTATCGCTTCCCGCAATATTTTTGGATGATGGACGCCGATGTGCCTAGCTGGTAAGCTGTTCGCCGCGCCGAGCCTGCGCAACGCCTACGCACTTACGGCGGAGCGTTATGCGGCACCCCCGCCGGCAACCGTAACTCACGGGATACATTAATGACCTGTTCACGACTATTACCGCGTAACGCTTACATTTTCGCATCGGCCTCTATTGAAGGGGTCCGGGGGAAATCATCAGCCTTACGCCGGCTCAGGCTGACCCCGGCGGGCTCAAAGGGCGGAGCCCCGGCCGCCGGAGGCATAAAAATAAAGCGTTGCACGGTACCATGCCTTATTTTCACGGTAATTTGCCTTCTGAGCCTGCCGGCGACCCTTTTGCGGGTCGGACCGGCTACGGCGGCCGCGGGCGGTCAAAAAGCGCCGCATATAACCGCTGAAAAAATTACGCCGGAATATACCTGGACCTTGCGGACGGCCAACAAGCCCGGCGTGGTGCAGGTCGGCCTGACGTTGCGCGATGCCCGCGGCGCTTCGGTGCAAGGGCGGACGATAAAAGGCGGGGTGTGGATGCCAGATATGCCCATGCAGGGATACCCCATGGAGTTGGCGTTTCAGGAAGCCGATGCCGGACAATACTTCGCGCTGGTGCAGTACGGGCACGGCGGCTTTTGGCGGATCACGGCGGAATTCACGGACGACGGCGGACAACGCCGCCGGCAGTCTTTCGACCTCGATATAGCGGAGTGAAGCGTATGCCGGTCCGTAACAATCCCGGCCCGAAGAACGCGGCCCCGGCGTAAGGTGCGGCGGCGATGCGGCGGATTTTTTATCTGGTCGGACAAAACCTGAAACGGAAGCCGTTCCGCACATGGCTGACGGTCGGCGCTGTTGCCTTGGCCTGTGCCGTGTTGTTCTCGGCCGCGATACTGTCCAGGGGCATTCACGTTACTCTGCGGACGGCCGCCGAACGTCTGGGCGCAGATATTGTGGCGGTCCCGGCCTCTGCCGGGGAAGACGCGCTGTCGGCTTTGATTTCCGGCAACCCGACATCGTTTTACATGCCGGCGTCCCTGGAAGATGCGGTGCGCAAGGTGCCGGGGGTACGGCAGACCTGCGCTCAGGTTTATCTGCGCAGCCTGGATGCGGCATGTTGCGTGGCGCCGGTGGCTCTGGTGGGCTACGATCAGGAACGCGACTTCACCATTACCCCGTGGGTATTGCGGAAAATGGCGGAGCCGTTGCGGAACGACCAGATCATTGTGGGAGCCAAGGTCATTTCGGCGGTGGTCGGCACTCCGGCCAAAGCCATCGGGCAACGGCTGATGTTTATGGGAAAACCGTTTACCGTCGCCTCCATTCTCGAGCCGACGGGGCTGGGCACGGACTATACGGTATTTCTCACCATGGAGACGGCCTACCAGATGATTCAGGGCTCGCCGCTCTACACCGTACCGGTCAAGCGGGATCAGATATCAACCATTCTGGTAAAGGTCGCTGAAGGGGCAAATCCTACGGAAGTCTCAGGAAATATTGAAAAACAACTTCCGCAGATCAAAACCTATACTCCCGGCGCGCTGATGCGTTCCTTCAGCGGGCAGTTGCAGAGTCTGGTCGACGCCCTTTTTACGGCGGGCGTACTGTTCGGCATCCTGGCCGCGGCGCTGACGGGGACCCTGTTCACCTTGTCCGTCCGGCAGAGAATGCGGGAGATCGGCTTGTTCATGGCTATGGGCGCCGGACGCGGGCTGATCTTCCGGCTGATCGTCCTTGAGGCGGCCTGCCTTGCCGTAAGCGGCGGTCTGCTCGGCGTCATCGTCGGATGGGCCGCGACCCGGTTCAGTCGCGAAACGATTACGGAGATGATCGGCAACATGTACATGTGGCCGGACACGGCGTATTTTATTCAGGTCGCAGTGCTGACCGCGGCCGCGACAACGGCGGTGGGAATACTCGGCGCCCTGTATCCGGCCGGCCGCATCAGCCGGATCGAACCGTACGAAGCCGTCAGGAAAGGAGAATGACCGGCGATGATTCGACTGGAAGCTCTCGGCAAACGTTATAAAAATGTTGAGGTGTTGAATCGGGTAAGCCTGACCGTTGATGACGGCGCATTCGTCATCATTACAGGACGTTCCGGCGGAGGCAAGACGACGCTGCTCAGCATCGCGGGCGCGTTGACCAGACCTGACGAGGGGAGCGTTTGCATTGACGAGGTCGATATCCTGCAGTTGCCGGAGCCTGAACTGGCGGCCCTGCGCAACAGGAAGATCGGCTTTGTGTTTCAGTTTCCCAGCCTGATTGCCCCCTTGACGGTATTGGACAACGTCCTTTTGCCCGTGGCCTTCAGCGACAGGAACCCCAATCACGCGGACCGGGACTTCGCCGAATCGCTTTTGGAACAGGTCGGGATAACGGGAAAAAACGCCTTGTACCCGTCTCAGCTCTCCGGGGGACAGCAGCGCAGGGTGGCGATAGCCAGGGCGATGATGAACCGGCCGTCCATAATTCTGGCCGACGAGCCTACGGGCGACCTGGATGAAACAACCGAAGCGGAAATCATGAACCTTTTTCAAGGCATCAACCACCGGGGGACAACCGTTGTCATGGTGACCCACGCTTTGGATTACGCCGGGCTCGGCAGGGCGTATGTGTTGAAAAACGGCGGTCTTTTGCCGTATGCAGGGAGTGCCCTTGCCCCGGAAGCTTCGGCGCAGGGAGGGAATGCCCTTGCTCCGGCGGTTTCGGCGCAGGGAGAGGTGTTGTGATATGACGATCGGGAAAAAAGCGACGCTGTTGCTGGGTTGTTTGCTGGTTGCGGCAGCCGGGGTCGCCGGCGTGCAGTACTGGCTCGACAACATCAAATTGCCGGCGGTGTCTCCGACGCAGGTCGTCGAAGATTATTTCTCGGCCCTGAAGGGCCGGGATTATAAAAAAGCCTACGGCTTCATCAGCCTCAGGCACTATAATAATTCTTTCAACCAGTTTATCGACAGGGCGGCCATGTACGCGCCGGACATGCACCTGGAAGTAACAGGGGAAAACATTACGAAAGATACGGCCGTCGTTGCGACCAGGGTCGTTGTCCCTTTGGAATTCGGCCTGTATTCTTCCGATTCGAGCATGGATCTGGTCCGCGTTCAACGGGAATGGAAAATTGTCCACCCCTGATTCCATTGCGCAGTCGACAATGCAGGTATAACGCATACGCAGGCAAAGCGGAGCAACGATTTTCTCATCTGAAATTCATTTATGATTTGAAACTTCTCCCTTCAGGGGGGATATATGCCGGTCGGTTCTATCCGCCGGGGCAGGGTCATCCGGCGGACGGAGCCGGATGTGGAGTGCGACATCTATGGATTGAAACATATTTGCCTGCGTTGCAAACTCGGAAACAGAATAACACCGGCGGTGATGTCGTGATCAGAGCATGCTGCATACCGGTAATTTTCGGTTTTCTCTGCGTGGTCGCTTCTCCGGCCCGGTCAGGGGAAAATATCTGGCATAAAATTGCCCTCGACAAAGTGCATGTGGTGTCGTTCATCAGCGACCCGGCGCGGCCCGACACGCTGTATGCCGCGACATCCCGCGGCCTGCTGAAAAGTGCCGACGGCGGGACGGAATGGGTTCCGCTCGGCGCGAATCTGTTGCCGGAGGGCGTGTTTCCGAGTTCGGTTGCCGTCAACCATCTCAACAGCAGGGAATTGTATGTCGGGTATGACGGCGCGGGCCTGTACAAGAGTTCCGACGGCGGCAATACCTGGCAGACCGTCAACGAAGGTCTGCCCAACCTAAATGTCCGGTGCATCCTCATCAGTCCGAAGGACCCCAACCTCATCTACATCGGCATCATGGGCGGGGCGGCGCTGAGTACCAACGGCGGCAAAAATTGGCATATGTCGTCCGGTTTCAAACGCACGGTGAACGTCAACGCCCTGGCCGTCGATCCGAAGAACCCGCAATACCTGTTCGCGGCCACGGGCGGCGCCGGGGTCTTTAAAAGCGGCAACGGCGGGGTTTCCTGGGTGGACGTCAATGAGGGATTGAGCAGCCTGAGCATTCTTGCCCTGCATATCGACCCGAAAAACCCAGACATCGTGCTGGCCGGATCCTATCATCCGGCTACGCCGACGGATTTTTACGTCGGCGAGGCCAACGGAGGCGTATTCCGGACCCTGGACGGAGGAAGAACCTGGCAGGAAACCGGCCTGCTCACAACTACGGTGTTCTCTTTTGCCGCGACGCCGGCTTACCCCGGCACGGTCTATGTCGGGGCCTGGGGCGGGGCTTACCGGAGCGTGGATAAAGGCGCAACCTGGGTGGACATCAACAACGGCCTGGACAACGCCTTTATGCACAAACTCTATGTCAAACCCGGCGAGCCGCCCGTCATCCTTGCCGGCACGACGTTCGGCCTGTTGTCGTACACGGATGCGGACCTGCCGAAACTGTTGCCGGTTGCCGGCGGCGGCGTGTCGCCGCTTGTGCGGTACGGCATCATCGGCGTTGCGGCGGCGGTGATTGCCGGCGCCTGTCTGCTGCGGCGGGGCAGGCGGAGAAAAACGCCGGACGCCGCGCGGCCTGTCTGGTAGGCCTCCTTCGGCACGGGAAACGGACATGTGGCAGTTGGCGTTGAAGAATATGCGGGGACGCAGGGCGTATGCCGCCCTGATCGTTTTTGCCGTTGCCTCGGCGGCGGCGATGGTGTTCGTTGTCCTTTTCACGGCCTGCGGCGCCCGCAAGGAACTTGAACAGGCCCGCAGGCTGCAGGCGCCGGACCTGGCCGTTGTTCCGGCCGCGACAAAGGTCAAGGGGCATACCGAATTTGTCCAGGGACCGCCCGCGCAAGGCGTTTTGCCCGCCGGCACGGCCGCACGGGTAAAGGCGTTTGCCGAAACGGAAGCCGTGACTGTCCAGAAATACATCGGCAGCGCAATGCTCGAAGGCGCTCAGGCAACGCTCGTCGCCTTTGAGCCGGCAACCGACTTCGTCGTCGTGCCGTGGCTGGAAAAGAACACTGCCGGGCAATCCCGGGCGGGTTCCGACGGCATTGCGGCGGGTGCGCGCGTTGCCGTAAACAGCCGCCCCGGCGCCGCCCTCGACGTGAACGGCAAGCAGTTTGCGCTCTCGGGCCGGCTGAAGAAAACGGACTCCTTTCTCGACACAGCGCTTTTTTTCCCCGCGGCCGTCGGACATATTACAGAGCCTTCCTGGATTTTGGTCCGCCTGCGGCAGGGCACCTATCTGGATGCCGTGGTTAATAAACTTGAAGCGAATATTGATCGTATTGAAGTCATTACCCGCCCCGAAATGCTGAAAACCATCAATGAGCAGCTTTACGGGCTTTTTCGGGGAGAGGGCTTGAGCCTTGCCGCGTTGCTGGTGACGGCCGGGGCGTTGCTGTTTACCGGCGCAGTGTTTGCCCTGACGGCGCATGAACGCAGGCGGGAATTCGGATTGCTCAAGGCCATGGGCGCCCGCAACGGCTTCATCCTGAGAATGCTCATCGCGGAGGCCGCCGTACTCGGATGCCTGGGCGGCCTCATGGGCATGCCCGCGGCGGCCGTCTGGCTGTTCGCAACGGATGCCGGCCGTCTGACCGGCGCGTTTTCCGTTTCATCTTTTGCGGGCTTTGTCGGGGTCAGCATGCTTGCGACCCTGTTCTCGGCCGTTGCCGCGGGGGTACTGGCCGCGCTTGTTCCGGCGCTGTTTGCGGCCGGCGCGGAACCTTACGCGGCAATCCGCAGCGGTGAATAGGCCGGTGCAGCGTTGCATATCTCCTGCAGTCGGGGAACAATTACTGATGCCTCTTCGCTGTCGCGTGTGCAGCGGCCGGACAGCCGGGTGAGATTACCCGGCATTGCCCTCTGCCTGCGCGGTTTTCGCCTGCCGTGAACGCGCCGGGTCAAGGCGAACAATGAGGCCCCGGAAAATTTCCTTTGCGGAATCCGCGGAACTGCCGTAGATTCGAAACCGAAGAGGATGCATGTCGACAGCGCAACCGAAGAAGTTTTCCCCCCCTCCCGTACGCGACAAAGTAGCCGCCGTAGTCCGGCGGCTTCTCGACAAGAAAGGCGTGGACATCGTCGCCCTTGATCTCGCCGGCGAAAATACCCTGTACGATGCGGTTGTTATCTGCGGGGCGCGCTCTGTGCGCCACGGACAAGGCTTGGCCGATTACCTGCTGGAATCGGCCCCGGAAGACTGTCTGGAATACCTGCGCATGGAAGGGCACGCCGTGGGAAGTTGGATTTTGCTGGATTTCAATGAGGTGGTCGTCCATATTTTCCAGACGGAAAGCCGGGAAATGTTCCGGCTGGAAGATATGTGGCCTTGGGCGCCCACTCTGGTCGATACCGGGCGGGAGAAACGATGAGCGGCCTTACGCCGACCCTGCTGCTGATTCTGGACGGATGGGGGCAGGCTCCGGCCGGGCCGGGCAACGCTGTTCTCGCGGCGGCAACCCCGCAAATCGATGCCCTGCTCTCCCGGCCCGCGCGCGCCGAACTGCTCTGCTCGGGCCGCGCCGTCGGTCTGCCCGCGGGTTTCATGGGCAATTCCGAAGTCGGGCACATGAACATAGGCGCGGGCCGCGTAGTTTACCAGGACATGACGCTCATCGACGTAGCCCTTGAAGACGGGAGCTTCTTCAGCAACCCCGTGCTCATGCAGACCCTGGACGCGGCTAAACAAAGCGGCGGGAAAGTACACCTGCTCGGCCTCCTGTCCGACGGCGGCGTACACAGCCACATCAACCATCTTTTCGCGCTGCTGCGGGCGGCGGACAAGGCGGGTGTCCCGGCGCGCGTACACGCATTTACGGACGGACGGGATACCGCGCCCGACGCCGGCCTGGGCTTCATGCGCATGCTTACGGAAAAACTCGGCCCGACGGCCCGCGTCGCCTGCGTCTGCGGCCGCTGGTACGCCATGGACCGGGACAAGCGCTGGGAGCGCGTGAAAAAGGCGTGGGACGCCATGGTACACGGGAACGCCCCCCTGTTCGCCGACCCAATTGCGGCGGTGGAAGCGGCCTATGCCGAGGGCGAAACAGACGAATTCATCACCCCCCGGCTCATCGCCGACGCAAAGGGTGAACCGGACTGCATCCGGGACGGAGACGCCGTCTTTTTCTTTAATTTCCGCGCCGACCGGGCAAGGCAGCTCGCGCGCTGCCTGTTCGATCCCGCGTTCGGGGAATTTGACCGGGGCAGCCTGCCGCGTCCGGCCGCGTTCAGCACCATGACCTCCTACGAGGAAAGCTTCCCCATGCCCGCGGCGTTCCGGCAGCGCATTCCGGAGATGGGCTTGGGCGAAATCGTGTCCCGCGCGGGGATGCGCCAACTGCGCATTGCCGAAACGGAAAAATACGCCCACGTTACCTACTTTTTCAACGGAGGCATTGAAGATCCGCTGCCGGGCGAGGAACGGCGCCTGATCAATTCGCCCCGCGACGTGCCGACCTATGATTTGAAACCCGAAATGAGCGTTCGCGAAGTGACCGACACCCTGATTCGGGAATGGGAATCGGGGATATACGACTTTGTGGTCTGCAATTTCGCCAACCTGGACATGGTCGGGCACACCGGCGTGATCCCGGCCGCCGTCAAGGCCTGCGAGGCTGTGGACAAATGCGTGGGCCGGGTACTCGCCGCGGTCGAAAAACGCAGGGGCAGGCTGCTCCTGACCGCGGACCACGGCAACGCGGAAGAAATGCTCACGCCCGAGGGACGTCCGCAAACGGCACACAGCAAAAATCCCGTCGCCGTCGTCATAACGGGGGCGTCTCCGCCCGTCCGCATTGCCGACGGCAAACTCGCGGATATTGCGCCGACCGTCCTGCGTCTCTGGGGCATGGAACAGCCGCCGGAAATGACCGGCAGCAGTCTTGTGGAGGAATGAGATGTCGAGCCGGCAACCCACACCGGTCAAACCGTCCGGCATGGAACTGGTTTTTTTTTACGTCTGCCCGTACTGCCGCCGGCAAATACCCGTGCCGTCTCCGCTCCAGCCCTCGATGATCGGCTGCGACGTCTGCCGGCGTAATTTTCCCATCATGCCCGTGGACCGGCATTCGGTGCATTTCGTCCGGATCATGTTCGGGGACGGACCCGCGGCCGTGGACCCGGATTACTTGTGATCGGAGCATGCCGAGGTTGATTTTGTGCATCTTCGGAGGCCGGGGCGCTGCCCCGGTCCCCGCCGGGGTCGGTCTGGGCAGGCTTGAGGCTGATGCTGTCCGCAGTCGTCCTTGCGCCGGCTCGGGCCGACTCCCCGCATCGGGGATGTGCGCGATCAGCGTTGCCGGATGCTCCGGAAAGGAGGAGCCGTGCTTACGAACAGGGAACTCAGGCAGAAACTGCGTGCGGGCACGCCGAGCATAGGCACCTGGCTGCAGATTCCGAGTCCGGAAATCGCTGAAATACTTGCCCGCACGGGCTATGAATGGGCGGCCGCGGACGCCGAACACGGCGCTTTCACGCGCGCGGTCCTGCCGGACATGTTCCGCGCTCTGGAACGCTGGGGAACGCTGCCCTTTGTCCGCGTTGCCGCGGCAAAACCCGAACTTATCAAGTACGCTGTGGATTCCGGGGCGGCGGGGTTGATTTTCCCCATGATCGAAAGCCGCGCGCAACTCGACGAAGCTGTAAACTCCAGCCTGTACCCCGGCGGGGAGGAATTTTCCGGCGGCCGACGCGGCGTCGGGTTTTGCCGCGCCAACGCCTACGGAATGGATTTCGACGCCCATCTGGACCCGCGCGCCGGCTTCAGCCGCGAACTGGTCCTTGTCGCCCAGATTGAACACATCAATGCTGTCGCCGCTCTGGACGGGATTTTTTCTCATCCGCGCCTGGATGCCTACATGGTCGGCCCATACGACCTGTCGGCGTCCATGGGCCTGACCGCGCGCTTTGATGAGCCGGAGTTCATAAAGACCCTGGAACGCATTGAAGCCAAAGCCGTGCAGTACGGCGTAAGCCGGGGCTACCATGTCGTCCGTCCGGACGAACCCCTTCTGCGTGACAAGGTCCGGGCCGGGTACACTTTCCTTGCCTACGGCATGGACAGCCTTTTTCTCCAGACGGGGGGAAAACTCCCGGCGCTGTAATGCAAAGCGTCAATCCCCTACGGATACGGCCCGGAAATTCTCATTTTGGCCCCTTGTCGCCTTTGCTGCGGTTTTGAAGACCTTGCTCAGCCCACCAGGGAACTCCCCTTGCCGCTCTTCGCGCTGCAAGGTCTTGTTCCCCCGCTCCGTCATGGGTTCGCCGCGCCGCTGCGCGCCCTTGGCAGGCTCGGTTCGCGACGGCTTTTTGTACGCGCGAAGCGGCTCCGGGGAACTCGCCGGGCCGGCTTTCCGGCAAGAGAGTCTGCGGAGCCTTTTTCGGCACAAAGTACGCTCAATCCGTATGAGCCAAAATTTCTTCAAACTCGGGATATTGGCCATTGATGAGGCCAAGTACGCTTTAACCGGATGAACCGTGAAACTTTCACGTACTTATGTTGACCGGGTATCGGGATCAGCCGACGCAGGCGCAGTTCGGCAAAGAGGGAGGCAAGGGGAAGAGGGGTATGTTCTGAAGCTTGCGCCGGCCGGGGAAAAAGCGCCGTACCGGCTTTACAAAAAATGCCCGGCATGGTACGGAATTTAACGCAATCAGCATTGTAACAGTCAAAAAATACAGCATGTTGTATGCTTGAGGAGGGTCCCGTGAGTTACGCCGCAATGTATAAAGAAAAGCTGGTCACGCCGGAAAAAGCCGCCGCGGTGGTCAAGTCCGGCGACTGGGTGGACTACGGTTTCTGCGTGTCCCAGACAAAGGCGCTGGATGCCGCCCTTGCCGCGCGCAAAGGCGAGCTGGAAGACGTCAAGGTGCGCGGCTGCGTTGAACTGTGGACGCCTGAAATCATGAAAATCCCGCCGGCTGAAAATCCTTTCAGTTGGAACACCCTGCACATGACCGGGGCGACGCGGAAACTCACAGCGAACGGGAATTGTTTTTACATCCCCATGCGCTTTTCCGAAGTGCCCCGCTACTATCGGGAAAATTACACCCCGGTCGACGTCGCCATGATCCAGGTTTCGCCGATGGACAAGCACGGTTGGTTCAATTTCGGCCCCAGCGCGTCCTATCTTGCGGCCATGTGCGAGCGGGCGAAATGCATAATCCTTGAAGTCAACCGCAATATGCCCCGCTGCCTCGGCGGACATGAGGCCAATATCCACATCACGCGCGCGGACATGATCGTTGAAGCCGACTCCGCATTGGGCGAAATGCCCGCTTCAAAGCCTTCCGACGTGGACCGCGCCGTCGCCGCCATGGTTGTCGACGAAATCCCCAATCGTGCCTGTCTGCAACTCGGCATAGGCGGCCTGCCCAACGCCGTGGGCATGCTCCTGACGGAAACCGATCTGAAAGATTTGAGCGTGCATACGGAAATGTATGTCGACGCCTTCGTCGATTTAACCCAATGCGGCAAGGTCACAGGAGCATACAAAAGCGTCGACAGGTACCGCCAGTGCTATGCCTTTGCCGCGGGCAGCAAGCGCATGTATGATTTTCTTGACGACAATCCCCAGCTTATGAGTGCCCCCGTTGATTATGTGAACGACATCAGGGTGCTGGCTTCCATCGACAATTTCATCTCCATCAACAACACGGTGGAGGTGGATCTTTTCGGGCAGCTTGCCTCCGAGTCTTCCGGGTACCGGCATATCAGCGGCGCAGGCGGTCAGTTGGATTTTGTCCTGGGGGCGTACCTTTCCAAGGGCGGGAAGAGCTTCATCTGCTGCTCTTCCACGGTTTCGGCCAAGGACGGCGCGCAGAGCAGCCGCATTGTCCCCGTCCTCAAGCCCGGCGCGGTGGTGACCGCGACCAGGGCGAACGTGCACTGGCTGGTAACCGAGTACGGCAAGGTCAATCTGAAGGGGCTGTCCACCTGGGAAAAAGCCGAACGCATCATCTCCACGGCGCATCCCGATTTTCGTGAACAGCTCATCAAGGAAGCGGAAAAAATGAATATCTGGAAACGCGTCAACAAAAAATAACAGCCCTGTCCGCACTGCGTCAGACGAGGGAAAGCAGGGTCCGGGCGACCAGTCGCGGGCAGGCGTAAGGCGCGGATTCCGGCGACACCAGCCGGGTCCGCACCACCTGGAGTCCTTCCGCGCGCAGCCACGCGTATGGTACCCCGCCCGGATAGGCGCTCTCGTCGTCGTCAACGACAAGCACCTGCAACACATCGCGCCGGGCGACGCCGTCACGCGTCAAACAGCGCACAAGGCGCTCCGTCTGGTCGCGCAGGGTGTGCCCCAAAAGCTCCGGGTCCGTGCCCAGATTGGGAATGAAAACCTTGGGGCAACGCGCGGCGGCCACTGCCCTGCCTACCCCGCGGGGCAGCAGGTTGGCGATGAGGCTTGAATAGAAGCTGCCGAAGGGATAGCAAACAAGATCCGCCCCGGCTATAAGCTCCTGCAGCTTCGGGCGGACGGCAACGGTGAAAGGCGCCGGGTCGTCGAGTGAGCGCGTGACCCATATATCTTCTATAGGCGAGGTGACAGGTCCGCCCTGTTTGCCGGTGAACGCGTGCTGCCCGACAATGACCTCGCCGGACGCGAGCCGTACCGCGAGATGGGCGACGGCGTTCACGACCGGACGGACTGTGCCCCGCGCCTCCACCAGCTTGGAATAGAGAAAAATCACCGGATCAAGATGCCTTCTCTGGGTGAGGTAACCGCCGGCAAGCACGAGGTTGCCGATGCCGGCTCCGGCAAGATCGAAATCCGCCGGCATGCGTTCCGTGAACTGCATGAGCGTGGTGCGGATGATTTTGCGCATGGGGTCGGGAACCGCCCGGATGAGCGGATGCCTGCCCGCGCACAACGCTGCGAGTTCGCGCCGCAAGGTTTCCTGCGGCTGATCCGCGGCCAGACGACAGGCGAACAGCGCGTAAATTTCCGGATTGCCCTTCACGCTCTGGTCCGCGAGAGCCATGATGCGGGCGCGGATATCCCCCACGGCGGGCATGTTGAAGGCACGGCGCAAGACCGCCGAGCTTCCCCCGGAATCAAAGGGGGTCATGATGTGAACGGCGTTGTGCGTGTATTCGGTCAGCACGCGCGCCGTGTCCCGCATGGCCGTGCCGCCGGAAAAAAAGAGCAGGGCCGGCCCCAGTTCCGGCACACGCCTGAAACGCTCTATCTTGACCTCATCCGGAACGACGACGCGTCTGGGCACGACAAGAGGGGCCGCCGCCAAGGCATCCGGAACGGCAACGCGCCGGGGCGCGGCAAGCGGGGCGTCGGGGCGGACTACCGGCACCGCTGTTCCCGCTGCCGGCCGCAAAAAAAATCCAGGCAGGCCTTTGCCGCCGCCGCAAAGTCCACCCCGCCGGTTATTTCCAGCATCGGCGCCTGCGCGAGCCGCACGGCATAGGCTTCCGGAGAAGGCGCGGGACGGGCTTCCGCTTCGTCCGGCGCATAAAACAATCCCGAATCCTTGCGGAACGCGCGGACAAGGTCCGGCCTGTCGGGCGGATACACCTCGACAAAGCGGGTTGCCCCGCCTTCCCGGTGCCAGTTCAGCACCGCAAGCCCGGAAAAGGGCGCCCGCAAAACAAAGCGGCCCGGTCCCCAGCATTGCCCGATAGGCGCATCGTACTTGTGCTCCAACGACCAGAGCCGCTCCGGCGGCAGGGCGGCAAAGCGCTCTCTGTCTTCACTGTCCACGATATTCCTCAGAGCGTCGTTGTGCAGCGCCGTGCCCGGATTGATGCGCGGCTGCTTGGGAACGCCGTACAGCTTGGCCGGAAGATCGCCGGAAAGCAACACCCTGTCGTTGCTGACGAAAGTGCATCCCTCGTTCATTAGAAACAGGGCCAGCGTCGATTTTC
Organism: Desulfovibrio sp.; assembly: GCA_031271265.1. Classification (GTDB taxonomy): domain Bacteria; phylum Desulfobacterota; class Desulfovibrionia; order Desulfovibrionales; family Desulfovibrionaceae; genus Frigididesulfovibrio. The sequence goes on along the minus strand of JAISWB010000028.1, from coordinate 34,506 downwards.
CCATGCCGGAAAATCCGCACAGGGCAATCCCCTTTCCCCGGAAGGCGACCGCGGCAGCATGCCCCAGGTAACAGCCCCGGTCAAGATGCCGGGCGATAAGCCGGCTGTTGATGAAGTTGACAACCTGGTTGCAGTTGCGCGCGCATTCCCCCACGGCAAGATGCTCCGCGGGCGTAAAAGCGAACAGCATGCCGGTAAGGCTCTTGCGCACCAGCCTGCCGTCGCCGCAGTTCACATACTCTTCCTTGATTTTCGTTTTTCCCGGGTCGGGGGCTTTTTCCGTAAAGGCTTCGTCGAGGTCCGGCACGGTCCCTTCATGCGCGGTAATTACGAAGTCCGGCGGGCAATTGTTCTCAGGAGCGGCGACAAACTCGCGGAAATAATCCTCCAACAGCACGTTCACGTGTTGACTGTTGCTTGCGACGAGAACATTGACGCCGTCAAAATCGAGGCGCAGTCCAAGAGTTGCGGGCAGGCGTTCACGCACGGTGCGGATAAAGTCTGTACAGGATGTCGTCATGCGTTGCCTCCCGCGGCCGGCTCCCGCAGGCGTGCCGTCAGGTGCTCCGCCACCAGAGCCGCCGGGTCGAGATCCGTCGTTTCTTCCACGCCCCGAAAACCGCCGAACGCCGAAACTTCAAAGACCACGGGACCCTCATCCGTGACCGCCACATCGACGCAGGTAAACTCCAGATCGAAGACGTCGCGCGCTTTGCGGGCCACGTCCAGTATCGGCGCGTCAGGGGTAAAGGGCGCATAGCGCCCGCCGTTGGCGGTGGTGGTGTTCCAGGCGTCATGCGCTTTGACGCGGGCATAGGTCGTCAGGTACTCCCGGCCCAGAAAAACAACGCCAAGATCGCGATTATGCTGTAATTCCAAGGCTTTTTGCACATAGAGCACGGTGTTTTCCCGCGCATAGCGGGTCAGCAGTCCGGGCAGTTCGGGATCGTCGCCGTCCACAAGCCGCATGCCCCTGGCTTTTGACGTGTACAACGGTTTGAGGACCGCCCGGCCGTACTGACGCCTGATTGCCTGCAGGGCCTGTTCCGGGCTTTCCGTGACGGTGGTCGGAGGCATGGGGACGCCGGCGGACTGCAGTTTGAGCGTGCAGCCCAGACGGTCCAGCATGCGGATGACGACACGGGGGTTTGAAAACACGCGCACCCCACTGTCCGCGAGAAAACAGAGTATCTCCAGCCGGTCCAGCAGGTCCGGCGAATAGCGCTCCCCGATCTTCTTGATAATCAGGGCATCCAGCGCGGAAATATCCATGCCGTCGTGAAAACAGCGGCCCGAGGGCAGGTCGAGCCGCACGGCGTCCATGGAAACAAGTATGCGCGTTCCCGTGACAGCCGCCACCGCATCCGCCAGTTTTTCGGAAGATTCGCCTCCCGGTACGCCGACTACGCCTATCTTCATCTGAAAGTCCTTTATGGTTTGCAGCATTTCCCTTCAGGAAACTTCCTGATGGGATTATGCCGTATAATACAAAAGCTCGGGAGGAAAGGTAAATGTTTCCCACGCTGCCCCGCTCTGCCCGTGCGAACTGAGGGATTCCAGCAAAAATGCCGCGCGCATGAACATCGCTCCGGCAAAGGTCCGGTTCAGTTCAAAACGGATCGAAGTAAAAAACGACCGGGCCAGGGCAAACGCCATGCGCGCCTGCATGCATCCGTCTTCTTTTTCTTTTGCAAATTGCAGCGCCCAGGAATAAAATTCGGCAATACCCCTGTTCAGCCTGTCGCGCAGATTGGCGTCAAAAATCGGACGCCGGAAATTGGAAACCAGAAATACAGAGACATCCTGAACGTAATCATACTGTTTTGAACGATAGAGGTCGATAAACCGAACAACATGTTCCTGATCGTCATAAATTATATTGTTTGTGTTGAAATCGCCGTGAATCAGCACGGAAAACGGCGCATGCAGGCTCTTCTCATATCCGGTGCACTGTTCTATAAGGCTTTGTATGGACTGCACACGCGCTTTGCCTACGGCCATATCCGAGCGCTGCGCAAAATCGGGGTGGACCTGACGCACTTCATCGCAGCGGTGTTGCAACTGATGCATGAAATCGACGGCAATCTGTCCCGGCACAAGCGTCTTTTCCCAGATATGCCGAACAGCCTTTTCCAGCACGCGAAAGGCTTCGGTCACGGTTTCCCCGTCCCTGAGGATAATCAGGTCGTCAAAGCCGCAACCGCGCAAAAATTCCACAAGCAGCGACGCGCGGTCCACGTCTTCATGATGCCCGAAAATACGGGGGACGGAGCCGGGGAAAAGGGCGTTCCATTTTTCCAGGTTTTCCTTTTCGCGTAAAATCTTTTTGGGCGCGCCCTCCTTGTACAGGGAGCCGTGTTCAGGCATATGGCCCCCGCCCGCGTTTTCGACCTTGCCGATGCGGCAGCCGGAGCGCGAACCCCAGATGGCCTGAAAGTTGATATTCTCAATCGCGCCGGTATAGCCGGAATTTTCAAGCGTCTGCTGCAGCGAATCAAACTGTTCTATTTTGATGCGTTGCCCGAGGGCGGCGAAAAGAACCGCTTCGCCGACATTGAGCAGCATGTCGCCGATGCGCTCAAGATAGCGATAAATAAAAACGGCCGTGATACAGTTGCCCGCGTTTTCCCGGCCGGCGTCGAGCAGGGCGGTAAGGCGCTCGAAAGACGTGCGGTACAGGGCGTCAAGTATGTATTCCGAACGGCAGATGTGCAGGGCCTTGGACAAGCCGGCTTCTTCCAGGGCCTGCAGGACCTGGTCCAGACTTTCCTCAATAACCTGAAACATGGGAGCATATTCACTGTTGCGCAGAATACGCCGCTCCACAAGATGGTCCATCTGCTCCAGAATATTGATGCACACGTCGCAGATGCGCTCCAGGTTGGCCGTAATGGATAACACAGCCCGGATCCGGTTCAGACTGCGCGTATCCAGATCGCCGTGCGTATGGATGTAAGCGTAGCATTTGTTTTCAATAACCGTCTTCAGGTTATTGATATATGATTCCCTATTAAGCGCTTTTTCATAAACCTCGCGCGTTGGTGATTTGACAAAATTATGGATACGATTGACTTGCGTTTGCGTTTCTGTGACAATGAACTTAAAATTTTCTTGTATCTCATCAATATTATCCATATTACTTACCTACGGATAATACAGTATTTTGCTCTTGATTTTGAGTTTCTTTCCATTCCACTTTAATGCCTATCTTGTTATTGCCTCCTTTCTTTTTGGCCTTTATGGACAGGTGTAAAAGCCCGTTGGGATGCATTTCAATGCATTCATCTGATGATGATAAAAGTATTTTACCGGTCTGCATCCCCTCGACAATGGCTTCAAGGAACGAAGATATGCTTTTGATATCTTGCAGGGATTCAAAAATGAATTTTTTTTCAGCAGCCATGCTCCAGCTCCGTAGCGCGGGTTGAGGTGTAATGTCGATGCAACGGCAACTTTTCCGTGCATGTCGGCCGGGCGCGGGACACCGACCGTATTCAGCCTGACAAGCGTTCTGTATAGCGGCGGATGACGCAGACGCGGCCGGCCTGATCCGCTATGAGTTTTTTGCGGAGGTTCAGGTCGCCCCACGCGGGTTGCAGTCCTACTTCGCGTTCGGCCTTCAGGGGGTCCTGATCCGTCGGGGGGAGAATTTTTTCGCCCATGTGGCAGTCGTCGCCCATGAAGACGAGCAATTCCCGGCGGTTTTTCCGACGGTTCCTGTTTTGTTCGGCCGTCACCGAGATGAGAAAGTCGGTGTAGCGCTGTGATTGGGGATTCCAGACTTCGTAGCCGTCGACGTCGTAGCCGGCCAGAAGGACCGGCCAGAATTGTTCCGGGTGAGGAATGACGATGCAGCCGCCCAGACCGCGTATTTCTTCAATCATTTCCTGAGCGGCGAAGTAGTATACCGATGGGAACGCGGCCTTGACGGCGGCTTTGACGGCATTGACATAGGCCTGCACCCTGCCGATGAAGGCGGGATCGAATCTGCCGCGCATGCGGTTGAGAAAATTGCGGACAAGTTTGTTTTTCAAACTGTTCCTGTCCATTGTTCCCCTGTGCCGTTCAATCAGGGTGCGGAGTTTGCGGGCGACGGCGGCCGCAAAGGCCGCGCAGGAAGCGTCGGCGCCGCACAGGGCCGCGGCCTGCTGCGCGAGTTGTCTGCGGCCGCCCTGTGATGCGCCGGCGAGGGCATCCAGCAGGCAGTCGAGCTGCGTACGGCGGTAGTCCGCGGTATGTTCCAGCATGGCCCGGAAAGTGACGGCCTGTGCGACTTTCTCTGTTTGAAAATGGGCGAGAAGCTGTATTTTCTGTGAAAACTCTTCGGACCAGCAGTCCGCTTCCACTCCTGAAAACCCGTTGAGGGCAAGCAGTTCATTGTGCTGGGTGGGGATGCACAATTCTTCTTCCGCACCCGGAAACATTCTGCCCATGCGTTCCCGAACGAGGGGAATCGGGATGAATTCCGGGTGCCAGTGTACGGCAAGGGTGCTGCGTTGCTGCGGGTAGACGGCGTCGGGAACGCGTATGCGCTCTTCCTGTTCAGGGGTCAGGGCGGTGTCGATGATCGTCGTGAAATCGGCTTCATCTTCCGCTGTGGGCTCGACGCCGATCACCCCGGAGGGTCTGAACGCGCCCCGCGTGTCGGGAAGAGGGCCTCTGAGGCGTCGTGCCGCAGCAGCGGCAGCAGTAGTTGCGGATGGAGCCATCGGAAGCCTACATGCTTTTTTTGTTTTTCATGTCGGCGGGTTTTGTTTCGTCCGCCTGTTTTTTCTCCGGGTCGTGACCGTGGGAAGCCGTGCCTGTCAGTGCCTGGGTACTTGACGGAGCCTGGGGATTTACCTGGGCCGGGGTACTTGCCTGAGCCGGCTCTGTGCCGGTTTTTGCGTCACTGCCGGGCTGTTCTGCGCAAACGGCGGCAATACAGAACTCGTCTCCTTCTTTGCTTTCCCGGGTGTGCTGCCAGGAAATTTCCATTGAAAAAGACTCTTTTTCCGGCTTTTGCTTTGCTTCAACGGCAACATACACATCGGACGCGGGAGTGAGCACGATTCTGCGTTCTCCCTTGCGGACTTCAATACTGCCGGTTTTGAACGCGTCGAGCAAATTTTCAAGATAGGTAACCACTGCATTGTATTCCAGCCTTTGTTCTATGGAAATCTTTTTCTTTTCCATGGTCGTCCTCCATCAGCAATTTCGTTTTGGTTTGAATTCGGTTTCCGTGGGCCGGAGAGACAATCTTTCCGGCCGCCGGGGCGGTTTGAGCCGTGTTTCCGGCAGGTGTCCGCGGCAAACGGCAGCGTGCGCCGCAGCATGAGGTCCTCTTTTAGCCGGGATTTGTGACAAGATAATGACGAGTCCGCGGCTTTTCATCGAACACAAAAAATTTCGGAGGCAAGTCTCGGTTAATGGGGCTTTGTCGCGGCATGTTTTGGGGGCGGAGCCCAATTATTCCATTTCTTGATGAAATACCTTGAGTTTGACGGGAAAATTGCCCTTGGGTACAAACATACGATGTCGAGCAACGGAAGCGTCGCGGAATACCTTGAAGCGCTGGAAGCCTCACAAAGCCTGGGGCCGCTGATCACCGGGCATGTGGTGCTGCCCGCCTCGGCTCCCCGTTTTGCGCCTCTTGCCCGGCCCTGGCCCCGCGCAATGGACGGCGTTCTGGAACACCTGGGCATCCGCGGCCTGTACAGCCATCAGGCCGAAGGCATAGACGCCCTGCGCGCCGGGCTGAACATCATCGTTTCCACGCCCACGGCCAGCGGCAAATCTCTCATTTACACGCTGCCGGTTCTGGAACATTTCCTGCGCGACCCTGATGCCCGCGCCCTTTTTCTTTTCCCGCTCAAAGCCTTGGCCAGGGACCAACTGGCCGCGTTTGAGGCTCTGTGCGCCCATTGGCCCGAGGCGGCGCGGCCGGTCGCCGCCGTGTATGACGGCGACACCACGGGGCATTTTCGACGTAAGATCCGTGACAATCTTCCGCAGGTGCTGTTCACCAACCCGGAAATGTTGCATCTTTCCCTTCTGCCCCATCATCGGCTCTGGGCCGGTCTTTTCGCCGGGCTTACGCTGGTGGTGGCCGACGAAGCGCACACCTGCCGGGGGGTATACGGGGCGCACGCGGCCCAGCTTTTCCGCAGGCTGCGGCGTGTTGCGGCGCATTACGGCGCCTCGCCGGTCTTTGCCCTGTGTTCGGCCACAGTGGGCAATCCGGAAGAACTGGCCCGCCTGCTTACCGGCGCTCCTGCGGCGCCCGTGCGGGCTAGCGGCGCGCCGCAGGGCCGGCGGCATTACGTCTTCATCAATCCCCCGGAAAGTCCCGGCACGACAGCCGTCAAGCTGCTCAAGGCCGCTCTGGCCAGGGAGTTGCGCAGCATCGTCTATTGTCGGTCCCGGCGCATGACGGAACTGGTCGGCCTCTGGGCAGCGGAAAAATCCGGCGTCTATGCCGGGCGCATCAGCGCCTACCGGGCGGGTTTTCTGCCGGAAGAACGGCGGGATATCGAACGGCGCATGGCCTCGGGCGAACTCCTTGCCGTCATTTCCACCAGCGCCCTGGAGTTGGGCATAGACGTCGGCAGCCTGGATATCTGCATTCTTGTGGGGTATCCGGGCACCATCATGTCCACCCTGCAACGCGGGGGCAGGGTAGGGCGAGCGGGGCAGGAGGCGGCCGTGCTGCTCGTGGCCGGTGAAGACGCCCTGGATCAGTATATCGTGCGGCATGCCGGGGAATTTTTCGAGCGCCCGCCGGAAAAGGCCGTCCTGAACCCCGACAATCCGGTCATTGTGGAGCGGCACCTCGAATGCGCCGCCTCCGAACTCCCCCTGCGGCCGGACCTTGCCCCGGACAAGACCTGGATGGGGCCGGAAGCGCTTGCCGCGGCAGCGGCGCTGGAGCGTCGCGGCCTGCTCCTGCGTTCCGCGGACGGCACGGAGTTGTACTCCGCCCGCAAACGCCCGCAGCGCGGCATTTCCCTACGCGGTTCCGGCGGCAATGTCGTCATTGAAACCGCATCCGGCGAACTTATCGGCGTGGTGGACGGTGTGCGGGCGGTGCGCGAGGCGCATCCGGGCAGCATTTATCTGCATTTGGGGCGGCATTTCGAGATTACGGAACTGGATCTCGGCGCGGGGCGCGCCCTGGCCCGGCCTTTTCGTCCTTCCTGGTACACCAGGGCGCGGGGACACAAGGAAACGGAAATCCTCAGCCTCGACGCGTCGTGCATCCATGCCGGCGCGGCGGTGCAACGGGGCCGTTTGCGCATCACTGATTTCGTCACCGGGTACGAGAAGCGCGCGGTGCGCAACGGGCAACTTTTGGGGGTGCACCCGTTGCAGTTCCCGCCGCTGATTTTTGAAACCGAGGGGCTGTGGATCATGGTGCCGCCCCGGGCGCAGGACGCCGTCGAACAAGCCCGCCTGCATTTCATGGGCGCCATACATGCTCTGGAACACGCGGCCATCGGACTTCTGCCCCTGCAGGTTATGGCCGACCGCAACGACTTCGGCGGCATTTCCACGCCCATGCATCCGCAGACGGGCAGGCCCACGGTGTTCGTGTACGACGGAGTTCCCGGCGGCGCTGGGCTTTCGCGGGCGGCTTTCGACCAAATTCCCGAGCTGCTCCGGCGGGTGCTCGCGGTCATTCGTGAATGCCCTTGCGAGACGGGCTGTCCTTCATGCGTACATTCGCCCAAGTGCGGCTCCGGCAACCGGCCCATCGACAAGGAGGGAGCCGCCTGCCTGCTGGAAATCCTGCTCACGGATACGCCTGCCTGCCGCGAGGAGGCCGCGCTGTTGCTGCGGACGCCGCCGAGCGGGCTGCAGGAGACTCCCTCCGCATCCCGGGCTTTTGCCCGCAAGGAGGATGCGGACCCCAACCCCGCGTCCGCGCCGGTATCGCCGATACCGGTTCGGGACGCTTCCGGCTCCTGCCCGGAGCGGTCGGGGCAGGAGTATGTGGTGCTGGACGTGGAAACCCGGCGTTCCGCCGCCGAGGTCGGCGGGTGGCACAGGGCCGGGGCAATGGGCGTCAGCGTGGCCGTGTTGTACGACTCGCGCACGGAGCTCTTCAGCGCGTACGGGCAGGAAGATATTCCGGCCCTGGCCGCGGTTCTGGAAGGGGCGCCGCTGGTGGTGGGCTTCAACCTGCTGCGTTTCGATTATGCGGTGCTGGCGCCGCATGCGCCGGGCTGCGATTTTCGCCGTCTGCCCACGCTGGATATGCTGCTCAAGATACACGAGCAGCTTTCCTACCGCCTTTCCCTGGACAATCTGGCGCGGGCCACGCTGAACAACTCCAAAAGCGCCGACGGTCTTGCCGCCCTGCGTTGGTGGCGGGAAGGCAGGACGGACCTCATAGAGGCATATTGCCGGCAGGACGTGGCGGTCACGCGCGACCTATATGTCTTCGGACGGCAACACGGCTACCTGCTTTTCACCAACAAGGCCGGGCGGCATGTGCGGGTACGGGCCGCCTGGCAGGACGGCGAGGCGGGACAGGCGGCAGGCGGATGAAGCGCGGCACGGGACAGACGGCAGACGGAAGCCGCGTAAGTTCGGGGATAGTGTTTACTCAAATATAGATAAAGCAGTTTGTCGAAGTGAAAAAATAAGTCGGTAGTGGTGACTGCATTCCGCATTTACAGCGACAGATCAACTCAGGTTCACCCGTAAAAAGGCCAGAGCAGCGGAATAAGGAAGGTACAGAACACCAGGTAGAGCAGGGTCAGGGGTAAGCCTGCCTTGACGTAATCCGTGAAGCGGTACCGGCCCGCGCCCAGCACAAGCGTGTTGGGCGGCGTGCCCACAGGCGTGGCGAAGGCGCTCGAGGCGGCGATAGCGACTGCCATAACCACGGCGTGGGGAGAAACGCCGATACCGCCGGCTATTGAAAGACCCACAGGGCAGAGCAGGGCCGCCGATGCCGTGTTGGACATGAACTGGGTAAGACCGGCGGTGAGCATGAACAGCACGGCCGTCAGCAGATACGGCGAAGGTTTGCCGCCCATGAACACGATGACCTCGTCGGCAATAAGTTTGCCCGCCCCGCTCATATCCAAAGCAATCGCCACAGGCATCATCCCCGCAAACAGGAAAATGGTTACCCAGTCGATGCTGCGGTAGGCAAGCCGTTCGTCGATGCAACGCGTGAGGATGAGTACGCTCGCGCCGATGACCGCCGCCGTTTCCAGCGGGATTCTCTTGACGTCCAGGGCCATGACTACGACAACGGCGAGCAGCGTCAGCCCGGTGATCCACATGCCGCGCGGATTTTCCCGCACCTTGCCGCCGCCGGCGTTTTCAACCGCCTCGGCGGCTTCCACCGCCTCCTGCGCTTCGCCTCCCTTCGGCAGCAGCCTGACGCCGATGAACATCATATAGGCCATGCCCAGCAGCGTCATGGGTACGCCTATGCGGCCGAACTCGAAAAAGCCGAACGGTTCCATGGACGAGGCTTTGAGCGCGGCGTTGGCTATCAGGTTGGGCGGGGTGCCGACCAGAGTCATTGTGCCGCCGAAGCCGGCGGCATAGGCCAGGGGGAGGAGCTGGCGCGACGGAGAAATGCGCGCCGCCGAGCAGATGCCGATGACTACCGGCATAAGCGCCGCTGTTGTGCCCGTGTTGGACGACACGGACGAAAGCAGCGCGGCGATAAGCATGGTGCCGAACATCAGGCTTTTTTCGCCCGCCCCGCAGGCCCGCACCACAAGGGCGCCCATGCGCTGCGCCAGGCCCGTGTGAAACATGGCCGCGCCGATGATGAACATGCCCGCGAAGAGTACCACCGTGGAGTCGGAAAGTCCTGAAAATACTGTTGACGGCGGGATTACCCCCAATACCCCCAAAGCTATGGCCCCGCCCATGGCGGTGACGGCCAGGGGGGTGATTTCCGTGACGAACAGCACGGCCATGACTCCGAGAACAATCAGCGTCAATGCCGCCGGGGATAATTCCATGCGTTCCTCCCTTGATTCGTGATGTGCAGTACTTGTGTCGCAAATGTCCTCCAAGTCCTGCATGCCGCCGGTCGAAATTCCGCCGCCCGAACGGCCTGCGTCACGCGTTACCGTATATAATAGGCATGCGCCGAGGTGGATGTCCAGACGGAAGTCACCGGCATCTCCGGCAGGAGTGTCCGGAGTTATGCGCCGCGGACCGGAGTAAATTTTCGCGTCCTGTTTATGCCGCCGACACCGATATGGTGTTATTGCAACTTGTTATACATAGTTTTCCCTCGCCCTGGAGCCTGCATTCCGGCTGGACAAAAGGCCTGGCGGGGAGTATAGGTAAAACAGCAAAGCAATATATATGAATTTCCTGATATATACGCGCCCGCGGCGCTGCCCGTACAGACGGGCCTCCGGCCGCCTGTCTGTATTCACCCTGAATATCCGGGAGTACTTATGATTCCTGCCCAAGGCAAATACTACTTCACCTCCGAGTCCGTCACCGAGGGACACCCGGACAAGGTTGCCGACCAGATTTCCGATGCCGTGCTCGACGCCCTGCTCAGCCGGGATCCCGGCTCCCGCGTGGCCTGCGAAACCCTGGTCACCACCGGTATGGCCTTTCTGGCCGGTGAAATATCCACCAAAGCCTACGCCGATCTTCCGGACATAGTCCGCAGGACCATCCGCGACATAGGCTACAACAGTTCGGAAACGGGCTTCGACTGGCAGACCTGCGCCGTTGTGTCCTCCATAGACAAGCAGTCGCCGGATATCGCTCAGGGCGTGGACCGCGCCGTCGACGAGGACCAGGGCGCAGGCGACCAGGGCATGATGTTCGGTTTCGCCTGCGACGAGACCCCGACGCTCATGCCCGCGCCCATTTACTGGGCGCACAAGCTCTCGCAACAACTCACCGCAGCGCGCAAGCAGGGTGTGCTCGCCTACCTGCGCCCGGACGGCAAAACGCAGGTTTCCCTCGAATATGTGGACGGCAAGGCCGAACGCGTCAACAATGTGGTCGTTTCCGCCCAGCACGCCCCGGAAATATCGCAGGAACAAATCGTCGCCGACATCAGGGAAAAGGTCATCTATCCCGTCCTGCCCGCTTCCCTGTTCGACAAGGACAACTGCGAAATTTTCATCAACACCACAGGACGCTTTGTTATCGGCGGTCCCATGGGTGACTGCGGTCTGACCGGGCGCAAGATCATCCAGGACACTTACGGCGGCATGGGACACCACGGCGGCGGCGCATTCTCCGGCAAGGACTGCTCCAAGGTGGACCGTTCCGGCGCGTACATGGCCCGGTACATAGCCAAAAACGTGGTGGCATCGGGCCTCGCGCCCAAGTGCGAGGTGCAGATCGCCTACTGCATAGGCGTTGCCCGGCCCGTTTCCGTACTCGCGTCTTCGCTGGGGACCGGGCAGGTGCCCGACGACGTGCTGACCTCGGCCGTCACGAAAGTCTTCGACCTGCGCCCCTATCACATTATCAAACGCCTTGACCTGACCCGGCCGATTTTCCTTAAAAGCTCCTGCTACGGCCACTTCGGCCGCGAAGAACCGGAGTTCACCTGGGAAAAAACCGACGCCGCAGGCGACCTCAGAACAGCGGCCAAGGTCTGAACATCCGACAGCCCGACAGTCTTCGGAGCCGGCAGCCCGTGCGTTATCGTCTCTATCTGGATATAGGCAACACCAACACTAAAATCGGCATAGGCGACGGAGAAAAGCTGCATGCTTCCTTCGCCTTGCCCAGCGACGAACGCCGCACGGCCGACGAGTTCGGGCTTTTTCTCATTGCGCTGCTGCGCCTGCAGGGTCTTGAAGCCGGCGACATTGAAGGAGGCCTCGCCTGCTCCGTGTCGCCCGGCATCGGCAAACTCGCGCGTGACGCCTGCCTGCGCTTTTTGGGGAAAACACTGCTCTTTGCCCCCGAAGATGTGCCCGTACCCCTGGAAAACCGTTATGCCCTCCCCCATGAAGTCGGCGCCGACCGTCTGGTGGGCGCGTACGCCGCACGGCGCCTGTTTCCGGACGTCTTTTCGCTGATTTCCGTGGACTACGGCACGGCGACCACCTTCGACTGCGTGGAAGGCAACGCCTATCTGGGCGGTTTGATTTGCCCCGGCGTACTCTCGTCCATAGCCGCTCTGACCTCGCGCACGGCCAAGCTGCAGGGGGTCAGCCTGGAGGTGGAAAGCGCCGTGCCGGCACCGGGCATCTCCACGGCCACCAGCCTGAAGCACGGGTTTGTCTTCGGCTTTGCCGCCATGACCGAAGGTCTCTGCGAACGTCTGGCCGCCGGCATGCGCGGCCCGGTCGCTGTTGTGGGCACGGGCGGCTTTGCCCCCGTTGTCGCCCGGGTCACCCGCCGCTTCGACGCCGTATTGCCGGATATGCTGCTGGACGGCTTGCGTCTGCTGTACAAAGAGGGCATAACCGGATAAGGACATAGAAAAGCCGGGAGGCCGGCGCGGGCGTTTCCTGAAAAAAATAAAAGGATATTCCCGGCTCGGGAGTCAACCGAGAATCTCCCTGATAAGGGGAGCTTGTAAACCATAAGGAAAGTCTGATGAGTACCATTGTATCTGTCTGGGCCAGGGAAATTCTTGATTCGCGCGGCAATCCCACCGTGGAGGTCGAAGTCGGTCTGGAATCCGGCCATACCGGGCGCGCGGCCGTGCCTTCAGGCGCGTCCACCGGCAGCCGGGAAGCGCTGGAACTGCGGGACGGCGACAAAAAACGCTACGGGGGCAAAGGCGTGACCAAGGCCGTCGAGAATGTCAACGGAGAGCTGGCCGAAGCCGTGATCGGCATGAACTCCTTGCGCCAAGTGGAAGTGGACAACGTCATCATCGACCTTGACGGCACCGACAACAAGGATCGCCTCGGCGCCAACGCCATGCTCGGCGTGTCTCTGGCCTGCGCCCGTGCCGCCGCGGGATTTCTCGCCCTGCCCCTCTATCAGTACCTGGGAGGCGTCAACGCCAAGGTACTCCCGGTACCCCTTATGAACATCATCAACGGCGGGATGCACGCGCCCAACAACCTGGACATTCAGGAATTCATGATCGTTCCGCTGGGCGCGCAGGATTTCCGTCAAGCCCTGCGCATGGGTTCGGAAACCTTTCACACTCTGCGGAGCATCCTGGCCGCCGACGGCCATGTCACAAGCGTCGGCGACGAAGGCGGCTTCGCCCCCAACCTCAAAAGCCACGACGAGGCCTTCCGTTACCTGCTCAAAGCCATAGAAGAGGCGGGCTATATCCCCGGCACGGAAATCGCCCTGGCCGTCGATGCGGCGGCAAGCGAATTCCGCAAAGAGAGGAAATATCATCTGAAAGGCGAAAACAAGGTGCTTTCCTCCTCCGAAATGATCAGGTATCTGGCGGAATTTACGGAAAAATACCCCCTGATCTCCATTGAGGACGGTTTGGGCGAAGACGACCGCGACGGCTGGCGCGAGCTCACCGTTGTCCTCGGCGACCGCATTCAACTTGTGGGCGACGACCTCTTCGTGACCAACCCGGCCGTCCTCAGCGAAGGCATCGAAGAAGGGCTGGGCAATGCGATCCTGATCAAACTGAACCAGATCGGTACCCTGACCGAAACCCTCGACACCATTGAGTTGGCCAAACAGAACGGTTATACGACCATAGTTTCCCACCGCTCCGGCGAAACGGCGGACGCCTTCATCGCCGACTTGGCCGTGGGCATGAACTGCGGACAAATCAAATCGGGTTCGCTGAGCCGCACCGACCGTCTGAGCAAGTACAACCAATTGTTGCGCATCGAAGAACAGCTTGACGACAGTGCCGTGTACTACGGACCCGTCATGAGCGCCCACTACGGCTTTGCCGACGACGACGAGGAAGACGGGGAATGAGCCGACGACGGTGCGGGCGCTTGACAGTAACAGACGGCGATTGAACAGGGACGGCAAAGGTGCGGCTGCTTGACGGTAAAGGTATAGCCGCGGTCGTCCGCGCCGAATTGGCCGTCGAAATTCGCGCCCTGACGGGCAAAATCGGGCGCCCTCCCGGTCTTGCGGTCATTCTGGCCGGAGATGACCCGCCCTCGCGGACTTATGTGCGCAACAAGGAGCGGGCCTGCGCCGAGATCGGAATACACTCCGAAACCGTGTACCTTCCTGCCGCGGTCGGACAGGACGAACTTCTCGCCCTGATCGACGCTCTGAATGCCCGCGCGGACGTGGACGGCATCCTGGTCCAGTTGCCCCTGCCGGACGGTCAGGACAGCCGGGCCTGCCTGGAGCGCATAGACCCTTCCAAGGATGTTGACGGCTTTCACCCCGTGAACATGGGCCGGCTCATGCTCGGCCTTCCCGGCCTGCGCCCCTGCACACCGGCCGGAGTAATGGAAATGCTCAGGCGCTGTTCCCTGAACCTTGCCGGGAAACGGGCCGTGGTTTTGGGCCGCAGTAATATTGTCGGCAAACCTTTGGCCGTCATGCTCGGCGCCAAGGGTATCGACGCAACGGTCACCGTCTGCCACTCTGCGACGCCGGATGCTGCCGCACACTGCAAAGAAGCGGATTTTGTGTTTTCGGCCGTGGGCAAGCCGGAATCCGTGCGCGGCGATATGATCAAGCCGGGCGCCGTGGTGGTGGATATCGGCATTTCCGTTACGGACAAGGGTCTGCGCGGTGATGCCGACTTTGCCTCCATAAGTGCCGTGGCCTCGGCGGCAAGTCCCGTGCCCGGCGGCGTCGGTCCCATGACCATAGCCATGCTCATGGGCAACACCGTACAGGCGTTCAAGGCTCACGCGCGGAAGGTCCGTATCGAAATATAAGGAAGCATTGACTGATGAGGTTCCGCCCCATACGCGTCAACCGGTTTCCATTTGTTTATTCGGAAATCGAATAACCGCAGTTGAGGCCGCGCCCCGAATGGATTGCGTCTTAACGGCGGGTATAATCATTGCTGCGGCAAGCAGTGCCGCCGATGCCGTCTGACACAGCCCGGAGAGGTACTTCAAAAGTTCCTTCTTCATCTGTTCTCCACCCCGTGCACAGCACCCCTCACCAACTCCGGCAACGCGTTTTCAGGCTGAATACTCAGTTGTCTGTCCTGATTTGTCTGTATCAAAAAATGAAGGGGCAGACGACTTGCCTGCCCCTCTTGAAATTCTGGTCGGGATGAGAGGATTTGAACCTCCGACCCCAGCGTCCCGAACGCTGTGCTCTACCAGGCTGAGCCACATCCCGATACCCGCGCCGGCGATTGGTATAAGCCCTGCCGTGACATCCGGCAAGTAAAAATAACGGCCGGAAAGGTGTTGTTTATTATGCGGTTTCGATTTACGATAAAAAAAATCGACAACGCTGCGGCCGGTTTCGAAACCGGCATTCTGCAGCGCCGCGTAAAAACGCGGGCATAAAGGAGCAGCCGGTGGTTAAGGTCTTGGTTGTGGACGACTCGGCTTTTGTGCGACGTTCGCTGATATCTATCCTGGAAAAAGACAAGGATATCCAGGTGGCGGGGACCGCCGCCAACGGCGAGGAGGCGGTGGCCAAGGCCGCCCAACTCGATCCCGATGTCGTCACCATGGATGTCGAAATGCCGAAAATGAACGGGCTTAAGGCGCTTGAACGCATTATGTCGACCAATCCGATCCCGGTCATCATGGTCAGTTCCATAACCAGTGAAGGAGCAGCCACCACTTTGCGGGCCATGGAATTGGGGGCTATGGATTTCATACCCAAACTCGGCTCGGGCAACCTGCACGATACGCAACGCCTGGAAAAGGAACTCTGCCCCAAGATCAAGGCCATCAGCAGACGCAAGGCCTTTATGCGGCTTAAATTCAAAAACGCCTCCGGCAGGCAGGCCACAGTAACCGCCTGCACCCTGCCTCCCCGCACGCAGGTGCCTCCGCCTGCGCCGCGCATCCTCCACACGGGCGGCAGCGTGCCCTTCGAAGTCGTTGCCGTCGGCGTATCCACAGGCGGTCCGCCCGCGGTCCAGCGAGTGCTGTCCGAACTGCCCGGCAATTTTCCCGTGCCCATACTCATAGCCCAGCACATGCCTGCGTCCTTCACCGGTCCCTTTGCAGAACGCCTGAACAACCAGTGCGCCGTCAAGGTGAAGGAAGCCGAATCCGTGGAGCGGGTCCGCCCCGGCACGGTGTACATCTGTCCCGGCGGCAAACACCTGCGCCTTGAAAACAAAAGCGGAAGCCTTCTCGCCGTCGTCACCGAAGAGCCGAAGGAAGCCCTCTACAAACCCTCGGCCAACGTGCTGATGGAAACCGTCGGCATCGCGGCCGGAAGCAAGGCTTTGGGTGTTACCCTGACCGGCATGGGCTACGACGGGCTGGAAGGCACCAAGGTGCTCAAGCAGCGCGGCGGTTGGGCCATAGCCCAGAACGAAGAATCCTGCGTGGTTTACGGCATGCCCAAAGCGGTGGTGGACGCCGGGCTGGCCGACGAAATAGTGGATATTAAAGATATGAGTGCAACCATCCTGGCCCACTTTCAGCGGAAAGCATGACGCCGGACGGCAAGCACGGTTTACCTCTGGAGATGCCGATGTCAGAACCAGCCGATATACTCTCTCTTTTGCAACAGAGCGACCCCGAACTGGTGCGCCGGGGGGCGCAGACAGCCGGCGAGGAAGCCGCGGCCGCCGCCATTCCCTATCTGGTGCGCCATATCGCTAGCCCCAACATCGGGGTGCAGGAAGCGGTGGACAGGGCGCTGCGCAAAATCGGCGGGCCGGCCGTCGTGCATGCCGTAATCCCCTTGTTGCGCTCGGACAACGCCCCGGCGCGCAATATCGCCATGGACCTGCTGCGCGCCTTGGGTAAGAGCGACCTGCCCGCCTTGCAGGACCTGCTGCGCGACGAGGATCCGGACGTCAGGATTTTCGCTGCCGACATTCTGGGATCCACGGGCAGCGCATTGGCGGTGGCTTCCCTCTGCGTCGCGCTGCTGAACGACCCGGAGGTCAACGTGCGCTACCAGGCGGCCGTGAGCCTGGGCCAACTCGCCTTTCCGGAAGCCGCGCCCTGCCTGAACAGTGCCCTGAACGACGAGGAATGGGTGCAGTTCGCGGTCATAGAAGCACTGATAAAAATCAAGGACGCATCATCCATCAGCGCCATGGTCCAGGCCCTGGGCAAAGCTTCGGAACTCGTGTCCTCCGTCATGGTGGACGCCTTGGGCGAAATGGGCAACATCAAGGCTGTGCCGCAACTCATCAAACGACTGGATAACGCCGTGACGCCGCTTTGCAACAAAATCGTGCGTGCGGTGCTCAACATCATGGGCGAACGCTCCCTGAGCCTGCTGGGCAGCAAGGAATGCCGGCGCCTGGCCGGGTACCTGCCGTCGGTCCTGGAAGACGACGATCCGGATATCCAGGATTCCGCTGTCCGCGGTTTCGCCGTCCTCGGCGGCAACGGCGCGACAACTTATGTGCTGCGCCATGTTGACAGCCTTGACCCGGAACAGGATGCCGAGCGCGTGGCCCTCGCTTCCCAGGCCCTGATCAAACTGGGCCGCAACCCGGAACTGGACGCCGCCGTGCACAACTCCGACGAGCATGTCGCCACCACTGCCCTCGGCGTGATGCTCGCCGTGGATGAAGAAGCCGCCGTCGCCATGATGGCTGAAACCTTTGCGGAACGCAGCAGGGACATGCAGCGCAACATGATCATGGAACTCGCAGCCCGCGCCGGACGCGAATATCAGGACTTCTTCCTGCATCTGCTGGAAACCGCCGAAGACGGCATCCTGCTGCGCGGCGTACTGCATTTTCTCGGGAAAAAAGGCGACCCGGCGGTAGTGCTGGACAAGATACTGCCCTTTTTGGAGCACCCTTACAACGATGTCAAGGAATCCGCCCTGGAAGCCTGTATTTCCATTCATACCCCCGAGGTGGAGGACGTGTTCCGCAGGCTCATGCAGGACACAGACCCCGTGCAGCGCATGATCGGCACTTACGGCCTCGGGTTCTTCCCCGAACAGGATTCCCTGGAAGCCTTGTGCGATGCCCTTAACGACGCCTCCTCCGATGTGCGTAAAGTCGCGGTAGAAGCCATCGGCAAAAATGCGGAGGAGCATCCCGAGTATTTGGAACTGCTGGAAAACAAACTGCATGATGAAAGCCGCGACGTGCGCCTTGCCGTGTACGACACGCTGGGGCGTTGCGACGACCCGCGCTTTTACGCGTACCTTATAGAAGGCCTCAAAGATTCGGATCCTTGGGTTTGCGTGCGCTGCGCCGAATGCCTGGGCGAGAAAAAAGCTATGCAGGCCATAGAACCGCTTGTGGGCATGCTGTCCGACGAGAACACGCTGATCGTGGTTAAAGCAGTGGCGGTACTCGGAACTTTGGGCGGAGAAACTGCTTTCCGCGCGCTCCTGCCGATGCTGGATCACCCGGACCCCGATGTGCGGACGGCTGCCGAAGAAGCTGTCAACACCATTCATAAACAGACCGGAGAGGAGTAACATAATGGCGCTTTTTCCGACCTCCGGCACGGTCCCGGGCATGTTTCCGGGCGGAACGGGCACCGGAGGCGCATCGGGCACACGCGCGGGCGTTGCCGGAGCCGGAGGACTTGCGGGCAGAGCGGCGGGCGGGCAAACTTTCTCTCTGCCCGCGGACGCAAAGCAGAGACCTCCGCTTTCCGGCGGTCGTGCCGCGGTGAGCCTGGGCGGCAAACTCCAGATCAGCAATGACGAGTTCCTGCAACTCCGCGATTTCATTTATGCGCAAAGCGGCATCTTCATCGCCGAGGCGCGCAAATATCTCGTGGAAAACCGCCTCAACAACAGGATCAAAACGCTCAACCTCAAAAGTTTCGGCGAATATTACTATTACCTGCGCTTTGATCCCAGCCGGCGCGAGGAACTGACCAAGCTGTTCGAGGTCATCACCACCAATGAAACCAGCTTTTGGCGCAACCCTCCGCAACTTCAGATTTTTCAGGACAAGGTGCTGACCGGCGAGTTGGACAAACTGCGCCGCTCCGGACAGAAAAAATTGCGCATCTGGTCGGCCGGCTGCTCGACGGGCGAAGAGCCCTACACATTGGCAATTATTCTGCACGAGGTGCTGAAAAGCGAAATCTCTACGTGGGACATCAAGATAACGGCCAACGACCTGTCGGAAGCCGTTCTGGCCGCGGCGCGCAGAGGCGTATACTCGACCTATGCCCTGCGCACTACGCCCCGCGACGTCATAACGCGCTACTTCATCACGGAAGGCGGCAATTACCGGATCGACCCCAGGCTGAAGCGGCTCATATCGTTCGGGCCCGTCAATCTGAGCGATAAAATGATGCTGAAACGCGTGGAACGATCCAACATCATTTTCTGCCGCAACGTTATCATTTATTTCGACGAGGAAATGAAAAGGCAGGTTATCGAATCCTTTTACGACAACCTCCTTCCGGGAGGATGCATGCTTATCGGGCATTCGGAATCGCTGCACAATATTTCCAGGGCGTTCAAGCCGGAGTACCACGCGGGCACAATAGTGTACCGCAAGGAAGGGTGAGGCGGAATGGAGGCAGGTGCCGGCTCCGCGACAGGGGCAAGACGGGCCAGGGTACTGGCTGTAGCCAACCAGAAGGGCGGCGTGGGCAAAACCACGACAAGCGTGACTCTTGCCTCGGCGCTGACCAGGCTGGGCAAGCAGGTCCTGATCATGGACCTTGACCCGCATGCCTGCGCATCTGTGCATTTGCGCTATTATCCAGACGACTTCCAGTATTCCGTGAACGATATTTTCGCGGACGGCGCGGGCGGACAGAAGGCCGACGATCTCTGGGACAGGATCCGGCAGCATCACGCGGAACAGGAATTCGACGTGGTGCCCGCTACCATCCGTCTGGCGGAACTTGAGGTCGATCTGCGCAACCGCAAGGGCAAGGGCGCCATCCTGCAGCAGGCATTGGAACATGTGCGCGGCGAATACGACTTTATCGTGTTGGACTGTCCCCCGCATGTCGGCATTTTGCTGGTCAATGCGCTGGTGGCTTCTGATCTGCTGGTGATTCCCATCCAGACGGATTTTCTGGCCCTGCACGGACTCAAGCTGCTGTTCGACACCATCAAGGTGCTGAACAAGGTTCTTCCGCGGCCCATTTGCTACCGCGTGCTGCCCACCCTGTACGACAGGCGGGCCAGAGCCTGCGCGCGCGTGCTTGAACTGCTGTCCCTGAAAATGCAGGACAGCATGTTCCGGACCGTGATAGGCATGGATACGCGCTTTCGCGAAGCAAGCGCCCAAGGGCGCGTTATCTATGAAATCGCGCCGGAGAGCCGAGGCGCGCGTGAATACGAAGAGCTTGCAAAAGAGATACTCGCACTATGAACAAAAGCCCCGAAGAATATTTCAAGGAACAGAATTTTCATGCGGATCAAGCCGAACACACGGGCTTCACTCCGGCCGAGCAGGCGTTTATGGACAAATATGTCGGCGTTGACGGGCGATCCGTCATCACCGGCCTCGGACTGGAAGAAAAAAAGCGGCATCCGGACGCCGCAGCGGACCTGCACCCGGAAATGGACGGGGAAGACTTTCTGGACACCATGTTGCGCTCTTCCCATGAACTGCTTCTGGTCGGCTTTTTTATAGGCGGACAGGAATTCACCATCCCGACCGTGGCCGTGCAGGAGGTCATCCGGCACGAACCCGCATCCCGCCTGCCCTCGGCGCCGGAATTTGTGGCAGGCGTCATCAACCTCAGGGGACGGGTGACCCCGTTGATCCATCTGCGCGATGTGCTGGAAGTATCGTCACCGCGAATGGGTGAGGACAAATTCATTATCGTGTGCCGGCGCAAAGGTATACAGATCGGCATGATTATTGAGCGCGTCCATACGATGTACAGGGTCCGACAGGAAGACATAGATTGGAGCGTTGAGGCGCATATCGGCGCGAACGTGGATTTTATCTCCGGTCTCCTGAAGGTTCGCGAACAACTTGTCGGCATAGTTTCCGTTGATCGCGTAATAACCAGCATTATCAAATGATGGAGTACGTATATGGCCAAGCACATTTTAATTGTCGATGATTCCAAAACCATCCGTAACCTGGTAGCCTTTATTATGAAAAAAGAAGGCTTCAAGGTGACGATGGCGGAAGACGGCCTGGACGGTTTGGAAAAACTCTACTCGTCGGAAGGCATCGACCTTATTGTCTCGGATATCAATATGCCGCGTATGGACGGGTTTACCTTCATCAAGACCGTGCGTGAACAGGATGCGTACCGTGATGTCCCGATCGTGGTTCTTTCCACGGAGGGTAAAGAGCAGGATATCCAGCAGGGGATACAGCTCGGCGCCAACCTGTACATGGTCAAGCCTGCACAGCCGGAACAAATGATGAAAAATATACGCATGCTGCTCGGATAACAGGCAAACTCGAGCAACAGAACTGCAAATTGTCGCCTGCCGGGGAGAACCCGTTGCGTACGGGGGAATGCCGATACCGGGGGCACTTGCCGCAGCAGGTATTCGGCAGGGGAATGCGCGCCGGATAGGCCGCGCCGAAATGCGCGGGATCGCGCACGGAAGGCGGGGCAGCGCTGCCGCCGCAGGCGCTGAATGCCGAACTGTATGGACGCAGTTTTGATGTGAAATCAGAATAACGATGCGGGAATACCCGGCAGCAAAGGATGGAAAATGAGTCAGGATTTTATGGATCCGGAACTATTCGCGGATTTTATCATTGAAGCCAAAGAGCATTTGGAAACCATCGAGCCGAACCTTCTTGAGCTTGAAAAAGCGCCGGACAACCTGTCGATACTCAACGATATCTTTCGACCCATGCATTCCCTGAAGGGCGCCTCCGGCTTTCTCGGGCTGAACAAGATGAATGCGTTGGCCCACAAGGCCGAAAGCGTCATGGACGAATTGCGTAAAGGCGCGGTGGCCGTCACGTCGGACATTATGGACGTGATTCTGGCTACGACCGACCTGCTGCGGCGCATGATAGACAACCTGGAAACGCAGAGCAGCGAAGGCGACGTCGATACCTCCGGCATGATCGCCGCCCTTGATGCCGTGCTGGCCGGGCAAACGCCGGTCATGGACCGGGGCGCGCCGGGCGCGCCTGCGAAGGACGCCGCCGGGACCGCCGCATCCGATACGGCAAAGCCCGAAGCGGACGGCGCCGGCGAAAGCTCCGCGCCGGGCGACCCGGCGACAGGAGAAAGCCGGGAGCAGCAGGGAGCGCCCGCCGAAACGCGCAAGCCGCTGGATACCGAAGCCTGGATAGAGTCCAGAAAAAAACTGCCCGCCTACGCGCTTACCGCTTTCGGGGAAGGTCACCTGCGCGATTTTATCGAAGAGGCCAAGGACAACGTCTCCAACCTCTCGGACGGCCTGCTTGATCTGGAAAAACATCCCGAAGGCCGGGACGATCTGGTCAACGATATTTTCCGCTATTTCCACAATCTCAAGGGCAACAGCGGCATCATCGCCTTTCAGGAGATGAACGGCCTCACCCACGAGGCCGAAACTCTGCTCAATTCACTGCGCAAGGGCGAACGGCAGGTGTCCGGCCCGTTGGTGGACCTGCTGCTCATGTCCGTTGATGTTCTGGAAGCGCTTGTATACTGCATAGACCCGTCCGCCGGCGCGGTTACGCCGTTCGACATCGGCGAACTTCTGGAAAAACTGCGCGACGCCGTTGCCGGCAAAGAGTTGTCCCTGCCCTCCGGTCTTGCCGTGACTCCGGCTCCGATGCAGGGCCTTCCCGCCCCCGGCCCGGCCGCCGATAAGGATTTCAAACCCGCGGTGGACAGCGATGATGTCGCGCTCTTCCGCGGCACCGTCAACCTGCAGTTCAACCACATCGCCCAGGCTCTGGAAACGCTGCGCAAGGACGGAACCAACCGCGACTACATAGACGCCCTGTTCCGCTCCCTGACCACCATCCGGAACTGCGCTAATTTCATGGGTCTGGAAGACATCAAGATTTACGCCCAGCGCACGGCCGGCATAGTGGAGAAGGCCCGGTCCGCGAACATGGACTTTACGATCATGACCGATCTGATGGATCAGGAATGCGCCATACTGAAGGACCTTATCCCCGCGGCCCTTGAGACGCTGACCGCCAAGGCCGGCAAGGCTGCCGCCCCCGCCGGCAAACAGGCTGCCCCGCCGGCGCCCGCGGCGGAAAAAGTATCGGCGGCCCCGCAAGCCGTTGCGCCTGAAAAAGCGGCGTCCGAAAAAGCGGCAGCGGCCGCGCCCGAAGCCGCGGCAAAGGAGGCGCCTCAAGCGGCGGCGTCTCCGCGGCCCGCAGCTCAAGCCGCGCCGAAAACACCTGCTCAGGAGGCCGCGCCTCAAACAGGGCCGCTCCAAACCGCGCCCGCGGCAACAGCCCGCGCGGCCGCGCCTCAAGCGGCGACGGCCGGGGCGCCCGCCGCACACCCCGCGCCCGCGGCCAAGCCTGCGGGCGGAGGCGATACCGCGGCCAAAGTGTCTTCCACCATCCGCGTGGACCATGAAAAGCTCGACCACCTCATGAACCTGATCGGCGAACTCATCATCAACCGCAACCGCTATTCCATGCTCGCCCGTCAACTGGAAGAAACCGGCGGACAGGTGGATGTTTCCGTCATAGCCCAGAATCTTACGGAAACCACGTACTCCATGGCCCGTATCTCCGACGACCTGCAGGACACGATCATGAAGGTGCGCATGGTGCCGGTGGCCTCGGTGTTCTCGCGTTTTCCCCGCCTGGTGCGCGACCTTTCGCGCAAAAGCGGCAAAGAAGTAGCCTTGATTGTCGAAGGCGAGGAGACAGAACTGGACAAGAGCGTTGTGGAAGTCATCGGCGATCCCCTTGTGCACCTCATACGCAATTCCGTCGACCACGGCATCGAGCCGGAAGCCGTCCGCCGCGAGCGCGGCAAAACGCCCCAGGGCAGCGTCTGGCTGCGCGCCTTTTACAAGGGCAACTCCGTCGCCATTGAAATAGAGGACGACGGCAAAGGCATAGACCCCGAAGTCATGCGTCAGGTGGCGGTCCGCAAGGGGATCATTTCGCCCGAGGAAGCCAAGAATCTGGACGACCGCGAGGCGACGGAGCTTATCTTCGCCCCCGGTTTCTCCTCGGCGGAGGTGGTCACGGACATTTCCGGCCGGGGCGTGGGCATGGACGTGGTGCGCACGAACATCAAAAACCTCAAGGGCAGCATCAATATCGCTTCCGAAGTCGGCAAAGGCACAAAGTTCACGCTTGTCCTGCCCCTGACTCTGGCCATCATAGACGCCCTGATGGTCAACGTGGACAACGAGACTTTCGCCATTCCGCTGGATGCCGTATCCGAAACGGTGAAAATTGAGGCGGAGCGCCTGACCGACGTCAAGGGACGCAAAGCCGTCACCCTGCGCGGCGAGGTCCTGGGCATCATCAGTCTTGCGGAATTTCTAGGACTGCACTCCACCGTGCTCAAGGAAGGGCTGCTGAACGTGGTGGTCATTGTGGACAACGACCGGCGGCTCGGCCTGGTTGTGGACCGGCTGCTGGAACGGCAGGAAGTGGTGATCAAGCCGCTCGGCTCCTATCTGGGAGACATCAAGGGCATTTCCGGCGCGACAATCATGGGCGACGGCTCGGTTATCCTCATCCTCGACCCGCACGAAATATACGCCCTTGCCACGTCGAAAACCGGCTGACCCGACGGCGCAAGCCGCGCCGGCCGCCCGGCGCTTCCCGGCGATGCGCGACATGAGCGACGCAAAATCGGGGCAATCCACCCGATTCCTGTCCGCCGGGGCGGAGTCATTCGGCGGATGGAGCCGGATGTGGATTGAAACATAACATTGCACGGTACTTGAGGAGGCAGCCCGCGTGAACGAGCACGCCGCGGAAAACGGCACGAAGGTTCCGGACGCTTCCGGAAGAGATTGCGCCATGCGGCGGTGCCGTGATCTCCTGCGCGGGCTGTTGTCCGGCTGGCCCCGGCGTTCCCGTTCCCTTCTTGTCATGGGCGCGGGCAATGTGGAATTGGTGGAAAGCGTCTGGGAAGCCGGTTTCGACGTCACCGTGCAGGATAACGACGCGTCCGGGCTGGAACGCATCGCGGGCCTTATGGGCCGGCGCGTCGAGTGCGTGCTTTCCGCCCCGGACCGCCTGCCTTTCGACGACAAGTCCTTCGACTATGCGGCGGCGTCGCCGACCCTTGATTTCGCGGGTGACCATGAGGCCGTGCAGGCGGAAATGGGCAGGCTGTCCTGCGCCGGGGTGATTTTTGTCTTTTTCAACGCGTGGTCCGTCTTCGGCCTGGAGTGCCGAGCCCGACGGGCCGCTGCGCCGGGGCGTTTGCACAGCCCGTATGCTCTGGCCGCAACGGCGCGCAAGGTCTGGCCCGGCAAAACACGAGCCTGGGCTTCGGCTCTGCCTGGGCCGCGTTGCACCTGGCGCAACGGATTTTTTTTGCGGCGCGCGAACAGCCTGAATTTTCCCCTGCCCATCGGGGCTGTAGCCGGTCTGCGCGTGGATTTCGCTCCCCTGTACGCCGGCACGCCGCTCGTCCTGCGCAGCACGGAGCCGGCTGTTTCCGCAAAACCCTAGAGAAACTCGGATATGCGCATCATCGCGGGAAAATACCGCGGACGAAGGCTCAAGACCACCGTCGGTCCCGGTTTCAGGCCGGCCATGGGCAAGGTGCGCGAATCGCTGTTTTCCATGCTGGAATCCCAAGGCGCGATCCGGCCCCAGGTCCGCGCCCTGGATCTCTTTGCCGGCGGCGGCAGCCTGGGTTTTGAAGCCCTGAGCCGGGGCGCTGCCCACGTTTGCTTCGTGGAATCCGCCCCCTACGCCGCCAAGGTGATCAGGGCCAATGCCGCCGCCCTGGGCTTGGACGCGGCGAGCTTCGACATACGTTGCGAAGAGGTCGGCAGGGCTTTGGCTGTTGCTCCCGAGCAGCCTTTTTCCCTGGTATTTATTGATCCTCCATACCGCGCGGAGCTTCTGCAGCGCACCTTGGAAGCGCTGCTGAGGAAGCCTTTCACCATGCCCGGCGCGCTGATCAACGCCGAATTCCGCGCGGGAAGCGCCTTCGCGCCCGACAAGGCGCACCCGTCCCTGGAAGTGGCGGCGGACCGCGTCTACGGCCAGACCCGCGTTATCCTGTGGAAAGTACGGCAACCCGATGCCTGTCCGGAACTGTAAGCACGGCAGGCCCGACGGAGAGTTGCTCCGGCTGAAGCGACGTGCGCAGGCGCTTTCCGCGAAACCTGCAACCGGTGTCGCCGCAGCCCGTCACTCAAACAAAGGATCGGCATATGCAGCGTGAAGCCATTGTCGCCGTATACCCCGGCACCTTCGACCCCCTGACCAACGGCCACGCCGGCCTTGTCCGCAGGGCCTGCGCCGTTTTCGACACCGTGGTCGTGGCCGTGGCCGGCGACAGTCCGAAAAATACCCTTTTTTCCGTGGAGGAGCGTGTGGAAATGGCCCGCACGGCCTTTGTCGACAATCCCAACGTGGAGGTGGAGTCTTTTTCCGGCCTCACTGTGGACTACGCCGATCGCCGCAAGGCCGGCGTCATCCTGCGCGGCTTGCGCGCCGTTTCCGATTTCGATTACGAGTTTCAAATCACGCTCATGAACCGCAAGATGAAACGCCACATCAACACCGTCTTTCTCATGGCGGATTACCAGTGGCTCTACATAAGTTCCACAGTGGTCAAGGCATCCGCCAAGCTCGGAGGCGACATCAGGGGGTTGGTGCCGGAGAATGTGTATTACCGCCTGCGCGAGAAATTCGGGTATCCCTATCCCGTGGATCCCGATGCGGATCCCGATGCGGAAAACGACGAATGACGCCGCGCCGCGAGGCGCTTTCTATATCTGCACAATGGGCTGCAAGGTGAACCGCTACGAGGCGCAGGCCCTGCGCGAACGCTGGACGGCTCAGGGCATAAAGGAAGCCTCGCGGCCCGAAGACGCCGGGACTGTGGTGATCAACTCCTGCGCGGTCACTGCCGCGGCGGTGGCCGATCTGCGGGCGGCCGTGCGCCGCTTCAGACGCGCGGCCCCGGATGCCGAGATCATCGTTACGGGCTGCGCCGCCGGGCCGGCCGGGCTTGCGGAGCTGCCGGGGGCCTCCCGTCTTGTGCCGCAGCGGAACAAGGCCGACCTTCTGGATGTTTTTTCCGCAAACAACGCCGCGGCTCCATACGGATTTTCCGGAAACAGCGCGGCGGAGCCGCGTGGGTTGTCAACAGGCAGTGAGGCAGAGCCGCGTGAGTTTTCAACAGGCAGTGAGGCAGGGCTGCGTGGGTTGTCAACAGGCAATGAGGCAGGGCCGCGTGAGTTTTCCGTGTCCTCCGGCGACCGTTCGCGGGCGGCGCTCAAGATACAGGACGGCTGTTCCCATGCCTGCGCCTTCTGTATTGTGCCTTCGGTTCGCGGCGCATCGCGTTCGCGGCCGCCGGAGGCCTCGATCGAAGAAGCCCTGCGCCTGCTGCGCGCCGGCTTTCGGGAAATTGTGATCAGCGGCATCAACCTGCGCGCATACCGTGAACCGGGCGGAGGGGATTTTCGGGATTTTCTGGAACGGCTGGAGGATACGTTGGCCCCGGAGTGGGCGGGGCGGGCGCGCCTGCGCCTGAGTTCACTCGAACCCGGACAACTCGACGGCAAGGCTCTCGCCGTTCTGGGCCGCAGCCGCATGGTCGCGCCGCATCTGCACCTGTCGCTGCAAAGCGGTGATCCGGCCGTCCTCGGGCGTATGCGGCGCGGGCACTATGACCCGGAGGCTCTTCCGGAATTTTTCGCCCGCCTGCGCGCCCTATGGCCGCGTTTTGCCTTGGGCGCCGACCTGTTGACGGGGTTTCCCGGCGAAACAGAGGCGGAATTCGTGACCGGCCTGGATCTCCTGCGGCGTATTCCCCTGACCTATGCCCATGTGTTCCGCTATTCACGGCGTCCGGGCACGCCCGCCGCCGGCATGGCGGGGCAGGTGGAGGCCGGAGTGAAGAAAACGAGGGCGGCCCGCCTGCGCTCCTTCGCGCGTGAGAGGAAGGAAGCCTTTCTGCGCTCGCTTCTCGACGTCCCGGTACTGCATGTGGTATTTGAGGAAGGAAGCGGCAATCCGCCCGCCGGCATGTGCGAGTACTACGCTGAATGCTTTCTGCGCGATGAGGACGCCGCGCGCGTCCGTCCCCGCGTGCTGACGCCGGTCCGCCCCCTGGCGTTGCGCGGCGGCAGGCTGCTTACGGCTTTGACGTGACGATGTTTCAATCCGCACCCGGCTCCTGTCCGTCGGGTGCGCGATGACGAAGGATTGCACAGTGCGCATGCCGGCCGTTCCGGTGTACTTTCCCAAGCGAAAAAAACGCTGGAAAAAGAGGCTCGGCGTCCCGCCCGGCCGCTCGGCCCGGTTGTATGTCGTCATCGCGCCGTCCGCTGTCGGCCTGTTCCGTTTCCTGCTGGAAGCGCACGACAATCTCGGTCTGATGACCGTGCTTGATCGCCGCAGGGCCGCGTTGCTGTTGCGTTTTGCCCCCGGCATGGAACAGGAGATGCGGGAGTTCATTGAGGACGTGAAAGCTATGCTGCCGTGCTCCGACCCGTTGATCCTGCCCGGTGCCGAGTCCGCGGAGCCGGCCTCCGCGCGAAGAAGCGCAGACCCGCGGCTCTGTGCGGGTGAACCGGACGGAGGCGGGTGATGTTGGGTAAAACCGGCATTCTTCCGGTCACTTATTGGTCGCATGCGCTCAACATCAAGGAATATGTCTGATCGTGGACAACGTCGGCATACTTCTGGTCAGTTACGGATCGCCCGGGGCCGCGGCGCAAAAGGCCCCGGATTTTTTCGAGAGTCTGGTAAAGCAGGCATTTCCCTCCCTGCCGGTGTACCGGGCTTTTACTTCGGAGAGCAGGCGTCGCAGCCCGGCCGGAGCCGTATCCGGGGTGTGCCCGGAGCGGTCGGGGGATGCCCGCGGGGGGCGGCTTCCATCGGTTGCGCGCGGAGGCGGCGGGGAAAAAGATTCGGTATACGGGGCATTGCTCCGCATGAGCGCCGCGGGCTGCGCGCGGGTTGCGGTGCAAAGCCTGCACCTTGTGCCCGGCCTGGAATACCGGGCCATGACGGAAGAAATCGCCGAGGCGCGCAAGGCGGGCGGGCCGCCGCATATCCGCGTCGGCGCTCCGCTTCTCCACACGGAAGAAGACACGCAAGAAGTCGCCGCCGCCTTGGCGGCATCAATCGGCGAGGAACGCGGCCCGGATGAGGTCGTGGTCTGGGTGGGCCACGGCGGGCGCGCGGCGGACGATGTTTACGCGCTGTCGGCTGCCGCCGTCGCGGCGCGGGACGGGCGGATGCTGCTCGGCACCCTGGCGGGGGAAAAGCGCGTGGATAACATTATTGAGGAGTTACGCGTCCTGTGCAACGGCACTGCGGGCAGGGTTCTGCTTGTTCCCCTGCTTGCGGCGGTCGGCAAGCATGCGGCCGAAGATATAGCGGGCGCCGGGACGCGTTCCTGGCGCGGGCGCATTGCGGCGGCCGGATTCGACTGCCGCGTGGAACTCAAGGGCCTTGCGGAACGTGAATACTTCGCCCGTATCTGGCTCGCCCGCCTGACCGCAGCGCTCCACGCGCTTGAAAGAGAGTAGGAAACAAGGTCGGCAAGGATGATTGTCTTTTTGCTTATGTCGTTTCCTTGAACAGCGGACGTTGTCCGCTCCCTGGCCCGCACTGCTTCATGAATGAAAGTTCAGACAGTATCTTTTTCAGACAGGAGTTTCGCCGCCGGCACTTGGTTTTCAGCAATAATTATATATCCCCCGACAGACGGGCCGGTTTACTTTTCTCCCCCCGGCGCAATGGAATCACTAACTTCAACCAGCCCGAAGCAACTTGCAATTACCGGAAAAATCTAAGGAAACGCTGATTAATGCAGGAAAGGCAAAAGACATCAAGATAGATTCTTCGTCTTCGCTTCGCTACGGCTCAGAATGACTACGCTTTTGTCATTCTGAGCGTAGCGAAGAATCCATCTTTTTGCTTTTCAAAAAAATAAATCAGCGTTTCCCTAATCACAAACCGCCGACAGCGAAACTCCAGTCTCACAAATCAGGAAAAATCAGTTTAAGGCCGTGTCCGGCAGCGAGATCCGGGCCGGCGGCCAATGCCCGCAGGCAATGCCGCAGGCAGCGCACAGGGTTGCCCATGCCGTAAAAACGAGCCGCGCGCATGGCGCAGAAAAATTCCACTTCACGGCGCAGCTTCTTATCCTGGATTTTTTTTACCCAAGGCCACCATAGATTCCCTTCCGGATCGTCGCGTTCATCGCCGAGCAGATGCGTGGAACCGGCCAGTATGCGTCCGTACAGACCTGCCGATTCAGTTTCGGACAAGGGCAGAGAGGCGGGATCCGGCGGTTCCCCCGGTTCGTCCGGATTGTCCAGCGGATCCCGGCCGGTTTTGCGCCGCGACAGCCAGGCGGCCTGAGCCAAAAAGGCGTAGCGGCGTATTGCCGGGGCATTACGCCGGATGCTGTTGCCGCCGTGCAGGCGGTAAAGCAGCAGGACGTCGGGCAGGTTGTCCATTTCCGTTTGACCGTGCAGACGCAGCCACAAGTCGTAATCCTCGGCCTGTTGAAAAAAAGGACGGTAGCCGCCGTGCCGTGCCGAAACCGAACGGCGCATCATGACGGATGAATGGATAACGGGGCAGCCCCAGTACAAGGCCCTTTCCATGTTCACCCCGCGCGGCGGCGCGATGCGCCTTCCCCTGCGCCCTGCGGCATCAATATACCTTGCGGAGCAGCCCAGCAGACCCAGGCCGGGCCGGGCCTGAAACTCGGCCGTCTGCCGGGCGAAGCGATCCGGCAGGCTTACGTCGTCCGCGTCCATGCGGGCGATGAACTCTCCGTCCGCGACGCGCAATCCTTCATTCAGGTCGGCGGCCAGATTGGGGCCGTGCGTTTCCAAAATTTTAACGCGCCTGTCGCGTCGGGCGAGTTTTTCCAGAACAGCCAAGGTTCCGTCGCCGGACGGGGCATAGAGGGCCGACAACTCAAAGTCTCTGAAAGTCTGGTTCAAAATGCTTTGTACGGCTTCTTCCAGAAAAGTTTCAGCCTCGCGGGCCGGCAGCAGGACGGAAATCCGCGGCACGGCTCAGACCATTCCTTCCGCCGCGAGAATGATGTCCACCGCGCCTTTCAGGTTTTCGGCCCGGAAATCCGGCACCGCATCGCAAGCGCGGTCCTCCCCGGCGGTTCCGGCGCCGACCAGAATAGACCGCGCGCCGGCGTTGCGCGCGCACTGAATGTCGGCCGTCCTGTCGCCGACGAGCCAACTCCGGGCCAAATCGATACGCATGTCCGCCGCCGCGCGGCGCAGCATGCCGATGCCGGGTTTGCGGCATGCGCAGGCGATCTTGAGTTCCGGCCGTTCACCGGCAAAGCCTTTGTCCGGGTGATGGGGGCAGTAATAAATCCTGTCCAGGTAAGCGCCTTCCAGGCCCAGCAGATGTTCCAGCCGCGCGTGTACGGCCCGCAGCTCATCTTCCGTGCATTCGCCGCGCGCAAGGACCGGCTGGTTGGTGACAAGCACGGCGGGCAGCCCGGCCCTGTTCAGACGGCGCACGGCACGGGCCGCGCCGGGCAGCAGCGTCAACTGCTCCGGCCGGCTGATGTACCCGCGGTCTTCATTGAGCGTGCCGTCCCGGTCCAGAAACACGGCCCGCCGGGCAACCTTCAGTGTTCCACCGGCAAAGCGGCCGGAGGCCATATCCGCCTCGGCCGCGTCCAGACGTTCCGGCGTACCGATATCCTTAACGTATTCCGGCGAAATGTACCCGTAAAGTTTTTGCCCGGCCTCAAGCATGGCCGGAAAAAGCTCCTTGACGAAGTCGACAGCGCGCGGCGGACCTTCGCCCAAGCCGCGCCGAGGTTCGAGGGCCGCGCGGCGGACAATGTACAGGGCCGCATTGACAAGGTTGGGATATTCCGCGCCCGGCGGATGCGGGTACGGAAGAAAGCGGACGATGAAGTTTTCCTCATTCAGCCCCACAAGGTCTGAATCCCGCGGATGGTCGTTGGGATGCAGAAACAGCGAGGCGTCCGCCCCGCATCGGGCATGGGCCGCGTAAAAACGCTCCAGGTCCACATTGAACAGGGTGTCGCCGTAGACGATCAGCAGGTCTTCGTCCGCCGTGAGCAACGGCAGCGCGGCCAGAACAGCGCCGGCCGTGCCGCGCGGCTCGCCGTCGTCCGCAAGGGACAGGTCAAGGCCGAAATTGTTCTTCGCCCGGCAGAATCCGGCTATGCGATCCGCCAGATGATTGACCAGCACCAGGGCGGAACGGATGCCCGCAGCCTTGCAGTGCAGCAGTTGCCGCTCCAGCAGAGGAACGCCGGCGACCTCAACCAGGGGTTTGGGCAGGCCGTTCAGGCGCGACGCCAACCGTGTGCCTTTGCCGCCGGCGAGGATGACGGCCCGGGTCAGCATAGTCCTTCCTGCGCGGCGATTTCCTCCACGGCGCGGCGCACCGCCTCCAGGGAAGACAGGCGCGGCTTCCAACCCAGGCGCGCAAGCTTGTCCACGCAGTAACGGAATTTCGGAACATCCCCGACCCAGCCGCGTTCTTCTGTGCCGTAGACGATGTCCGCCCGCGGCGCGACTCGCGCGACAACAGCCTCGGCTATGTCGGACACGCGGCAACCCGCGTCCTCAGGGCCTATGTTGTAAAGGCTGAGTTTGCCGGATGCGCGTTCTTCTATGAAAAGCATGGCCTCGACCAGTTCCTCGACGTGCAGGTACGCTTTTTGCTGCGTGCCGTTGCCCAGTACCTCAAGTCGTCCGGGCGACGTCCGCAGTTTGCGGATGAAGTCCAAAATCACGCCGTGCGTGGCGGGAATGCCCACGACATTGGGGAAACGGAAAATTAGCGCGCGATCCAGGAAACTTTCCGCGGCAGCGCCGATCAACGCTTCCGAGGCCAGTTTCATGGCCCCGTAGTTGGATATGGGCAGCAACGGCCCGCTTTCCTCGCGCAAGAGGGTTTCCGGGCCGTGGTCGCCGTAGACGGCGGAGGACGAGGCAAAGGCCAGGCGCTTGAGTCCCAGCGTTTTCATGACCTGCAGCGCGGCATAGGTGGTCATGAAGGTGTCGCGCAAGTCAACGGCCGGGTCGGCGATGCCGGCCGGGATGTCGGAGTTGGCGGCCATGTGCCGTACCACCGCCGTCGGAAAACGGGCGTGGAACGGCGTACAGACGCGAAGAAGCGCGTCCGGATCCGCTGCGTCGGCTTCGACGAACTCCAGGTGCGCATGACCCGGCATATCCTGCAGGAATGCGCGCCTGCCCCGGCAGAGGTTGTCTATGACGAGGACATGCTCCCCGCGTTCCAGGAGACGCCGGGCCAACCTGCTGCCGATAAAACCGGCGCCGCCGATCAGTATGGTGGACATGGTTGAAAACGCTTACGCTTTTTCGCGGGGCGTGTAAAGCGTTGCTTTCTCTTTGACACATCAACAGAATGTGCTACCATATGATAAAGTCCCTCACAGATAAGGTGACCGAAGCTGTTTTCATGGGATACCGGCATCCCGCGGGCACGTTGGCTGAAATTGAGAAGCAAACAGGCGTGAAATTGCATTGAAATGAAGGAAAGGGAGCCATGCGCAAGTATTACATCGCGGCGTTCGTGCCGGAAAAGGAAGGAAGTTTTTCCGTGTATTTCCCGGATGTCCCCGGTGCCGTTACAGGCGGATATTCACTGGAAGAATGCGCGGAATACGGCGCTGATATTCTGGAAGACCTCCTGCAAGAACTCGCGGCAGCGAAAAAGCCGATCCCCGAACCGTCAAACATGGAAACTGTCAAGCGCAAAGTCGCGAAAATGAGGAAAGAGAGCGGCCTTGCTCTGCCGGATGATGTGCATTACCAGCTTTTCCTCGCTCCGTCGCTTGATATGGTACCTGTGAAAATAACCGTTTCTTTGCCGAAAGCTATCTTGGAAGAAGCCGACAAAAAGGCCGAAGTTTACGGCTTTACCCGCTCCGGCCTGTTGGCTCAGGCCGTTCGCGCATACGGGCAGTGAGGACGTTGCTCAATGGGATAGATGAGCCGGGGATATCACGAGAATTGAAGCCCAAACGAGAACACGGAAGCGGATGAGGATGAAGATGATGACAAGGTCCAGCTTTCAAATGAGGGTACCGGGTCTGATGGAGACTCATCCCAGAGGAATTCTTGGCGATGACCATAGGTGAGTATACAGCTCTATGCCGGTTTCCGGCCGAGGAGGGATAATCCCTCCCGAGCCGTCGACTCTTCGGCCTTGACATGGCCGGCGTAAAGGACTATAAGGGAGTTGCAGAAGGGCAATCCCCCTGTGTTTAGTCAAAGTTTGATGCCCCGGCAGGAATCGCAGTCCTACCGGGGCAGTTTATTGTTTACCGCTTAAAACGGCTTACTGGAAATATTTAAGAATGCAGGTAAATTGGAGGAAATATCAAATGGAAATAAAGTATAGAAATCGTATAGCAGCAGAAATGCATGAAACAGCAAAAGATATGTATTCTATTGGTG
>JAISWB010000049.1 GCA_031271265.1 Desulfovibrio sp. | reverse complement strand
CTTTTCCCTGCGGAGGATCGTCAGCCGAAAAGCGTGGTTTTCGGCTGACTCACGCCGCTTCGCGGCGATATCAGCCTAACGGCTGCTGTTCAGATTTCCATGCGGAAATCTGTAATTATCTTGACATTTATGCGGACGGAGCCCATAATTCCACTCTGCATGGAAGTCTGCCGTGAGTATTCTTAGTTTCTTGATTTCGTCATCAAAAACCTTTATGCCGCATGTATACTCCTTGTAACTTTTGGATGCCTTTATTCTCAAGTCTGTTTTCATTTTTGTCCTTTCAATTAGGCTGACAATCACTTCGATGGATGTCAGAGGCCGTCCGCGCCAATTCATTGAAATCATGGAAAACATCCGGTGTTCTATCTTATTCCATTTGCTGGTTCCTGGTGGGAAATGACAAACACAGACATTCAGTCCTGATTCGTCTGCAAAATTTTGCAGTGCCGTCTTCCATAGCCTGTTACGTGACCCGTTGCCCCCTCCGCCCTCCGCCGTGATAAGTAACGAATGGGCGCAAGGATAACGCAAGATCCCCATCTTTTCCCACCAGTTACGAATGCTGTCCACTGCAATGCTCTGTCCGGACACCGAGCGTTCCCTCGCGGCCCGGAAACGGACGTAGTTCAATGCCGCCGCACGGCAGTTCCGTTGGGTCTAGGGGAAGCAGGTCGCGCAAGGGGCAAAAACGGATGCCCTCATGTCCGGCCTTTTCCAGAAGGTCGGCAAACAGGGCGACGCGCGACACGCCTTCCACTTCGGCGTGAATAGTGTACACGGGCACGCCCCGGCAGGCGCGCACGGAATGCAGGATATAGTCGTTGAACCCATGTTCCCGTACTTTTATCCCTATCACTTCATCAAAAGTGGGGAGGGAAACGGGGATCTGCGGCGTGCCTGCGCCTCCGTCAGCGAGCTTGGGGCGGAACGGTCCGGTACCCCGGCAATCACTGTTGTAGGTAAAGGCGAACAGCTCCTTGGCCTCAACTACCTTACGGTCGGCGCGCCAGCCGGGAGCTGCCGAGCAGTGTACGGCGCCCCCCAGGACATCCTGCAGCGATTCCAATCCCAGTGCGGTCTGCCTGCGCAATTCCTCGACGGACCAGTCAGGCATGTGTTTCTGCCAAGCATGATGGTCCCAGGCGTGCAGGCCGACCTCGTGGCCTTCTTCCAGGCATCGGCGCATGACCTTGCCCGTGCCGGCTGCGATACGCCTGCCCGGCCATGCGGTGCCGGCCAGCAGGATGCCCGGGCCGTAAAGGGAGGGCGCGTTGGACCGCAGCATTTTCCGGAAAAAGTCGGGCCGCAGCATGCGCCACAGGTGCCTGCCCATATTGTCGGGACCGACGCTGAAAAAAAAGCTTGCGTGTATGCCGTGCCCGGCCAGAAGCGACATCAGGGCGGGGACGCCGTCCCGCGTACCCGCATATGTATCCGCATCTACCCTCAGGCCGACGGTGTACACCGGCGTATTTACTCCTGCCCTTCGACAATTTTCGGCAGACATGCACGTACCCGGTAAAAGGAAGTATGCATCGGCGTCATTACTCCTGTCCTTCGGTAGCGCGCAGGAAGTAGTCCAATGTGTATTCGACCGTCCTGCGCAGGGGCACTTCCGGCGTCCAGCCCAGCAGGCGGCGCGCGTTGCGGATGCTCGGGCGCCTGTGCTGCATGTCCTGGTAGCCGCGACCATAATACTTGTCGCTTTCCACTTCCCTGAATCCCGCGAAAGGCGGGAAACGTCCCCGCAAGGGGTGTTTTTCAAAGCAGTCCAGAAGCATTTCCGCCAGTTCCCTGATGCCCGCCTCGTTGTCCGGGCTGCCGATGTTGATGATTTTTCCGTTGCAGCGTCCGTCTTTGTTTTCAATGATGCGGTACAAGGCCTCAATGCCGTCGCGGATGTCCGTGAAACAACGCTTCTGCGCTCCTCCGTCCACCAGGTTGAAGGGCGTGCCTTCCACCAAGTTCAGGATAAGCTGGGTAATGGCCCTGGAACTGCCGATACGGGCGGAATCCAGGCTGTCCAGGCGCGGCCCGACCCAGTTGAAGGGCCTGAAGAGGGTGAACTCCAGACCGTGATGTGCGCCGTACGCCCAGATAACGCGGTCCAGAAGCTGTTTGCAGGCCGAGTAAATCCAGCGTTCCTTGCTGATGGGCCCCAGAATCAGGTTGGAACGGTCCTCGTCGAATTCGTCGTCCCCGCACATGCCGTAAACTTCGGAGGTGGAGGGAAAGAGGATACGCTTGCCGTATTTGACACAGTAGCGCACGATTTTCAGGTTTTCCTCGAAGTCCAGTTCAAAGACGCGCAGGGGATTGCGCGTGTATTCCACGGGCGTAGCGATAGCCACAAGAGGCAGGATAACATCGCATTTCTTGATGTGGTACTCAATCCATTCCGTATGGATGCCTATGTCGCCTTCCACAAAGTTAAAGCGCGGATGGCCGCGGAAGCGGCGGATGGCCTCGGAGCCGATATCCATGCCGTAAATTTCGTAACCGTTTTCCCGAAGCAGGCGCTCGGTGAGATGGTTGCCGATAAATCCGTTGGCTCCCAGGATCAGGACGCGGGTGACGCGGTTTTGCCTGCCCGCCGGGACGGGGCGCGGCCCGAGGAGCGAGCCTTTTGTCAGGCATGTTTCCGCGGCCAGGGGCGCGCCTTGCAGGAAAATGCCGTCTTCGGTCTGCCCGGAGCATATTTCAAGGCAACCTTCGCCGCAGGCGACCAGCAAGGGGGCGGCGGAAAGCACCGTGCCCGGTTGCGCGGCGTGCGCTTCCGCATGCACGCGGCTTTTCCATACCAGCATTTTGCGTCTGCCGGCATGCGTAAACGCGCCCGGATAGGGTTCGGTCACGGCCCGGACAAGATTGCGTATCTCGCGGGCGCTTTTGTCCCAGTGTATTTCTCCATCCTGCGGCCCGCGCCGGCCGAAATATGTTGCCCGGCTTTCGTCTTGGGCGCGCAACTCGACCGTGCCGCTGTTGATGCGCGGCAACACATCGTTCAGCAGTTCGCGGGCCGCCGCCGCAAGTTTTTGATGCAGGCTCAGGGCATCGTCGTCGTCCGTTACGGCAACGGGCAACTGTCCGGCAATGGGGCCGGCGTCCGCCCGGCTCGTCATGACATGCAGGGTGACGCCGCTTTGCGTTTCGCCGTTCACCAGAACCCAGTTTACCGGGGCGCGCCCCCGGTAGCGGGGGAGCAGGGAACCGTGCAGGTTGTAACCGCCCAGAGGGGCAACGGACAAGAGTTCGTCGCTGAGCAGCTTGCGGTAATAGAAAGAAAAGAGCACATCCGGCTCAAGCGCGCGGATCTGTTTCAGACACAGAGGATGGTTCACATCTTCCGGGGCGAAGACCGGCAGGTTGAGGCGTGCGGCCAGATGCGCCACGGAGGAGAAAAACCTGTTTTCGTTCGGGCTGTCCGCATGCGTGAACACGGCCCGTATGTCGAAACCCGCGTCCGCCAACGCCTGCAGGCCGACGCAACCGATATTGTGATAGGCGAATACCGCTGTTTTCATTTGTCCGCCGGAGTGGGGGGTATAGGGAGTTGTTCCCTGATGATGTTCAGCCCGTCCGGCATCACGTCCGGGCGTTTGCCGCAGAGTTTTCGGATAAACCAGCGCGGGCGCGCGCGTACATCGGTGTATATGCGTCCTATGTATTCACCGAGCAACCCCATGCCGATAAACTGCGCGCCCGTAAAAATGAACAGCACGGCAAAAAGCATGAACACACCTTCCGCCGCCCATTCCGGTCCGAGCAACAGGCGCAGGACCACGAGCAGGAAGGCCAGAAAAAAGCCCGCCGAGGCCACGGCGCATCCTACAATGCTGAGCAGGCGCAGAGGCGTGGTCGTCAGGCTGGTTACCAGATCAAACATCAGGTTGACCAGTTTGACCATGCTGTACTTGGAGTCGCCGAACCTGCGCTCGTCGTGGGCGACGGGGATTTCCACGGTGTCGCGGGCAAAGGAAACCGCCAAAACAGGGATGAAGGTACTGTGCTCGCGGCAGAGGAGCATGGCATCCACGATATGCCGGCGATAGGCGCGCAACATGCAGCCGTAGTCGCCGCTTTCCCTGCCCGTGGCTTTTTTTATGACGGAGTTGGCCGTGCGCGAGGCCAGACGCCTGAACAGCGTATCCTTGCGGTCGGCCCGCACGGTGCCCACCACATCATAACCCTGTTCGGCCGCTTGAACCAGGCGGGGTATCTCTTCCGGCGGGTTTTGCAGGTCGGCGTCAAGGGTGATGATGAGATCTCCTCCAGCCAGACTGAAGCCCGCCATGATTGCCGCGTGTTGTCCGTAGTTGCGGTTGAGCATGACGCCGATGACGCACTTTACCGGATCTTCCGCCGCCTCGGCGATGAGTTCGGCCGTGCGGTCGGAACTGCCGTCGTCCACCAGGATGATTTCACAGTCCCTGTTCAGGGTGCGGCAGACCGCAACGGTGCGGTCGATCAGTTCGGACAGACCGGCTTCCTCGTTGTAGGCAGGGATGACCAGGGAGACTTTGCGTACGGGACAGGCATCGGGCATAAAGCGTTCCTTCGTGCCGGCGTATGAAGCCGGGGCGGCATTATTCAGACAAGGTTGCAATAGAGCAGAATAATCATTGCTGAACAAGCAGCAGAGCCGGCCGTCAGATGTTCACGGTCCCGGCGCGCGCCGCCGCGAGGGCGTCCAGCACGCGGTCCACATCCTTTTCCGTCATATCCGGGAAAAGGGGCAGGGTACACAGGCGTTCGGAGTTCCATTCCGAGTTCGGCAACGCAAGTCCGGGGAAACGCTCGCGGTAATATTTCTGCGTATGCGCGGCCCGGAAATGCAGGCCGGTGCCGATGTTTGCGGCTTTCAGCCTTTTCGTGAGCGTATCCCGGTCAAGGCCGCAATGATTTTTATCCGCACGGATCATGAACAGGTGCCGCGCATGTTCGTGCGGGTACGCGGGTGACCGCACGGGGAGCCAGACGGATGCGTCCATGTTCTGCAGGTAGTATTCCGCCAACGCCCGGCGTTTTGCGTTCAGTTCCGGCAGACGGGCAAGCTGGACGACGGCCAGAGCGGCATGCAGGTCGGACAAGTTGTATTTCCAGCCGGGTTCGATCACCTCTGCCTGAGCCTTGCGTCCCTGCATGTCCCGGTCAAAGGCGTCCATGCCCAGACCATGAAACTTCAGTCTGCGCACCCGTTCGGCCAGAGCGGCGTCGTCGGTCGCCAACAGGCCGCCTTCGGCACAGGTGAGGTTTTTTATGGCATGAAATGAGAACAGCGCGGTGCCTTCGGCCCCGATCCAGAGGTCGCCGTAGCGGGTTCCCACGGCGTGCGCCGCGTCTTCCAACAGAAAAAGGCCGTGTTTGCGGGCAACGGCGCGCAAGGAGTCCAGATGTGCCGGCGCACCCGCGTAATGTACGGGGATAAGGACTTTGCTGCGCGGGGTGACGGCGGCTTCCGCCGCGTCTGCCTCAAGCATGAGCGAGTCGCGGTCGACGTCCACCATGACCGGGGTCGCCCCCGTAAGGGTGATCATGTTCAGAGTGGACACCCAAGTCAGCGAGGGTGTTATGACTTCATCGCCGGAACCTATACCTAGTGCGGCCAGGACCAGATGCATGCCGGCCGTGGCCGAGGAAAGGGCCACAGCGTATTTGCAGCCGAAAACCCGGCAAAATTCTTCTTCCAGTTTCATGTTTTCCGGCCCGGTAGTGATCCAGCCTGAACGCAACACGCGGATGACCGCCGCGGTTTCGGCTTCACTTATGGCCGGCCTGGAAAAAGGCAGGAAGGCGCTGTTCTGTGTCATGGCGTCGTTTGCCGCCGCATCGGCTGCCGGAAGCGGCGTGACCGATGTGCTTGTTTCCGGAGCAGGCACACGCGACAACCCGGCGCGTTGAAATGCACAACGTTTCGGCCTGACGATACTTCGGCGTTATCGCAAGGCATGCTTTGGCCGGACAGGGTTCGACATTACCTCAAGGCGTGCTTTGACGGAACAGGGGACTTTGCGTCACCAGAAGACACGGTAGGTACACGAGTCCGCGCCCTGTTCACGACATTCCACGGTGTCGTCATGCACGACTTGCGCATCGGGAGCAAATTGTTGCGCCATGGCCTTGATGATGCCCCTGTCGAAGGCGCACGGATAGGGATTGCGGCAGACGCAGCGTATCTCGTTTTTGCCGCTTACCGGCTCGCAACCGTAATGTCCGATGCCTTCATACATTGTCCCCGTCTCTATGTCGTACAACGGCCTGCCGTTCTTGCGGTGGTTGATATGATAGGCGATGTCTATGCTTCTCACGGCCGACACCACATCCACGGCCCCGAACGGGAACTTGGCGTTTACCGGGATGGACATGCCGATATTGAACAGTGCCGAGTTGCCTACCTGCCTTGCGATGGTTTCGAAGGCTTTCAGCCAGGCCTCTTGTGAATACCAGACCTGCATGTCCAGAACGAGTTTGTCGTCCACCACGTCGCCTATCCCCACCTCACCGAGGGCGCGCCGCGAGATTTTTGTAAAGTAGCCCATACCGGCGACAATTGCGGCGACAGTCGGAGCGTTCACCTCAATACCCGGTTCAAATGCCTTGAATTGCACTGGTCGTTACCTCCTCTTGCTCAAACTACGGCATGAGTCCACGTGCCGACTTGCCGAATCGGGGGATGTGTCCGCGGTCCTGCCGCCGGCGGCCGTCAAGACGAAATACGCAGTCTTCCGATGCTCTTCGGAGATTTTCCCGTCCGGCAACTGAGCGTAAAAACGTACAGGCGCGGCGTCCGGCCGTCAAGATTCCGTTCTTCGGCACACTCTCGTAACACAAGACTTGTCCGGACCAGCCTCGTGAGTCAAGTTTTTTTTTCGGCAGGCGGATGAGCGTTGCAACGCGGCGAAGTACAGCGTAAATATTCTATCTGTCGGGCAACCGGCGGTTGCCGCGAAAAATCACTTGCCGCACCTGATGCCTGCCGGTGCAGGTAAGCACCGGAAAGGAGGCAAATCCGCATTACGCTGTGTTATACGCAGCGTCTTGATTCTTTGCGCATTACCAAGAGCATATTCTTGTTTTTTCAAGTATGATGAAGGAAGAAAAAGCGCATAAAGTTCAAGCGTCAAGTATAACGGGAGAAGCCTGCCGGCTATGCTGCGGCGGCAGCCGAGGAGGCGCTCAACGGCACGCGTCTGACATCGGCAAAGAGAAAGAGATCGCTGCTCAAAGCGGCGAAGTAGGTAAAAATGCGATCCTTCGTCACCATGTCCCGGTATGCTCCGGTGACACCGCCACAAGAACTTTACATGTCCGACTGCCGGGAAAACCGTAAAAGGCGCGGCGCAGGCCGATGGTACGAAAACTATATTCTCCTGCACGGGTTTCCCCTTCGCGTGCCCGACTGTCTGCGGGCAGGCCCGCAGCAAGGATTTGCGGTTAGTATACGATAATGAAATTCAAAGTCAATTATTTTTTCGGCATTCTCCGCAGTTTTTTGCGGCGACATTTTTAGTTGACTGTACAGTCAGTCACTCCTCTGAAGAAGCAGTAAAGTCGGAGTTGGCGATTTCCTGAACTATGCATTGCTGTTGCGCCGAATTCCCGATTGACTTCAGGTGAAACCAGGCATATAATTCAGATAAGTCCTTCTTTATCGGGAAGAGGCAGGCCGCCCGGTTCCCGTCGACCGGCCGCCCCGGCCGGCGGGCGGAAACGAGAACGGACCGCAGTGTTGGAACGGCATCGAAAATCTGTCCGGATTTTCCGGCCGGCGTGTTGGACCGTATCCGCGCCGATTGTTGCATTGAGCGAAAAGGAGCCGTTATGAGTACGTTCACCGTGAAAAACATTCTCTGTCCGATTGATTTTTCTCAAAACAGCGAATTGGCGGCCTCGCGCGCCGCGGCTGCGGCCGAAGCCGGCAATGCCGCCCTGGAGTTTCTCTATGTGTCGCCCTTGTTGACAGACATCGGCGGACACCATGAAGTCGACATTCAAAAACTGCAGGACATGGAACAACACATATTGTCCAGTGCCGCCGCAAGTATGGAAAAATTCATCAAAGCCCATGCGGCGGGCGCGAAAGCCGCGGGAAAGGTTCTGCCGGGGGACCCCGGGGAAGTGATTTTGCAACGGGCGAAGGAGATCGGTGCCGACCTCATCGTCATCGGCACGCGCGGACGCAA
This sequence comes from Desulfovibrio sp., assembly GCA_031271265.1. Taxonomy (GTDB): domain Bacteria; phylum Desulfobacterota; class Desulfovibrionia; order Desulfovibrionales; family Desulfovibrionaceae; genus Frigididesulfovibrio. The sequence goes on along the minus strand of JAISWB010000049.1, from coordinate 112,249 downwards.
AGGCTTCGACAATATTCTCTTCGGGTCCGTAGCCGAGAAAATAGTCCGTCTGGCGACGGTTTCCGTGCTTGTAGTCCGCTGAAGCATGTAACGACCCGGTCCGGCACGGACACAACGGCAGCGCGTGCCGGGCCGCAGTGCTTCCTGTTGCGGCGTGCCCGCGCTTTCGCGGCAAGAGACGCACCACCCGGTGAACACGACGCCGCAGCGGTCATTCGTCGGCGATGAGTCGCAGGCAGGGTTTCCTGAAGAGCGCGGTTTTTCCGCTTGCCGGATCATAGCGGGAGTTGACGAAACATTTCCACTCGGCATCGTCCGGGTCCGGGCAATCCGTCCGGTAGTAAAATCCGGGGTAACGCGTTTCCCTGCGGAACTCCAGGTGCCGCAGGTGAAGGTATGCCGTCCGCAGCCGGTGGCGGTTCTCCCAGCAACGCAGGAGTTCGTGCAGGTCGCGGGCGGCAAGCCGCTGCATGTCTTCCTCCAGCGTTTCCAGAAGTTTCAACCCGACGCGCAGCGATGCCCCGGAGCATGTATAGAGCGTGCTCACGCCGCCGCCGTATTCGTCCATGCACTTGTTCAAACGCAGCATAAAATTTTTCGGGGAAATATAGTGAGGATTGACGGCCGGATCCGTAGTCAGGTGCCTGTTGTCGACAAAGGTGCGCCGGGGGAGGTAGACGAGACGTTTCAGTTCCTCGGGCGTTTCGCGCGGCATAGGCGTATGGCCTTTATGGTCCACGCACCAGCGCACAAGCTGTTTGCCGACAATGCGTCCCTCGGCGTGCGAGCCGGAAGAAAACTTGTGGCCGGACGCCCCGACCCCATCGGCGCAGGTAAAGAGGCCGTTGACCGTGCTCATGCGGTTGTAAACCTTGCCGTTGTCAGCCCGAATCTTATACTCTTCCGGCACCCAATCTTCATCCGGGCCGGAAACCCACAGTCCGCAACACCCTGAATGCGAGCCGAGCAGGTAGGGTTCAGTGGGCGTTATTTCCGACGCCTGTTCCTCGGGCTTGACGTTCATAGCCGCCCAGAGGCCGGCCTGCGCGACGCACATGTCGAGAAAGTCCTCCCAGGCGGCCTCTTCAAGGCGCCGGCGCCGTTCTTCGTCCAGGCCGGCAAAGGCGCCTGCAAGGGCCTTCGGGGTATCCATGTAGACCGGGCCGCGGCCTTCGCGTATTTCCTGGAGCAACAGATGATTGCGCAGGCAGGAAGGGACGATGCGTCCCCCGGCGTAGCCGCGCGCGCGCCAAGGCTGCAAAAGGGCCTGATTGCGCTCGACGTAATCCTCGCCCGCGCTGTTGACGCCTTTGGCCTTGAACAACAGGAACCAGGCTCCCACCGGCCCGTAGCCGTCCTTGAAGCGTACCGGCACGAAGCGGCTTTCCATCATGGTCATTTCCGCCCCGGCTTCGGCGCATACGGCATAGGTCGTCCCGGCGTTCCACACGGGATACCACGCCCGGCCCATGCCCTCCCCGGAAGACCGCGGCCTGTACAGGTTGACGGCGCCGCCGCAGGCGACGACCACGGCGCCGGCGCGGAAAATATGTACACGGTTTTCACGCAGGGAAAAGCCCACCGCTCCGGCAATGCGGTTGTCCTGCCGCGCGTCGAGCAACAATTTGACGATATAGATATGCTCCATTATCCCGACCCTGCCGAGCGCATTGACTGCCGCTTCGGCCACGATGCGCTTGAAGGATTCGCCGTTGATCATAATCTGCCAGCGGCCGGAGCGGACCGGTTCATCCCCGTTGCGCAGGGATTTGCCCTGCGCAGCGGCCTGCATGCCGTCAAGTTCCCGGTCGCCGTCCCTGATTTTGCAGGGCAAGCCCCAGTCTTCAAAAAGATGTACCGAGTCGTCCACATGACGTCCGAGGTCATACACAAGGTCTTCGCGCAGCACCTGCATAAGGTCGGCGCGGACCATGCGCACATAGTCTTCGACGCTGTTCCTGCCCAGGTAGGTGTTGATTGCGGAAAGTCCCTGGGCGACCGCGCCGGAACGCGCGACAGCCGCCCTGTCCACCATCAGGATTTTTAGATGCGGCGCATGTTCGGCCGCCCAGCGTGCGGCTTCGACAGCCGCGCCGCAGTTGCCCATGCCGCCTCCGAGCAGCAGAATATCGACATCGTGTTCTTGTATATCCGGCTCGGCAGCGGCTATACCTTGGGGATCGCGGTTGTTCGTAAATACAGGCATGCGGTTGTCTCCCGTCGGCTGTTGCCGAAAGATGCGGTATCAAGTAAACTTGACAACGCAGAAGCGTCGGCCGACAAAGCGTGGTTTTCGGCCGACTCTCGCCGCTCCACGGCGCATAGGCCGTACCGGCCGACGTTTACTGATTTCCGCAGAAATCAGTCGGTACAAAGTCGAAAATTCCAGGCCGGAACGGGCAGGGAAGATTCGGTACACAAAAGCGAATCGTCAAGATCGCCCGGCTCCGGCAAACCCTTCAGGGGCTTGATGGAGCCTTCGGGAGTCGTGCGCACCGGAAAACGGAAATGTTTGCTTTCCCCGTTGCGGAATTGCACAGTCCAAGCTATGAAGCCCGGCGACATAGCGGGAACGCACGCCCCGCCCGGCGGCGCGAAGTCGGCGTACGCGCGGACGGCAACGGCGCCGTACGGGCAGGCTTTTACGCAGGAATAACATTCCCAGCAGGCATCGGGTTCCTGATTGAACGCCTTGCCCGTCTCCGGGTCCGGAAGCATAAGGTCGTTGGGGCAGATATACATGCAGGTTTTACATCCCGTGCATGCGGCAGGGTCGACATAGCTCGGCATACGGCGCAACTCCCCGGGATTGCTGTTGACAGGGTATTATCCCGCAAAGGCGTTTTATTGTCCATAACTCCGATGCGCTTTGCGGACTTTACAACAGGCACACGCCGTGTCAACGGATTTTTTCAGGTTCCCGCGACATTCAGGCGCCTGCGACCTTGCGGACGGGATGCTTACGCGTTAGGGAACTATTTGCGGGAAACACCTGCAGGGGCTCCGTCCATCCTCAATCTCTCCCGACAGGCCGGTCAGGGCCGGCGTAAACGCTGCTCGGGTTTTGCGGAGCGCTGACGGTTGCAGGTAAGCACCCGACGGTTGTCGGGAAGTTTTTTTTGCGGGCAACGGCGCTGGAAGCGCGGGGAATATGCGGAGCGACGGGCGTGACGTTCAATGATACAGAGCAGGGTGAAGGTGCCGCGCAAGGCGGGCCGCACGGCCGGTCCGGCGCACCGGGAGACTGCCCCGGTTCTTTTGTAGGCGGGCAACGCGGCAGGTCCGGCGCATCGGGAGGCGCCCCCGGTTCTTTTGGAGGCGGGCCGCGCGGCGCGGCGGGCGCCCTGATCGATCTGGACAAGGAACTTATGAAGCTCCTGGTTCGTAGGGCGACCTTGGTGTCGCGCATAAGGGAGGGCAGGGATCAGGCGGTGACGCCGGCGGCCGTGCGCGCCGAAAAGGAAGTGCGTCTGGCCTGGGAGGCGAGTGCGGTCGACTTCAGCAGGGACCCTGTGTTTACCCGGCAACTTTTCAACCTGTTGCAGGATATCAAGGTATTGAACCGTGAACAGGCGCGGAACGCCGGTGTGTTCACCCTGCAACCGCCGCGCAGGCCGGTTTCGGGCGTCCTGAGCGGGCCTGCGGACAGGCGCGCCGCCGCGATGCGTATCCTCGCGGCAGCCTGTCTGGGCAGTCCTTTGCGTCTGGAAAAGCTTCTCCCCGCGCCTGCCCTGCTCGACACGGTAAAAAGCTGTGCCCGCGCCGGTGTTGCTGCGGCCTGTGAATATACGGGCGACGGTTTTGTGTCTGTGCGGGTGGACCCCGGCCCGGCCCTTGCGCCGGTCGGCAGAACCCTTTTCGTCGGCGACGACTCATTGACCGCCCACATCATGGCAGTTACGGCCCTGAAGCAGAGCGGCATCTTGCGGCTCAACGGAGGAGGACGGCTGAAAGCGGCGGACCTGAGCGCGCTGCGGCGCATCCTGCCGTTGTTCGGCGCCCGCATGGCGCATGTCGTCCCGCACAGCCGGGGACTGCCCGCCGTACTGGAGTGCTCGGGTTCCCTGCCCGCGCAGGTGGACGTGCCCGGCGACATGCCGCTTGACGCCTTGAGCGCATTGCTCTTCGCGCCGCCGTTCTGGAATGTTCCGATCCGGATCAACCTTGCGGCTGTACCGGCCCTGACCGCCGCGCATGCCCTGGCCGAAGTCCGTCCTCTGCACGAGGCGCTCGGGGCGGATGCGGAAACAGCGGGTCCGTGTGTGGAATACAGGCCGGCCCCCCTGTCCCTGCCGGAGAGGGTCTCCGTCCCCTTGGACCCGATACTGTCCGCCTTTTTGCTGGCTCTGCCGTTTTTTGCGGGAGGCGCCGTCACTCTGGAAGGGGAATGGCCCGAACAGATGCCCCCGGCCCTTGAGGCGCTTCGGATGCTGAATCACGCCGGCCTTGAACTGGAGCGCGATGCCGCCTGCATCCGGGCGCGGGCTACCGGCAAACCCTCCGTTTTCCGCTCGTGGAGCGGGGACTTGAGCTGCGGCCGGAGCCGCGGACCGGCAGCGCTGTTTCTGGTCATGTGCGCGGCCGGTCCCGGCGCGACGAAGGCGGACGCGGAATTTGCGCTGCGGCTTTTTGAAGGCGACGAGCATGAGCAGGCCGGGGAATTTTTATCCCGCGCCGGCATCACCGTCGGCACGACAGGCGGAAACGCCGCCGCGCATGCCCCGCAACTCCCCGGCAGCGGCAATTCCCCTGCCGCATGGACCTGTCCGGACGCCTGCTGGGGCATGGCCTACGCGCTCGCCGCCTTTGCCGGACCCGGTCTGCGCCTCGCCAATCCGGGAACAGTCAGTGAAGCCATGCCGACCTTCTGGAAACTCTACAACAGCCTGCCGGAACTGAAAGAGCCGCTCCCCGTTTCCGCGCCGGCACATAAGAGTTCATTTGCCGTTTCCGCACCGGCGCACGAGGAAACCGCGCAGCCGCAAGCCGGCAGGCGGCGCGTACGCGCATGACTACTTGCGTTCGGCACTCTTGTATAACGCCGCGAATTGGAGTAAAAAAAGTCATGACCACGGAAAAGCGTATCGGGAACAGCGCAGCGCGCCTCCCCGCAGCGCTTCCCCGTCGAAAAGGCTTTACGCCGGCAAGCGCCGGAAAGACGCGGCGCGGAGAATGTGAAAGCGGGTCCGCAAAGGAAAATGCTCTCACTCTCTGTTGACGCGCCGGGATCGGGGAAAGTATGGACTACCTTATTGATGTCAATCCGCTGGAGAGCCTTGCCGAGGTACTGGCGCTGAACATCGCGGAATACAAGGACGACAGCCGCTATGCCTGTCGCGCCTTTTCTGCTCACGGCAACGAACGGCAAACTGTATTCGGGTGTTTTCAAGGACGTATCGCACTGAAAGACAACCAGGAATTTAAAGCGGCGCTTTATGATCTTGTTTCGGAAAACACGGGCAAGGTGATTCTGGATTTCAAGGACGTCCATTTGTCCAGAAGTGCCGTAGGTGTGCTGGTCGGGTTTGCCGCCTCAATGCACGGCCGCAACAAAAGGCTCTACCTGTACCGCCCGTCGCCGCAGATCAGGGCCTCCTTGCTGGAGTTGGAGCTGCTGCCGTTTTTCCGTATTCTCGAAAGCGAGGCCGATGTGGTCGCCGGCCTGCGGCTGTAGAACAGTTTGCGCTTGAGTATTGCTGCTTGCAGCGTGCGAAGCCCGTCCGACAATCCCGCGAGCTTGCCGCACCTTGCTTAGCACCGCCGGAGCATTGTACCGGGAGATACGCTCTCACGGTGAAAATGCCGGGGACAGGTATTACCGGGAGCAGATATTCCTGAACACTTCCGGGAGTATTATCTGTTGAGCAGTGCTGCTGCCGAAGGGATAAGGTCAGAATAATGTTCAACAATTGGTGACCCGATTAATATAGTCGGAGTGCTGTATGTATTATCTGCACCATTATTTTGATCCGGACTTCCGGCACACGCGATTATCTCCCGTATGGGAACCGGACGGCTCAATAAGTTCGCGCTACTTGGGCTATGTCCAGAATGTGGTGCGCGGGCAGGTACTTGCCGAACTGACGGATTTGAATTTCGTTTCCGAAAGCGCCCGCGACCCGCGTTTCATCTACCCGGAGCGCCGATTGCCCATAGGGCCTAATTGTGCGGCGCACGAGGACAATCCCGATAAAATCGTCGCCGCGGCCAACGGCTATGTTTTTTACAACAACGGCCTGATTTCTGTAAAAAAACTGCTCAATATACGCAATGATCTCGGGTTTCATACGGGAAACGTCTTTTTTGTCGGCGATGTCGCCGTGCACGGTGACGTGCAAACGGGGTTTGCCCTGCAGGCGGCCAACGTATTGGTCAAGGGACACATTGAAAGTTCCAAGGTCAAAGGCGTCGTCGATGTGGTCTGCCTTAAAGGCATCCGCGGCAACGCGGCCCTGGCGTCCGACGAAGAAGAACGAGAAGAAGAACTGCAGAACGACGAAAGTCTTATACCGTCCACGCTGGTGCAGGCGGGCGGTAACCTGCGCCTGCCGTTTTGCGAGCATGTGCAGCTTCGCGCGCGCGGTAACATCATCATTGACGGTTCCTGCCTGCACAGCATGGTCTATGTAGGGGGAAATCTTGTTGTAAAAGGCAGGTTGCAGGGCGGCACCGTGTTCGCCAACAAGCTGATTTATGTCGAGTCCCGGCTGGGCAGCGACTACGGCGTGCCTACGCGGGTGATGATGGGGTATGATGCCTTCGATTATCTGAAACTGCAGAAAGTCGAAACGCGGATGAGCTACCTGAAAGACCGCAAAGCCTTTTTCGAGAGCATGAGTTCCAGAAATGAGGTCATGGAGCAGGAATACGCGGATCGGCTCAAGCTGGTGAAACTCGAATTGCGGGCGCTTTCCCAGCGACACAAAATTTTGTGGACTCGTTTTGAGCTGGACGGCAAACGAGCCTCAGAGTGCCGTCTGGTGGTCCCCGGCAGGGTCATGCCGGGCTGCGAGATATACATCGGTGCCGGGTACCTGCAAACGCACGATACGGATTCGGATGTCACCTTTTACCTTGAAGACGACGAAGTGAAGATGCGCAGTAATAAAAAACACTGATCGCCTTTCCGACTGCGCAATGAAACAAGGATCCACGCACACAACGCCGCAGGAAGGAACGGGGCTTTGTCCGGAGCCGCCGCACAAAGACCCCGCCGGGCAAAGCTTTTCTTCCGGCTTTGCGGACATAAAGGTCATCAGGAACGGCAGAACGGTGGCTGTGCCCGGTCCGGGCGGAGCCGCGCGGGAAGCGGCTTTTTTGCCGCCGCCCGATATTTTTCCGGGATTTAGATGCGACGAGGCGTATCTGCCCGTACTCATCGGCGCGGGGTCGGGGGTTGCGGCGGTTGAACTCGCCGCGCGCCTTGAAAGCACGTTCGGGACGTCGTTTACCTTGGCCGTGGTGGACAAGGAATACGACATCATGGAACGCAGCCGCGTAAAGGAGCGCCTTGCCCGGTACGCCGGCATCGTCTGGATAGAGGAAGCGGACGCCGCCACCGGCATCAGGGCGCTGACGCGTCTGCAGACGGAACGGGACGGCAGACCTTTTTATCCCTTGCTCAATCCCTTGTATCTGCGCCTGGACCGCGACTATTATACGCAAATACACCAAGCTTGCGCAGCGGGCGCGCGCGTCGACTTCTGGCGCAATGCCCGCTCCGCGCGCTTTTCCTCCCCCGAAACGCGCATCCTTTTACTCAGCAGCAAGTATTTTCTCATGGGGGAGATACTGTCGGCCTGCAAGCGTCTCGGGGTGCCGCACAATTTTTTGCAGGTGCCCGAAGGGGAGTTCGGCAAAAACGAATTCGTCGAGCAGTTTCTCACGGCAGTGGTGGAATTCAAGCCGGACTTTGTCTTTACCATCAATCATCTGGGCGTCGACCGGGAGGGCATTCTCACCGACCTGCTTGAAAAGTTGCGTTTGCCTTTGGCCTCCTGGTTTGTGGACAACCCGCATCTCATTCTTTCCCTGTTTTCCCGCTTGGCGAACCCCTGGATCACGGTATTCACCTGGGATGCGGACAACCTGTCCACGCTCGGCGAACTGGGGTTCGAGCATGTGTACTACATGCCGCTGGGCACGGATACCGAGCGGTTCCGTCTGCCGCGCAAGGCGCGGCGGCGCACGCTCAAGGGGTTGCCGGCAGCGTGGGACGGCAGGTTGTCATTTGTCGGCAATTCCATGGTACATAAAGTTTTCCGACGCAATGAGCGCATCGGCTTTACCGGGCCGCTGCTTGATCGTTACCGGGAAGTCGCAGCCGGATTTGCCCGGAGCGACGAACGCTCCGTGCGTGTTTTCCTTGAGCGCGGGTATCCCGAACTAGTACCCTGTTTTGAGGCCCTACCCGGCATTGCCGAACAACTAGGCTACGAAACGAGCATCACCTGGGAGGCGACCCGTGTCTACCGACTGTCCTGCGTCCGGGCTGTGCTTCCTTTCAGGCCGCTGATAGCGGGCGACGACGGGTGGTTTGAAGAACTTGCCGAGGGGGGGTGGCATTATCATCACGAGCTTTCGTATTACGACGACCTGCCGCATTTTTATCCTCTGGCCGCAATCAATTTCAACAGCACCAGCAAGCAGATGAAAGGAGCCGTCAACCAGAGGGTGTTCGACGTGCCCGCCACGGGATCCTTTTTGCTGACCGATTACAGGGAGCAGATGGAACGGCTTTTCGAGCCGGGCAAGGAAATCATCTGCTACCGTTCCCCCGAGGAAGCAGAGGCCCTTGCCCGAGAATACCTTGCTCGTCCCGGCGCGCGCCGGAGCGTCGCCGCGGCCGCGCGTCGCCGCATCCTGCACGAGCACGGCTACGACCACCGTCTGCGTACGCTTATGGACATGATGCGTGCGGTTTACGGATGATCACGCTTATTTCGTGAGCGCTGCTTACCCGAGCCGGAAAAGATCACGATGAACGACGCCCCCATATTGGTTCTGCAGATGCAGCGCATGGGCGACTTGGTGCTCTCGTTCCCGCTGCTTGCAGGTCTCGGGCGCATGTTTCCGGACCGGCCTCTACATGTGCTGGGCGAGAAGGCTTTTTTTGAGCCGTTGTTGCCCTTGTCTCCAGCGGCCGTGTATTTCGAATACGAAGCTGCCGCCCATCTGGAAAGGCAGGGCTATCATCTGGTTGTCAATCTAAGTCACCGCCCGGAGGCGGCTGCGCTGGCCGGGCGTTTGCAAAGCGAGCGCAGTCTCGGCCCGCGCTCGGACAGTGCGGGACGTCTTTATGTGGACGGGAACTGGCAGTTGTACCGTGCTTCCCTGACCCACAACAATTATTACAACATGTATCACTGGGCCGATTTGCACGGACTGGACGTTTTTCCCGCGCGTACGTCGCCGCGTCCCTGCGGACGGAGAACGCACGGCTTTGCCGCGGGCAAGGCAGGCGCGCGCATCGGCCTTTTTCTGGGGGCCAGCGAAGCCGCCAAGCATCCGGATGCCGCGTTCTGGGCCGGGCTGTGCCGCCGTCTGCTCGAATTCGGGCACAAGCCCGTGCTTTTGGGAGGAGTTGCGGAACAGGGACTCGGCCGTGACGTCGCCTGCAGGCTGCATGCCCATGCCCTGAATCTGACCGGGCGTTTCAGCGTCCGCGCGCTGGCGGACTTTATCGCCTCGCTGGATCTTTTTATCAGTCCGGACACCGGCCCCATGCACATAGCGGATTACCTGGGCGTCCCGGTGCTGAATTTGAGCCTTGGCCCGGTGAATCCCAGGGAAACAGGCCCATTTTCCTCGGGGCAGTTCGTCGTGCAGGCCGATCTGGAGTGCGCCGGGTGCTGGAATTGCACGCGAGCACGGGCGATATGTCGGGAGAGACTCTCCGATGCCGGCATAGCCCTGCTGACCCGGAGACTGCTGGGCAGCGGGGGAGACGCAGGCGTTGCCGCGCGGCATCCGGGGGAGGGGATGAAGCTGCTGCACAGCAAACGGGACGCACTCGGGCTGTATGACCTGGAAAGTCTTTTCCCGCCTGAGGACAGTGGCGGTACGGCGGCGGAAACGGCCGGTTCCGGTAATTCCCGAAACACGCACAAGCGGCATTCGGCAGCGGCCGGGGAGCGGCTCGCTCCGGCGCGGTTCTGGAAAGCTTGGTTTGGAAGCGTTTTCGGGCTGTTGCCGAAGGAAGCGGCCGTGGAAGCGCGCCGGCGACTGCGCGCTTCGCATCCCCGCATTGATGCCGAACTGTCAACCGCCGCCGCCGCATTTGCCCTGAAAAGCGTTGCCGCTTTCCGGACGCGGCCGGAGTTGATGCTTGCCTCGCCGGATTTCTGGCAACAAGCGCCGCCTTTGCTCCGGCCTTTTTCGGGGTATGCACAAATGTACGCACAAAATTGCGGCGGAACCAGGCAGGCTTTTCTGGACATCTTGTCCCTGGCCGAAGCCTTGGCGGAAAGCGACGGGACCGGAGGTCGTCCGTTACGGACATCGGCCTGAGCCGGTGCAAGGCTGAAGGTCCGGCACGGGGTCACGGCCCGGTTCAGCCTAGTCGGTTCAGGTGCCTGTAGGCTTTGGCGGTAGCCACGCGTCCACGCGGCGTGCGTTTGAGAAAGCCGCTCTGGATAAGGTACGGCTCGTAGATGTCCTCAATGGTGCGCACATCTTCGCTGCAGGCCACGGCGAGGGTTTTCAGACCGGCAGGGCCGCCTCCGTAGTATTCGATGAGAACGGAGAGCAGCTTTCTGTCCATCTGGTCCAGCCCGCTTTCGTCCACGTCCATGCGTGAGAGAGCATCTGCGGCCTCGGTGAAGCCGATGCCCGCCGCGCCTCCGACGACGGAAAAGTCCCGCACCCGGCGCAGGAGGCGGTTGGCGATACGCGGCGTGCCGCGCGACCTGCGGCCTATTTCCAAAGCGCCTTCTTCGGTTATGCTCACGTCGAGGATGCGCGCCGTGCGTTTTACGATGCGCGCCAGTTCTTCGGGCGAGTAAAATTCCAGACGCATGATGACCCCGAAGCGGTCGCGCAGGGGTGAGGACAGCAGGCCTATGCGCGTTGTGGCACCCACGAGGGTAAAGGGCTCCAGATCTATCTTGACCGTGCGCGCGCCCGGTCCCTGACCGATGACCAGATCCAGCTTGAAGTCTTCCAGAGCGGGGTAGAGGACTTCTTCCACGGCTATGGGCATACGGTGAATTTCATCCACAAAGAGGATGTCGTTGCGGGAGAGGTTGGTGAGTATGGCAGCCAGATCGCCGCTACGTTCCAACACCGGTCCGGAAGTGGACACCATGTTGACGCCCAGTTCGGAAGCCATGATCTGGGCCAGAGTGGTTTTGCCCAGACCGGGGTTCCCGTGAAAAAGCACATGGTCCAAGGCCTGATCGCGTTCTCTTGCAGCTTTGAGGTAGACTTTCAGGTTGGCGCGCAGGTCTTCGTGCCCGATGAACTCGTCCAGTTTTCCGGGCCTGAGTTGTTCGTCCGGAACGGGAGCGCCGTGTTTGTATCCCGGCATTACGTCCTGCTCCGCGCCAGATGTTTAAGGGCGGCGCGCAAGGCTCCGCCCACGTCCAGGTCGTTTTCTTTGTCCAGCACCAGCTTTACGGTCCGTTCGGCCTCTTTTTCCTCATAGCCCAGATTGATCAGGCCGGTCACCGCATCCGCGAGCACGCCGCCGAATTTCGGCGGAACGCCGGGTGTCGCGGGGGCTTCGCCTTTCAGCTTGTATTTCAGTTCCAGAAAAATCACCCGGCAGGTCTTTTTGCCTATGCCGGAAACCCTGGTCAGGGCCGTTGCATCGTCGGCGGCGACCAGCCTGCGCAGGTCGTCGGGACTGAACACGGACAGGACCGACATGGCCGTGCGCGGCCCTACCCCGGCGATAGAGATGAGGGTGAGGAAGACTTGACGCTCATCCCAGCTTTCAAAACCGAAGAGTTCAAGGGAGTTTTCGCGGACCACGGTTGCCGTGAAAAAACGCGTGTTTTCTTCCGGCGCGGGTAGACGCGAGAATGCCGGGGCGGTCAGGTAGACTTCATAGCCGACTCCGCCGGAGGTGAGGAGTACGCACGCGTTTTCCGCGCGTTCGACCGATTTTCCTTCAATACAGGCAATCATGCTTTTCCCTCATTCAGCAGTTTGGGGCGCACGTCGTCCCATACCTCGTCGGGGTGTATGTCCCGCATACAGCGATGGTGCCGTAGCGGGCAGGTCTCCGGCCCGTGCAGGCCGCAGGGTCGGCAGGGCAGGTTCTTCTCAATCACCGAGGCCTCTTTGCCGCGCGGGAAAAAGCCCAATTTTTCCACGGTCGGCCCGAATACGGCGGTGACCGGCCTGCGTTGCGCCCAAGCCAGGTGCATGGGGCCGGAATCGTTGCCGAGATAACAGGAGAGCCTGCCCAGAAAAGCCGCAAGGTCGGGCAGGGACAGGCGGCCCCCGAAATCGTGCAGGCGGCCTTGTTTTTTCGCTGCCCGGCCGTCCGGTTTGTCCGCGATCAGCGCGTACACGGCGCGTGATACCGTTTCCTCGCCTTTCCCGGCAAAGAGCAGCACGGACGCGCCGTGCGCAGAGGCTCTTGCGCCGACTTCGGCGTAGTATTCCGCGGGCCAACGCTTGGTAGCCCAGACCGCCCCAGGATGCATCCCCAAGACCGGCTCCGGCAGGCGCGAGAAGCATTCTGCCGCGTTGCGGGCCGAAGTCGGGTCCAGGGCGATTTCCGGCCAAGCGGCACGGGGACCGTCACCAAGGGGACGCAACAGTTCAAGTAGACGGTCGATTTCGTGCATTTCTCCGAAGCGCCTGTCGACTGTCTTTGTATACAGCACGTTGTTCCAGACCGGGCCGGCGTAGCCTATGCGTTCATCGGCCCCGGCCAGGGCGGCGATAAGGCCGCTTCGGAAACTGCCGTGGGCGGAAACCCACAGGTCGTAACGGCGCGTTGCGGCGCGCCGCGCCTGCGTGATAAGTCCGTCTGAAAAACGGCCGTCCTTGGCATACCCGAAGACGGCGTTCAGGTCCGGATGCGGACGGAAAAGATCTTCAAGTCCGCCGCGTACGTAAAAATCCGTTTCCGCCTCCGGAAAACGCAGGCGCAGACTCTGAACCAGGGGCAGGGTCAGCACGGCGTCACCCAGAAAAGCCGTGTTCCATACGGCTATGCGCATCGCGCGGGCTCTTCCGCAGGGACCGGAAACGATGTTTTCCGCAAGATATACCTCGCGCGTTTCAGTGCGGCGTGCGGTGATCCGCAACCGGCTTTTTCCGCAGGTAGGCTCCGTCCCGAACGGACACATGCAGCGCACATTGCCTCTCCGCAAGGGAAAGGTGCGTGAAAAAGTATTCCCGGCCTTGCCGGGAGTCAAGCGGCATCCTCGCGGATGGCGAGAGCACACATATGTTGACCGTACTTGCGCGGTTTCGGGAAAGTATGTATGTTCCTTTTGCGCTCACGACAAAACCACGGGATGCGGGGACGCGGTATGGCAAAACGATCCGGAAAAGGACTTTATGCGGCAGCCTTGCTGCTTTTTCTCGGCGGGGCAGGATACCTCGTGTTTTCCGGCATCTCCGAGAGTTCCGTATATTTTCTTAATGTTTCCGAAGCATTGTCTTTACCTGGGGATAAACTGCACTCGGCCAGACTGTTCGGCACGGTCCGCCAAGACGGGCTGACCCGCCTGGACGCCGGCACCGGCGTCAGGTTTCAGCTTGAAGACAAGGACAACGCGGGAAAAACCCTGTGGGTCGAATACGAAGGGCCTGTGCCGGACACCTTCAAAGCCGGCGCCGAGGTCATCGTGGAAGGCGGTATTCAGGGTGAAAAGGCCTTCAGAGCCGTGACCCTTATGACCAAATGTCCTTCCAAGTACCAAAAAGAAAACCGGATCTGACGGCAACGGCATGACCCTCTATATTTTTGCCTCTGCCGTGCTGCGTTGCGGTTTTTTCCTTGCCGTTGCCGCCGCCTTCGTCTTTCTTGCCGGGCTTCTTTCTCCTGCCGCCGGCGGAGCGCAACGCAGCCCCCTCGCGCGCATCGGCGCGCCCTGCATCACGGCGCTTGCCGGCCTGCTGACCCTTGATGCGCTGATCCTGTTCCATGCCTTTGCGGCGCAGGATTTCATTGTGGAATACGTGGCCCAATATTCCGATTCCACTCTGCCGGCAGCCTACCGCATAACAGCTTTCTGGGCCGGACAGCCCGGTTCCCTGCTGTTCTGGGCCTGGGCGGTTTCCCTGAGCGGCGCGTTGTTCGTGCTGCTTCCGGCATACAAAAAACTGGGCACACGGACGCAGACGGGTTTCTGCCTTTTTTTCACCGGCATTACGGCATTTTTCCTGTTCCTGCTGGCGGACTGGAACAATCCTTTTGAACTGCTGGACTTCGTGCCCGAGGACGGACGCGGACTGAACCCCCTGTTGCAGAACCCCGGCATGGTCCTGCACCCGCCCTTGCTGTTTCTGGGTTACGCCGGTTTTGTGGTGCCCGGCTGCCTGGCCCTTGCGCAAAGCGCCGGATCGGGCAGGGCAGGGGAACCGAAAACGGAGGAAGCCTATTGGGGCGACACGGCGCGCCCGTTCATTCTCGCGGCATGGTCCCTGCTGACCGCGGGCATAGTCCTCGGAGCGTGGTGGGCATACATGGAACTCGGCTGGGGAGGCTACTGGGCTTGGGACCCTGTGGAAAACGCCTCGCTGTTGCCCTGGCTTATTTCCTCGGCCTACCTGCACACCTCGGTCATCGGGCGCAAGCGGGGCAAACTGCGGCGCACCAACGTCTTTCTCATGTGCCTGACCACCGTGTCTGCCTTTTTCGCCGCCTATCTGGTGCGCAGCGGGGCCGTACAGTCCCTGCACGCGTTCTCGGACGAAGGCGTCGGTCTGCCCTTGCTGATATTTACGTTTGTATTCCTGTATCTGGCCGGGGCCGCGGCCTTGTGTACCACCGGCAAGGATGCGCGGCCCCTGGAAGACCTGAGCAGCAAGGAAGGTCTGCTCCTGTTCGTCGCTTGGCTGCTTTCGGCCGTATCGGCCGTTATCCTCATCGCAACCCTGTGGCCGGTCATCATCAACGCGCTCATCACGCTTTCGGCGCATTTGCCGGCCTTTGTCGCCGAGCGCCTGCCGCAAACGCCCATGGGCCTTGAGGCGTCGTTTTACAACCGCGCCTGTCTGCCCCTGCTGGCCCTGCCCGCATTGCTGCTGCTGGTTTGCCCCGGACGCAAATGGAAACTCCGCCCCGGTTCAAGCGGATTTACCCGACCCCGCCTGTTCTATGCCGTACTTGCCGCCGCCGTGGGTTTAGGCCTGACCTTGCGCTTCGCCGGCATACAACAGCCCGTTGCCCTGGCGGCTGCGGCCTGTGCCGTAGCCGGCGCGGCCGGCATTCTCCTGCATCTTTCCTCCGGGCCGCGCCCGGCCTCTCTGCTCGCCGCGCACGGGACGCATATCGGGCTGCTCCTGATGACCCTCGGCGTGGCCCTGTCCGGTCCTTACCAGCAGAAATACACACTCACCCTAGGCAGGGGAGAAACAGGCAAAGCCGGGCAATACCGCGTTACCGTCAGAGAACTGTACGAAGGCGAATCGCGCATCGGCGCGGACGGCCGGCCCGGATACCGTTTTGTGGAAGCGGAACTGCGCGTCACCTCGGGGAATGGAACGCCGCTCGGCACACTTGCCCCCCAACGCCGTCTGTACGCCAAATTCGAACAGCAGAGTTTCGCGGAAGCCGTCACCCTTTTCGGCCCCGGCGACGAACTGTACGCCGTGCTGCTGGGCATAGACGAACGTACAATGAAGGCATCCCTGTCCTTCAACGTCAATCCCCTTGTCAACTGGATCTGGTTCGGGGGAATCCTGATGTGCGTCTTCCCCGTTGTCGGCTTCGTGATGAAACGGCCGGCCGGCCGCTCCGCGGGCGAAGGCGCGCCCGAAGGCGATGAGGGGGATGTCGCGGAGATGGAAGAGACGCGGGAAAACACGGTTCCGGCCTGAGCCGTGTTGCTGCGCCTGCGCGATATAGCCCGCTTTTACGGCCGGCGCCTTGTTTTCAGCGATATTTCCCTGGACCTGTCGCGCGGCGAAGTACTCATGCTCTGCGGCCCGAACGGGGCCGGCAAGTCCACGCTGCTCAACATCATGGCCGGACTTGTGCGTCCTTCGTCCGGAACAGTGCTGTGCAACGGGGAACTCCGCATAGGCATGGTCGGCCACCACAGTTGTGTCTACGCCGAACTTTCCGCCTTGGAAAACCTGCGCTTCTGGGCCGGCCTGCACGGGTTGCGTCTATCGGACAAGGAGCTGACCGGCATGCTGGAACACATGCATCTGGCCGCCTTCGCGCATGAAAAGGCCGGAACCTTTTCCAGAGGCATGACGCAACGGCTTGATCTGGCCCGCGCGTTCACGGTGAATCCGGATATGCTGCTTTTGGACGAACCGGCAAGCGGTCTGGACGAAGCTTCCCTGGCTGTTCTGCGGGATGAAACGGCAGCGGCGGCCGGACGCGGCGCGGGTGTAGTCCTGATAACCCACCGTCCGGGGGAGCTCTCTTTTTCGGCCTGCCGGGTCGCCCTGCTTGAAAACAAACGGTTACGCCTGTATGACGATTTTGACGCTTTCAGACATCGGTCAAGCGAAGAAAGAGCATGCTGAGAGCCGCCTTGGTCATAGCCCGCAAAGACCTGCGCCTGACGGCAGGGCGGTCGGCCGGTCTTGCTCAGGCCGCGGCACTCGGTTTGCTGCTCATTTTTCTCTTCAGCCTGTCCCTGGTGCCGGGGCAACGCATGAGCGCGCAGGGAGCGTCCGCCGTCTTCTGGATGGCCTCGGCCTTCTGTCAGGTAATCATTTTCGGCATGCTGTACGGGTATGAAGGCGGCAAGGGACAAAAACAGGGCTTGCTTCTCGCGCCGATTCCCGTACAAAGTATCTGGCTGGGCAAGGCGCTGGCGGGCGTTGCCATGCTGGCGTGCGCGCAGGCGCTGTTCCTTCCGGCTTCCATAATTTTTCTCGGGCAGGAGCTTGGTCCGGCATGGAAAGCCGGTCTTGTTGTTATTTTTATCTGCGATGCGGGCATTGCGGTCGCGGGTTCACTGACGGGAGCGCTTGCCCACGGGCAGACCGGCAAGGAATCGCTGTTGAGCATACTCGTTTTTCCTTTGCTCGTTCCGCTTTTCCTCGGCGGCATCCGCGTGGGATCGTCGGCTTTCGGCGGCTCGGGCGAAGCGATAGGAGACTGGCTGGGCATCTGTCTGGCCTTTGACGCCGTGTTTACCGCTGCTGCATTACCGTTGTTTCCTTTTGCGTACAGCACGGATGAATGACATGAAAGACGAGGCGATACTGAAGCGGACTGCAGGGGAGCGCGTGTTTCGGCTCATCTCCCCGATGGCTCTGATTGCGGGTCTTGCCCTTACCCTGTGCTGGGTGCTGATCTTTGTCTACGCGCCGAGAGAGAGTACACTGGGGCTGCCGCAGAAGATTTTTTACCTGCACCTGCCCTTGGCTTGGTGGGCGATGAGCGGGTTTTTTCTGACTTTCGCAGCAGGCATAGTTTACCTGCGCACCGGCAAAGAGCAGTGGGACGCCGCGGCCGCCGCATCCACCGAAGTCAGCCTGGTTTTTGCGTGTTCGGCCGTGATTTCCGGTTCCATCTGGGCCAGGGCGTCGTGGAGCGTCTGGTGGACTTGGGACGCCCGCCTTACCACGGCATTGATCATGTGCTTTGTGTACGCAGGCGGCCTTATTCTCCGCAGTATGGACATGCCTCCGGCGCGCCGGGCGCGAATCTGTGCCGTATTCGGCATAGTCGCCTTTCTGGATGTGCCCCTTGTGTTTTTCTCGGCCAGGCTGTGGAGCTACATACATCCGCCGTCCATCAGTCTGGAACCGGAAATGAAACTGACCCTGGCGGTCTGTCTGGCGGCGTTTGCTCCGCTTTGGTTTTGTCTGGCGGCGTTGCGGATGAAACTTGACCTTGACGAGCGACGTTTCGACGCTTTACGGGCGGAACGCCTGTCGCGCGAAGAACGGCGCTCACGATAAACGCGAGGTGTCCACTGTGGATAGTTATGAATGGATTATGTACGCAGGAATTGCCGTCTGGTGCGTGCTGGGCCTGTACTTGGCCGTTCTGGCGCGCAGGCAGGCGCGGTTGTCCGAACGCGCGACCCGCTTGAACGCCATTGAAGAAAACAGGGAGAGCGGAGAATGATGCGGGATATATCACCTGCAGGCAAATTTCTGTACCTGCCTGTGTTCACCGGGCTGGCGGTCATGCTCGCCGTTTCCCTGTACGGTCTCTTTGCCTCGCCGAGACATGGAGAAGCCGGCGGCAGCCTCGAGCCTTCCATACGTCGGCCCGCCGCAAGCAGGGATCAGGGCGGCACGACGCCCATGCCCGATATGACCACGGCACCGCAGAAGGGGCCGGACAGCACGGCCCGTATGCCCGATGCGGCCTCGGCGTCGCCGCCGGACTTGATGCAGGAACAGGCCGACGAAATGGCAGCCCTGATGCGTACCTTACGCGACAACCCCAACGATGCCGACAACCTCTACAAGATTGCGGAGATATTCGTCCGGGCAGGCGACCAAGCGCGGGCGGAAATCTTTCTGAACCGCGCCATACTGAGCCGGCCCGCAGACGTGCGTGCCCGCTTCATGCTCGGCAACGTCCTGTTCAAACAGAATAAAATGCAGGAAGCCGCGGCTGCTTACGAGGAATTGCTCAAAATTTCGGAAGATGCCGAAACTTTATACAACCTTGCCGTGCTCCGGAAGTATCATTTGAACGACAAGGCCGGGGCTGAAACGCTCCTGCGCAGGCTGCTCACGCTGAACGACGCTCCTCCCGAAACCTTGGAAAAAGCCCGTAAGGAACTGCAATGAGCTTGAACCCATACGGTGTACTCAACGCCGTAGCCTTTGTCGCGGAACGAAAAATAGAAGAAGCGGCGGAAGAGGGCGCCTTTGATGATTTGCCGGGCGCGGGTTCACCTCTGCACATGGAAGATCTTTCGCATCTCCCGCCGGAAATGCGCACGGCTTACATACTGTTGCGCAATGCCGGCTACCTGCGGGAAAAAATCCCCGCAGGGCAACATGCGAACGTGGGGGACCTCCTGGCCGGCGCTCCGGAAGAAAAAGACGTGTACGGCAAAATGCACCGTCTCAAGGTGCTGACGGCGCGTGTCCGCAAAGAGGAAGCGAAACTGTTGCCCGAAACGGCAAAGAAAACGAAAGCTGATCCTGAAGACTCCCCTTACCTGGAAAAGCTTATAAAACGCGTTTGATCAGAAGCTCTTTCAAACTCAGATGCCCTTGGGTTCTCCGAGCTTGGGCAGGGTATTTTCCAACGCGGCGGCTATGCCGATGATCCCCGCCTCGTCAAAGGCCCGGCCGATAATCTGCAGACCGACGGGCAGGCCCGAATCGGGCCCGAGACCTGCCGGGAGTGATACGGCCGGCAGTCCGGCCAGACTCACACCCAGGGTGAGTATATCCATTTTATAGAGGGCCAGAGGATCTTCCACCATGCTGCCGAGTTCCCATGCGGTCACGGGACTGACGGGAGAGAGCAGGGCATCACAATGTTCCAAGGCCGCGGCAAAATCTTCGGTGATCCGCCGGCGTACCTTGGCGGCCTTCTCGTAATAGGCGTCGTAATACCCGGAGGACAGGGCATAGGTGCCGAGCAGGATACGCCGTTTGACCTCCGGACCGAACCCGGCGGAACGGCTCGCCTTGTAACATGCAGACAGGTCTTTGCCTCCGGCCCGCAGACCGTAGCGCATGCCGTCGAAGCGGGCCAGATTCGTGGAGGCTTCGGCCGAGGCCAGGACGTAATAGCACGCGATACTGTACGCCGGGCCGGACAGGGAAACTTCTTTCACGGTCGCGCCGAGTTTGACGGCCGTATCCACGGCGGCGCGGCATACGCGTTCCGTTTCCGCGGACAGTCCTTCCCGCCAATATTCGACCGGCAGACCCAGGGTTAAGCCCTCAAGTCCGGTTCTGCCGGTCGCGCCGACATAGTCCTGCAACGGCACGTCGCAGCATGTTGCGTCTTTAGGGTCACAGCCGGCGATCACCGACAGGACCTGCGCGCAGTCTTTGACTGTGCGGGCTATGGGGCCTATCTGATCAAGGGAACTGCCGAAGGCGACGGCGCCGTATCTGGATACGCGCCCGTAAGTCGGTTTTATGCCGACACATCCGCACAGGCCTGCAGGCAGGCGAATAGAACCGCCGGTGTCGGTCCCCAAAGAAGCAAAGCATTGACCGGCGGCAACCGAGGCTGCCGATCCGCCGCTGGACCCTCCCGGCACACGGGTGGTGTCCCAAGGGTTGGCGGTTTTGAAAAAGGCGGAAAACTCCGTACTTGAGCCCATGGCAAATTCGTCCATGTTCGTCTTGGCCGTGATGATTGCTCCGGCCTCCTTGAGCCGTCGGACGACAAAGGCGTCATATGGAGGGATGAAATGTTCCAGCATGCGCGATGCGGCAGTGGTGCGTATGCCCTTGGTGCAGATCACGTCTTTGACGCTTATCGGGATTCCCCACAGGGCTTTGGCCGGATCCGGGTTTATGCCGGCCATGGCTGCAGCGGCAGCGCGGGCTTCCTGTTCGCAGAGCGTTATGCAGGCGTGGATTTTTTCTTCGGTCTGCGCGATGCGGGCAAAGCAGGCGTCGACTAAGGCCGACGGGGTAACGGTGCCCCGTGCCATGCGGTCGCCGGCCTCTATGAGCGTGAGCGAATGCAGCGGTGCGGACATGGTCTTCCTGTCTGTTATATGACCTTCAACCTATGTCTCAGCCGCCGTGACAACCAAGGCGGTGTGGGCATAGTTTTCGTACAGTTAGATAACGGGAGGAACGACGAAAAAATTACCCTCTCGTTCCGGCGCATTGGCGATGATTTCGGCGGCGGTGCGCGTTTTTTCCGCAGTGTCCGAGCGCGGCGGCTGGGGATGTTGCAGGGGGGAATACAGGGGTTGCACCCCGTCGGTATCCATGTTGTTCAGGATATCCATGTACCTGATTACATTGTCAAGTTGCGCGGCCAAGCCGGCGAGCGATCCGGCCGCCTCTTCTCCGTTCGCGGCGAGGTCCAGCCTGCACAAGGCGGCCGTGGCCAGAATCTGTTCTTTGGTAACCCGCACGGCATCTCCTGCTTTTGAAAAGTCTCTGAAAAATCCGGCGCAATGCAATACCGGTGCAACGGCGTATAGCTCAAAAGCGCCTGTCACGCAATGCCGCAGAACGGATATAATGCCCTTTGCCCACGTGCGCCGGGCAGCACTCTCTGAACATGAACATAAATATCGCCGTGAGATCAAGTGCGGCGAGCAGCGCTTTATCGCGCCGTACCTGCGGCCTTGTGCAGAGCAGTCAATTCTTCCCGGCTCAGGTGACGGCAGCGGCCCTTCGGTAAATCGCCAAGCCTGAGCGGGCCGAGGCCGGTGCGCTCAAGGTGCAGGACGGTCAAGCCCAGGTCGCGGCACATGCGCCGTATCTGCCGGTTCACGCCTTGGCGCAACACCAAGGACATGACATGCTCCCCGACAAGTTCCGCCTCGACCGGCATAAGGGAGACGCCTTCGCTCAACGTCATGCCTGCGCGCATGCGCGCAGGCACGGCCGGCGTCGGCGACTCCCTGACCGTCAGCCGGTAAAATCTGGGTATATGGCGGGAAGGGTGGGTCAGCGCATGTGTCAGGTATCCGTCGTCCGTGAGCAGGATCAAGCCTTCGGAGAAAAAATCCAAGCGGCCCACAGGGTAAAGACGCTTATGCCCGAATTTCCCGGGCAGATAGTCAAGCACGCAGGGGCGGCCTTGAGGGTCGCGGACGGTACTGAGTACCTGCACGGGTTTGTTCAGCATAAGGTAACAATGTTCGGTCGTTGTTTCGTCCGCCGGCAGCAAGACGTCCCGGCCGTGCACGCTGAGCGTGTCCGACAGGCGGTTCACGCGCAGTCCCGGCTCAAGGACCACGCTCCCGTTGACGGCCACGGCGCCGGCGCGTATAAGGTTGTCGGCCTTGCGGCGCGAGCAGATTCCAGCCGTTGCCAGAGCCCTGTTCAGGCGGATTTGCGGTTGTTCCCCGTGCATACTGTTCCTGAAATATTTTGAAGAATATATACCTTAACACAACAGCCGTCATCCCGTCCGTTTAGCGACGTTCCGGGCCGAGGCGGCGGAACGGCGCATGGGCCGCGACAACGACGTTTTTCATATCCAAGGCAAAGAAAAAAAACACAGTGCCGCCCTGTTGAAGCGCTGCCTCGGCTTTTTCCTCCCTTACAAGCTGCGCATCATTACATCTGCCTGCGCCATGAGCGCGGCTGGTCTGTGCGATGCGGGCACGGCTTGGCTGGTGAAGCCGGCCCTCGACGAAATCTTCATCAACAAAAATTCCTCTGCGCTTCTGCTTATCCCTCCGGCGTTCCTCGGCATCACGGCCCTCAAAGCCTCACTGAAACTTTTGCAGAACTATCTCATGCAGTACACCGGTCTGCGCGTGCTGGAGCGGTTGCGCGGCGAAATCTACAGTAAAATCATTTTCCTGCCCCTGCGCTTTTACGAAGAAACAAGCACGGGTGTGCTGATATCGCGCATCATGAACGACGTGTCGTCCATCTGCGCCGGCATGCCTGCAGTGGTTACCGCCGTGCGCCAGTTCATCACCATGACCGGCTTGCTGTTCGTGATTTTTTACCAGGATGCCGCGCTGGCCCTGCGCGCCGTGCTGTTTCTCCCCCTGGCATTTCTGCCCTTTCTTTATTTCGGCAGACGCATGCGCAGGCTGAGCCGCAGGGGACAGGCCCAGACCGGCGACATTTCCGCCGTCCTGCACGAAATCCTGAGCGGCATACGCGTGGTGAAGTCTTTCGGCATGGAGCAGAGAGAACGTACGCGTTTCGACAAGGAAAACAAACGATTGCTTCGTACCTCCTTGAAATCCGCCCTGGCGGGAGACCTGTCCTCGTCGACCATGGAACTTGTCGGCGGCATCGGTATCGGCGTGATCATCTGGATAGGGGCCGTGCAGGTCATTGACGGCACGGCCACTCCCGGCACGTTTTTTTCTTTCGTCGCAGCCTTGATCATGCTGTATCAGCCGATCAAGCAGCTCAGCGAATCCAACCTTGCCGTGCAGGGCGCTTTGGCCGGGGCGGAACGTGTTTTCGGCTTGCTGGACGATGCGGACCTGACGATCGAAAAAGGCGGCAAACTCGCGGCCGACGGTGAATTCCGGGAACTGTGCTTCGACCATGTGAGCTTCGCTTATCCGGACGGCACACAAGCCCTGCGGGACATCACGTTTACCCTCCGGGCCGGTGAACGTCTGGCCCTTGTCGGGCCTTCCGGCGCGGGAAAAAGCACCCTGGTCGCTCTCGTGCCCCGTTTTTACGCGCCGCAGGCCGGACGCATCCTGTTCAACGGACGTCTTTTGGAAGACTATTATACACCCTCATTGCGTTCCCGCATCGCCGTCGTTTCCCAAGACGCCTTTCTGTTCAACATGTCCATACGGGAAAATATTCTTTACAGCCTCCCCGATGCCGATGAAGAAACATGCCGTTCTGCCGCCGAGGCGGCCTATGCGGATGAATTCATTGAAAACCTGCCGCAGGGCTACGGCACGGTCACCGGTGAACGCGGCGTCAAACTTTCCGGCGGACAGAAACAGCGTCTGACCATCGCCAGGGCCATCGCCAAAAATGCTCCGCTGCTCATTCTGGACGAAGCGACCAGCGCACTGGATTCGCGCTCGGAACGCGTGGTGCAGAAAGCTCTGGACAACCTCATGCGCGGCAGGACAAGCATAGTCATCGCCCATCGCCTGTCCACCATCCTGAGCGCGGACCGCATCCTGGTGCTGGACGGAGGCCGGATAACAGGGCAGGGCAGCCATGCGGAACTTTTGCTTTCCTGCACCCTGTACGCCAAGCTCTACGAGATGCAGTTCAACAGCGGGGACGGAAATGACGGCACTGCGGCATCGGCCGGAGTTTCCGGCCTGCGGAGTGCGCATCCATGAACATTCCGCCCGGCCTTGTGTGCCCGATAATCAATATTCTGTACCGGCTGTGGTGTTCTACCCTGCATGTTGTGCAGACAGGCCGTGAAAACCCGGACAGCCTGGATGCCGAAGGACGCCTGCTGATGTTTTCCCTGTTCCATGACGAACTGTTCACGCTGATGCATGTTCGCCGGAATCTGCGTAGCGCGACCATCGTCAGCCGCAGCCGTGACGGGGAATATCTGGCGCGCCTGCTGCATTCCCTGGGGTTGAAAACGGCCAGAGGCTCAAGCTCGCGCGGTGGACTTTCCGCCCTGACGGGCATGGAGCGGCTCATGCGTGAAGACCGGCGCCACGGGGTCATTACCGTGGACGGTCCCGTCGGCCCCCGCCACAGCGTCAAGCAGGGCGCGATCGTGCTGGCCTTCCGGGTACCGGCGCTGCTGGTCCCCGTCCGCCTGTTCCCGCGTCGCGCCGTTGTCTTCAACTCCTGGGACCGCTTTCAACTGCCCTTGCCGTTCAGCCGTGTGGACATCGTCTTCGGCACACCCTACACAGTGTCGCTTGCCGAACTTGATTCGGGCGAAGTGGAACGGGAACGCGCGGAACTGGAAAGACGCCTGAACGAACTGCGGCCTCCGGACGCAGACCGGCCGGCGGCGAAATCCGCCTCCCCGCAGGCAGGATGACGGGGCAGGAAACCATGCTGTATGCCTTGTTGAAACGGCTGACCCGCCTGTTGAGCCGTCTGCCCTGGTCGGTTCTGCGTAACGCAGCCCGCGTCGCCGCCTTCTTCTTCTGGCACCTTGCCCCTGACCGGCGCAATGAGGCCGTACAAGCCGTTCGCAAACATCTTAAAGTATCGGATGAAGAAGCCGCGTGCATTGCCCGGCAGAGTTTTCGGGAAAATTTCCTTTCGTTTCTGGAAATTCTGCACACGGGCCGCTTTTTCACAGCACAATCCGTGCGCGCAGTATATCATCCAGAAGTTAAAGAATTACTTGAACAGGAAACACAACCGATCATAATCGTTACGGCACATCTGGGTTCCTGGGAACTGATGCCCGGTCTGGCGGCGGATATTCTGCCGCGGAAGAAAGGGATGGTGGTGGTGCGCAGCCGCGGCAACCCGTTGCTGAACAGTATTATGGCCGAACTGCGCGGCGCACGCGGCATGGAAGCGGTGGATCACCGCCGGGCGTCGGCAACCGTGCTGCCCGGACTCCGGCAGGGAGGCGTCGCCGCCTTTCTGGTTGACCACAACGCCGGCCGCAAGGAGGCCGTATTTCTTCCTTTTCTGGAAGATATTGCGGCCGTCAACATTGGGCCGGCGGGCATGGCCCTGCGCACCAAGGCGGCGGTTTACCCGGTATTTCTGCTGCGTGACGGAAAAGGAGGGCACATCCTGCACTTCCTCCCGCCCCTGCACACGCAAAATCTGGAAGGAAGCATACGGGAACGCATACGGACAACAGCCGCCTTTTACACGGACGCCGTGGCCGGCATGGTGCGCATGTACCCGGAACAATGGTTCTGGATGCACAGACGCTGGAAAACCAGACCCCATGACAGTGAAGATTCGGTGTCGACATACTGAATAATAGGGGCTCCGCCCGGAACCTCGCCGGGACGGAGTTCTGACCGCCGGAAGCGTAACGCCGGTTCAGTATGTTGTTGTACTGTCAGGGAGCATCCTCTTCTCTGAAGATATGAGTACGGACGGTATAGTCGCGGATATGGCGCAGGGGGATAAAGGTCAGCGAGCCGTCGGGCTCCTCAATCCGCAGGGTATCTTGCAGGGTGGGCGCGCAGGAAAGGCAGGTGAAAGAAAGCGTGCCTCCCCCGGTAAAGCGCACAGTCACGGCATAAACTCGGGGCGCGGCTTTGTGCCCGGCAAGAGACAGGGCAAGCGCGGTTTCCTTTTCCAGAAGTTGCCGCCATTCGCGTTCCATGGCCTCGCGGTTTGCCGCGGTGTCGTGTTCCGGGCAGAGGGCGATTTTTTGGCTGTCGGGGGCTGGAGCAAAACCCCGAACCCGGCCTGTCGACGCATCGCGGCCGCAGATACGGCATGGGATCATGATAAGCTCCGCGCCGCTGCGCTCAGTCCCCGCAGAGCAGGCGCACAGCGCCGGCAAAGATCGTCAGGCCGGAAGGCGCGTTTTCCCCGCGCGTCCAGCCCGGATGATTGGCAGGGTGGTTATAGGCTTCGGGATGAGGCATAAGGCCGAAAATGCGCCCGGTCGGGTCGCACAGCCCCGCTATCCCCAAGGGCGAGCCGTTCGGGTTGTCGGGATACTCCTGCGTAGGCAGGCCGCGGTCATCCGCATAGTACAGCACACAGAGTTTTTCCGCGTGCAGCCTGCGCAGCAATGCCTCATCCGCCGGCACCAGACGACCTTCCCCGTGACGCACCGGCATGTACAGAAAATCAAGTCCGCGCGTGAACACGCACGGACTTTCCCTGTTGACCCGCAACCGGCACCAGCGGTCCTCGAAACGGCCGGAAGCATTGTGCGTCAAGGAAACCTGGCGTTTCAGGTACTTGTTGTCCAAGGCCGGGAGCAGGCCGAGTTTCACGAGGAGCTGGAAGCCGTTGCAGATGCCCAGAATAAGCCCGCCTTGATCCACCAGCGTCAGGAGTTGTTCGGTAAACGGCGCGCCGTGCGCAGGCGCGGCGTATTTCCAACGCTGGGCCGCGGCTTGGGCCGCGCCCAAGTCGTCCCCGTCCAGAAAACCGCCGGGAAAAATGATGAAGTTGTAGTCGGCGATGCGCCTGCGGCCATACGCCAAGTCGGAAAAACAAACAATGTCCGCAACCGCAGCCCCGGCTTTGCGCGCGGCGTATGCGCACTCTTTTTCACAGTTGACGCCGTAGCCGCTGATCACCAGAACTCGGGCGGACGCCTTTGCTGCGCCGGTAGGGGAGGTCGATATTTTCATTTCTTTTTTTTGCCGCTTATTGTACATAAAGCCCCGCAACGCAAAGGGCGCGGCCGCCTTTCCGGAGCGGGAAACGGAACTTCCGGCCCGAAGCAATACTCCGGCGGACAAGCCGGCGTCAACCTCAGGAATGCCGGACTATGAGGGAAACAAAATTCATTTTCATAACCGGCGGCGTGCTTTCCTCACTGGGAAAGGGCATGGCCGCCGCTTCTCTGGGCGCCCTGCTCAAAACCCGCGGCCTGAGCGTCACCATACAAAAGCTCGACCCGTATATCAACGTGGACCCCGGCACCATGAACCCCACCCAGCACGGTGAGGTTTTCGTCACGGACGACGGTGCGGAAACGGACCTGGATCTCGGGCACTACGAGCGCTTTCTTGGCACCCCCTTGTCCCAGAGGAACAATTACACGACGGGCAGCATCTATTACAGCGTGATCAGCAAAGAACGGCGCGGCGACTACCTCGGCGGCACGGTGCAGGTCATTCCCCATATCACGGACGAAATAAAGCTGGCCATTTGCGGATTGGCCGAAAACAAGACCGATGTGGCCATAGTCGAAATCGGCGGCACGGTGGGCGACATCGAGAGTCAGCCCTTTCTGGAGGCCATACGCCAGTTGCGCGGCGATCTGGGCAGGGACCGCTGTCTTTTCATCCACCTGACCCTTGTGCCGTACCTCGCCGCGGCAGGCGAACACAAGACCAAGCCCACGCAACACAGCGTCAAAGAACTGCGCAGCATAGGCATTCATCCGGACATCATTCTCTGCCGATGTGAAACGCCCGTTTCCCGCGAATTGAAGCGCAAGATCGCCCTGTTCTGCGATGTGGACGAGGATGCCGTATTCTCGTCCGTGGATGTGAACAATATCTACAAGCTGCCCCTTGAATTCTATGAGGAAGGTCTGGACCAGAAAGTGGCCATCATGCTCCGCCTCCCTGCCAGAAACGCGGTTCTGACCGCTTGGAAAAACCTGGTTTCGACCCTGGACGATCTCAAGGGGCCGATCACCATAGGCATAGTGGGCAAATACGTCGCGCTCAAGGAAGCATACAAAAGCCTGCACGAGGCCCTTATCCACGGCGGCATAGCCAACGAGGTCGAGGTCGTCCTGAAGTACATCAACTCCGAGGACGTGACCCCGAATACGCTTGAAGACATTCTGAGCTCACTGGACGGCATACTGGTGCCCGGCGGTTTCGGCGAACGGGGAGTGGAAGGAAAAATTCTCACGGCCAAACATGCCCGGGAAAAAGGCATTCCCTTTTTCGGCATTTGCCTGGGGCTGCAATGCGCCGTCATTGAATTCGCCCGCAATGTCGCCGGCATTGACGGCGCCGATTCCGAGGAGTTCAACCCGGACGCCGCGCACAAGGTGATTTACCTGATGACGGAGTGGTATGACCACCACAAAAAGGCACGGGTAAAACGCGACAAACATTCGGACAAGGGCGGCACCATGCGCCTCGGCGCCTACCCCTGCACGCTCGGCGACGGCGGCATCGCCTTTGCGGCATACGGTTGCAGGCAGATCAGCGAACGGCACAGGCACCGTTACGAAGTCAACAATGCCTACCGTGAGGCATTGGAAAAAGCCGGGATGAGTTTCAGCGGTCTTTCCCCGGACGGAGAACTGGTGGAAATGATTGAGTTGCCGGGACATCCTTGGTTTCTGGGCTGCCAGTTTCATCCGGAGTTCAAATCCAACCCGATGAAGCCGCACCCCCTTTTCCGCGAATTTATCCGGGCGGCCGGTCGGTACGGAAAGCGGGCTTAGCCGGACCCCGAAGAGCCCGCCTAAAGAATTCCAAGGTTGATTTTACGCCTCCGGCGGTCGGGGCGTTGACCCTCGGCCTGACAGCATTTTCCCAAGGAATGATTTTCCCGGAACCCCTCATCGGGGATATGGATTTTCAAAGTTCAACCGCTCTAATACCGTATGTCGATTCCGGCTCAGCAACAACGAATCCCCATGCCCGCAGGCGCGGCGGGCCTTGCCGGCGATGCCCTGTACGCCGCGTTGCGCGCGCGCCGTTTCGTGATAGCCGGCCCCTGTGTTTTGGAAAGCCGTGAACTGGCGCTGGAAATCGCTTTCGCCGTCAAGGAGGCGGCGGAACAGGCCGGACTGCTCGCGGTGTTCAAGTCGTCCTGCGACAAGGCCAACAGGACTTCCTTCAAAAGCTTCCGCGGGCCCGGACTGGAGCGAGGTCTGGAATGGCTGCGCTCCGTAAGGGAAGCAAGCGGCCTGCCCGTGACCACGGACGTACACGAGACCAATGATGTGGAAGCAACGGCCGAATCTGTGGATATCCTGCAAATTCCCGCTTTTCTTTGCCGGCAGACCTCGCTGCTGCTGGCTGCCGGACAGAGCGGACGCATCGTCAATGTGAAAAAGGGACAGTTCTTGGCGCCGCAGGACATGCTGCAGGTACACGACAAGATACGCTCCACCGGCAACGGCAAAATCCTGTTCACGGAACGCGGATCCTCCTTCGGCTACAACAATCTGGTCGTGGATATGCGTTCTTTTCGGCTGATGGCCGGAGCAGGGGTTCCGCTGGTGATGGACGCCACGCACTCCGCCCAGTTGCCCGGCAGCCTTGGCGAATCATCCGGCGGAGACCGGGAGTTGGTGCCGCTTCTTGCCCGCGCTGCGGCGGCGGCCGGAGCGCACGGAGTCTTCCTGGAATGCCACCCTGACCCGGACAGGGCCTTGTGCGACGGCCCGAACAGCCTTATACTTTCCGACCTGCCGAAGCTTCTGCGGCAGCTTTCCGCCATCTGGAGCGCAACATTATGAACGGTAACCCCGGCGCCTGCTTTTTTCCCGTACAGGCTGCCGCCGACATACGACTCCTGATTCTCGACGTGGACGGGGTTCTGACCGACGGCGGCCTGTATTACGATTTACAGAATCAGGTTATGAAACGCTTTAATGTTCAGGACGGTCTCGGCATCAAAATAGCGCAGAAAGCGGGCATACGCATCGCGGTCATCACCGGGCTGGATTCCCCGGCCGTGGCCGCGCGGGTGCGCGATCTCGGCATTACCGACTACTTCGCCGGGTTTCTCGATAAAAAGGTCTGCTTGGAAGAACTTAAAGAAAAACATCAACTTTCATGGGAGCAGATTGCCTATCTGGGCGACGACTGGGTGGACCTGTCGGTCATGGACATGGTCGGCCTGCCTATGGCCGTTGCCAACGCCCAGCCGGAGGTCAAGGACATCGCGGGATATGTGACAGTTGCCGGAGGTGGTCAAGGAGCTGTACGCGAGGTGGTGCGTCATCTGCTCATGGCCCAGGGCAAATATGAAGCCGTACTCGCCGCATGGAGCAGGCGTTGCTGAAAAAGTTTTTTTTCGTTCTCTGCGTCTGCGCGGCTCTTACAGGCGTTTCCCTGTATTATTATGTCTTACCGGGAAACACGCCGGCGGGACAAGATGCAACGGGCCGCACAGACAGTCTTTCCGATCTGAAGAACGAAGCTGCATTGAACCTTGCCCTGAAAAGCATCAGCCTCAGCCAGGGCGAGGGCGGTGTGGAACTCTGGCGGCTGAAAGCCGAATGGGCCGGTTTGCAGAAGAGCGAGGATTTACTTGTTGTGGAAAAGCCGCGCCTGACATATTTCATGAAAGAAGACGGCAAAGTTATGCACATCAGTTCCGATAACGGCAACATAGAGCAGAAGGCGCGCATTATCCGCTTTATAGACAACGTGCATATTACCCAGGACGACAAAGCTTTTGACGGTGAACTGCTGGTGTACAACGGTACGCAAAAATCCATGAATTTTCCCGGTGGAGGAAAATTCAGCGGCAAAGGCTTGAGCGGAAGCGCCGAAACGATTACCTGGTTTCCTGACCGCAGGCAGGTGACAGCAGAAGGCGCTGTTGCAGTGTATTTTGAATAGAGATTCAGCATGAAAAAAAACAAGATACTGCACGTTGTTTTGTGCTCGGCGCTCCTGCTCGTTTTCCTGCATCCGCTGTACGCGGCGGAAAGCGCTGCGCGCGGCAGAGTGCCGACCTCCGTCAATTCCGCCCGCATGGATTATGACGCAGACGCGCAAATCGTAACATTTTCCGGCAACGTCTACGTTAAACGGCCCGATTTCGAATTATGGGCCGCGAAAATGACCGTCTATCTCGACAAATCCGGCAAAAAACCGGCCGATGCCGACGCTCAGGGCATGGAAGCCGGCGAGATAGACCGCATAACGGCCGAAGGCAACGTGCGCATGAAAAGCGAAGGACGGCAGGGGACATGTGAACGGGCTACCTATTACGCCAGACAGGACAAGTTTGTCATGGAAGGCGCGCCGAGACTCCAGGACGGCAAACAAAGCGTGATAACCGGCAGTACGATAGTGCATTATTTCAGCAATAATCACAGCGAAGTTCTGAACAACGCCGGCGTGATTTTCTACACTCCCGAAAAAACAGACAATACCGGCCCCCGAAGCATGCTTCCGGTAAACGGCGGCAAGGGCAGCGCGCGGTGAGTCCCAAAGACGGGATGCTGCAAGCCGTGCAACTGCACAAATGGTACGGCGACCGTGAAGTCGTGCGCGGGGTTTCCTTGGAAGTCCGCAGGCATGAAATCGTCGGATTGCTCGGCCCCAACGGCGCGGGCAAAACGACAAGCTTCTACATGATCATCGGCATCCAGAAAGTCGGCTCCGGCTCCGTACTGATGGACGGGAAGGAAATAACCGGCCTGCCCCTGCACGAACGGGCTCTGCTGGGCCTTTCCTATCTTCCCCAGGAAAGTTCAGTATTTAAACGCCTGTCGGTCATGGATAACCTGCGCATTATCTTGGAATATACAAATTTGGACAAAACAGCGCAACGCGAAAAAGCTGAAGAACTACTTGAAGAATTCAACATAGCGCACCTGAGCGCCTCACCGGCCGCCCACCTTTCCGGCGGGGAGCGCAGGCGCCTGGAAATCGCCAGATCCCTTATCCGGGAACCCGAATTCATCCTGCTCGACGAGCCCTTTGCCGGCATAGACCCCCTTGCCGTGGACGATATTCAATCCCTCATCCAAGACTTGAAAACACGCGGAATAGGGATAGTCATAACAGACCACAACGTCCGCGAAACACTGGGTATCTGCGACAGGGCTTACCTCATGCACGAAGGACTGATCATCGTTCACGGAACTCCCGAAGAACTGATCAACAACCCGAAAGCCAGGCGTGTCTACCTGGGTGAAACTTTCCAACTATAAGAATATTGGGGCGCTGCCCCAAACCTCGCCGGGACTCCGTCCCGGACCCTCGGCCTGAGCAGGTGCAAGGCGAACATTACAGCACAGCATTTTCCGAGGGAAATGATTTCCCCCGAACCCCGTCTCATTTGTCAACTGATCCACGCAAACCAAATCAGCTACCTTTACCTTCACTCGATTCGCAACTGTAGAGAAGGGCATTTTCACAACCGTGATGCCGGGCAGACATGCCTTGCGGCAATGCGCTCGGCGTTGCGTGTTCGGCGTACCCATCTCGTCCCGGCTTTATGCCCATAATGTAAATTATGTTAACTTTACTACAAGCAAACACTCCGGCCTGCCGCATCGGAAGTCTTTGCGGCTTCTCCGATACTCTCTCCGATGTATGTGCGCTGTTGAGGGAGCGGGCAGCATCCCGGCAGGATTGGGACAGCGTCCCGATATGTCAGCCCAGTTCCAGATGGCGGTGTTCGAGGGTGAAGGTATATTGTTCAGCTTTGAAAACGGCGGCGAGTGCTTCGGCGATTGCCACGGATCTGTGCCTGCCGCCGGTGCATCCGACGGCCGCTGTGAGCCTGTAGCGGCCTTCCTGTTCGAACTGCCTGAGGATAAAACTCATGAAGTCCTTGAGCTTTGTGAAGAACGCCCTGCCCGGTTCGTTGTTTAGGACAAAATCGGCGACGGGGGCATCCAGACCGGACAGGGATTTGAGTTCCGGGACAAAGTAGGGATTCGGGAGGAAGCGCAGGTCGAAAAGCATGTCGGCTTCGGCTGGGATGCCGTATTTGAAGCCGAAGGTAATGAGGTGAATTTTGAGGGTCCGCGTTTGGGAGCTCAGCATCTTCCATTTGTTGAGGATGACGCGGCGCAGGTCGTGAATGGAATAGTCCGAGGTATCGACCACCATATCGGCGCTTTTCCGTAAGCGGCGGAGTCTGTGCCGTTCCATGTCCACGGCCTGTTCCAGGCCCAGACCTTCTTTTTCCAGATGATGCGGCCGCCTGGTGGTGGCGTAGCGTTTGAGCAGCACATCGTTGCCTGCTTCAAAAAACAGCACGTAGGGGGCAAATCCGCGTTTTGCCAGTTCGGGCAGGGCCGTTGTGAATTCGTCGGTAAAGCCGCTTTGCCTGAGATCCATGCCCAAGGCGATACCTCTGTATTTGCCGGGTATTTCCCCGCCGATCATGTCCGCCATGGGTGCGGCGAAGCGTGCAGGCAATCCGTCCACGGTAAAAAACGACAAGTCTTCGAAGACGGACAAGGCGGTACTTTTACCGGAACCGGACAGGCCGGTGATGATGACGGCTGCGGGTTTGGTTGCTGTGTCCGCTGCCGGAGAGCCGGGTGTTGTATCCGATGTCATGGCTGCGGGTTGTGTTTTTCAGGGGATGAAACGGGGGCGGGCCGGCGCGGCTCCCCTGCCCCGCGCCGTTGCCCGCCGTTATTTATTTTCCGGGGTCGATGAGCCCGAAGCCGCCTTCTTTGCGTCTGTACAGCACATTGATGCGGTCTGTTTCGGCGTTCAGGAAAATGAGCACTACGTCGTCCCGTTGGCCGAGTTGCAGGGCTGCTTCTTCTGCGTACATGGGTTTGGGCTCGACACGTTCCGTCACGATCACAGCGGCCGGAGCGTCGAGATCGTCCATCGGAGGCATAGCCTTGAGGGTGTCGTCAAGCTTCCGACGTATTTCGCGGCGTTTTTCCTTCATGCGGTCATTGTGTTTTTTCAGCCGTGCTTCGAGTTTATCCTGAACCAAGTCAACCGTGGCGTACATATCTGAAGACTGTTCCACGGCGGAAACGGAGATGTCGTCACCGGTCAGTTGCACGTCGGCCTTGTGTCGGAATTTGTCCACGGTGAGCACAACGGTCATGTCCGTACCT
The DNA here is from genome assembly GCA_031271265.1 of Desulfovibrio sp. Lineage (GTDB taxonomy): Bacteria > Desulfobacterota > Desulfovibrionia > Desulfovibrionales > Desulfovibrionaceae > Frigididesulfovibrio. Next base: position 78,147 of record JAISWB010000049.1, on the reverse strand, counting down.
TCGCTGTTGTGCAGAAAGCGCTCCAGTTTTTGAAAACGGCGTTCGGCGTAGCGGCGCAGGTGATCCGAAGGTTCAAAATTTTTGAATGTCAGCGCGATATTCATCATCTATCCTCCGTTGTCGGCCCTAAAAATATTTTTTCCTTTTGGATGACGAGGCTATCCCCAAGGCGGTGCGGTACTTTGCCACTGTGCGGCGGGCGATGTTAACTTTAAGTTCTTCTTTAAGAAGTTCGCCGAGTTGTTCATCGCTCAGGGGTTCCTCGGGGTCTTCAGACGTAATACGCTGTTTCAGCAGCGCTTTCACGCTCTCCGAGCCGACATCGCTGCCGTTGTCCACGGAAAGCGCACTGTTGAAGAAAAACTTCAATTCATGGATACCGAAGGGTGTTGCCGCGTATTTGTTGGAAGTAATGCGGCTGACCGTAGACTCGTGCATGTTGATGTCTTCGGCGATATCTTTGAGAATCAATGGTTTAAGGTATGCTACGCCGTGCATGAAAAAATCTTTCTGGAAGCGGACTATGCTTTCCATGACCTTGTACAGCGTTCTCTGGCGCTGGTGGAGACTCTTGATGAGCCAGGAAGCCGCGCGCATTTTTTCCTGGAAATATTCCTTATCGGCGTCTTTTGCGGCCCTCAGGCCGGTTTCGTACAGCGAGGAGAGCTGAAGCTTGGGCAGGTCATCTTCGTTCAGGACGATAATGAATTCGTCATCCATGCGATAGACATAGACATCGGGGGCGACATAGGTAGGTTCTCCCCCCCCGAAGCCTGCGCCGGGCATGGGGTCCAGACTGCGGATGATGTCCAGATACTCTTTCAGGTCTTCCGGGGTGAGTTTGAACTTGCGCAACAGGGGTTTGTAGCGCTTCGCCTCCAGATCTCCGAGGTGTTCGGTGACCAGGGCAAGCAGAATCGGGTCGCGTTGATAGTTCATGACTTCAAGCTGGACGGTCAGGCATTCTTGCGGCGTGCGCGCGGCAACGCCCACCGGGTCGAAACGCTGGATTGTCTTCAACACACGCTCCACTGCGGCCGTATCCGTTCCCGCAAGGGCGGCCAGTTCCTCTGCCGAAGTTTGCAGGTAGCCGGATGAATTCAGGTTGCCGATGACGGCTTCACCTATGCTTTTTTCCTGTTCCGTAAGCTTGGAAAGGTGCAACTGCCAGCCCAGGTGACCATCCAAAGTCGGCTTGCCGGCAAAGCGGCTTTCAAATCCGGCGCCGTCTTCGGGGCTTTCGAACTCGCGAACGGAAGATTGCCGCGTTGTGCTTGAAAATTCGCCGAGGTAATCTTCCCAGTCTGCATTGCGCGCCGCCTCGACGGTATAAGCATCGCGGTCCTCTTCCCGGTCGTTGCGTCGTTCTTCCGCGAGTTGTGGTGTTTCTTCAAGTGATTCTTCAAGAAAAGGATTTTCCTGCAACTCCTGCTGTACGGTTTCCAGCAATTCCATATGCGAGAGCTGCAACAGCTTGATGGCCTGCTGCAGCTGAGGCGTCATGATCAACTGCTGCGTCAGTTTAAGCTGTTGTCTCAGTTCGAGGGCCATGAAAATTCCTTGCCTTGGGAGTCTGTCTGCGCGACAGTATGCCATGCCGCCGGCTTTTATGCAAGTGTCGTGCCGGATTTTCGTCGTCCGCGCTTTTTCCCGAAAGTTTCCGCGGAAAAATTCAGGGGACGCACCGTTCCATAACCGGGAGGTTTTTCACATGCGGGGTATGGGGGATCATATCGACGGGGAAGCTTTTCCCGGCGTAGCGGGAAGGCGACGTCCCCGGTTCGGCGGGGCGCATCAAGGGCAGGTAAATTGTTCAGGGCATGGGTTGCCGATGCGCGTCAAGGAACCGCGCGCGTGTACCCGGTTCAGGCCGGGGCGGCTTCGCAAACAAAATTTTTTGGATACTTTTTGCAGGATCATCGGTTGAAAAACGCGGTTTTCAGCCGACTCACGCCGTCTTATTCGATTTCCAAATCAAAACGGCGTCCATGCAGTCTGCGAATGACATGACACTACAGCCATCGGAACCAGTCGCGCCATGATCCTTCGCGCTCACGGCGCGTTTCTTCAGCCTGTTTCCTGCTGTTCAGAATGAAGGCGGCATCGGCCTTTTCCCGGGCATGCTCATGGATGTCCGGTACGTCCGCAAAATTGTCCACTATGGTCTTGTACCTGGACAGAGCCGAGGCGTAACGCCCCATGCGGAAATAAAAATCCGCGTAAAACAGCTCGTGTTCCGCCAGTATTTTCCGGCATTCCTTCATTTTTTCCACAGCTACTTCGGCATACTCCGTACCGGGATAACTTTCGATCAGGCGCTGAAAATACGAATAGGCTTCTTCAATCTGGTCCGCAGGCCTGTCTATGGAAGGATAGCCGTTCATGTCGGCCATGCCGATGTGATACAGAACGTAGGGAACGGCCCTGTGGCGCGGGTGCAGAGCTTCGAACTCCTTGTAGGCGTCCACGGCCTGCATCCACTCCTCATCCAGAAAATAGCAGTCGGCCAGAGAAAGTTCGGCTTCAACGGCATACGGGCTGAACGGGTAATTGTCCTTCAACTTGGAAAAATACCCGCTGGCCGCGATATAATTTTTTTCGCGCACCGCATCATTGCCCGCTTCAAAAAGCTCCTGGGCGGTATCTTCGCTCGGGGGCAGATAAAACCAGTCGATGATGCCGCAAGCGGAAAAAAAGAGGCTTGCCGCGCAAACGGCGGCCATGTGCAGTAGTTTAGCGCGCATTGCCTTGTTCCAGGTAACTGTTGGCCGCATTTGCGGCTGTCGCCCCGTCGCCCACTGCCGTCACCACCTGCCGGCACAACTTTGAGCGAATATCGCCGGCGGCGAATACGCCGGGGACGGAGGAGCGCATTTCGGCATCCGTGACGATGAATCCCCGTTCGTCCCGAACAATTTCCGCCGGGAGATCAGGCAGGACCGGTTCAAAACCGATAAAAATGAACAGGCCTTCGATGGGCAGAAATTCCTCGGTACCCGTGGGCAAGCGCTTCAGCGTGACACCTTCCAGCTTGTCGGAGCCGTGCAGCGCCGTGACGATGCTGTTGTATTCCATGACGACGTTGTCCGCGGCCTTGATTTTGTCCACATACACGGGGGCGGCCCGGAAGGCGGCGCGGCGGTGAATGAGGTGCAGTTCGGCAACGGTTTTCGTCAAATACAGCGATTCCTCCAGCGCCGAATTGCCGCCGCCGACCACTCCGATCCTGCGGCCGCGGAAAAAATGGCCGTCGCACATGGCACAATGCGAAAGGCCCCTACCGAGCAGCCTGTCCTCATCGGGAAGCCCCAGTTTGCGGTAGCCGACTCCGCAGCAGAGAACCACACAGTCCGCTTCCAGTCTGTCTTCGTCAACCGTGAGGACCATGTGTCGGCCTTCCAGGCGCAATCCCGTGACCTCGGCGCGGACATGGGTCAGATTGGAGTAGGGTTGAATATGATACGACAACAAATCCGCAAGCTTATACCCTTTGATGCCTTTCGGAAAGCCGGGGTAGTTTTTCACCTCGAAAGTTGTCAGCAGCAACCCCCCCGGTGCCGACTTTTCCACCAAGACGGTGTTTACGCCGAATCTGGCCAAGTACAGGGCGGCGGCAACGCCTGCCGGGCCGGCCCCGACGACCGCGGCGTCACAACGTCTCATCCGGCAAGGCCCTTCTGTTCAATGAGATCTTTCAGGCTGTTTTTCGAAACGGCGCCGACAACCTGTTCGACGACCTGTCCGTTCTTGAAGAGGATCAGAGTAGGTATAGAGCGGATGTTGTAATTGCCGGCAGCGGCCGGGTTGTCGTCCACGTTAATTTTCAACACGGCCACCCTGCCCTCGTATTCCCTGCCGAGTTCTTCAATGACCGGTCCGACGGCGCGGCAGGGACCGCACCAAGGCGCCCAGAAGTCGACGAGAACCGGTATCGGCGAATTGAGCACATCTTTTTCAAACTCGTTGTCCGTAACAGCCTTGGCCATAATGCCTCCGTATCGCCGTGGACGCGTTTTGCCGAGTGTTCGCGGTCTGCCGAAAACGTTCGGCTTGAAAAGTGCTTGAAAATAGTCCGCGCCTGCTGCGCTGTCAACAGCCTAATTCGAGGATGGGTGCCGTTGCGCATTTTTATTTATAACTACGCATTTTTTCAACATATCGTTTTGATGAAGCTTGACCGCTCCTCGCTCTTCTGCTAGCGTTTACGCTGATACGCCGGCGAAAACAAAAGAGGGCTGCTTCTTTCAGCGGCGGCGTTCAAGGACTATATGCACATGCGCCTTTCCGGAATATTCGCGGGAGTGGACAAACATTTTCTGGACGACCTGTCCAGAGCGGGAACCGTCGGCCTGCACATGGTCAGCGGTATAATCGCCGGCACGGCCATCGGCTACGGTCTGGATGTCTGGCTCGACAGTTTTCCCTGGTGCAGCGGGATTTTTATGTTTCTCGGTATTGTGTCCGGCTTCAGAAACGTGTATTTAGACGCAAAAAAGTTGGCGGCAAACCGGCAAAAGGATGAAACGGAGCGGAAATGATCCCCTTCCCGCGCATGTATACCGGCCTGCGCGGCGGCATTGAACGCCGCCTGCCGCCTCCCTGCTTTGCTTCACCTGCATTACGCGGCATCCTGCGCGCCCTGATCCTCGCGGCAGGTGCGGCCTGTTCGCTCGGAGCCGTGCTGTTCGTCTGGAGTCCGGTGCCCTTGGCTTTCGGCGCGGGAGCGGCAATATCCGTCCTCAACTTTCTGCACAGCGCCCGTTTCGTTCAGGCGCACATGTCCGAGCGTTTTACCGTTGCATTGCATCTCAGGCTTTTTTTCGGTTTCTGCGCCCGGCTCGTCCTGACCGGAATCGCTCTGTATCTGCTTCTGATTCCCTGCAGCTTGCCTGCGATTCCCCTGCTCTTGGGGCTCGGCTCGACTGTCGTGGGCATAGTCGTGTGGAGTCTGCTGCAAATGTCGGGTAAATCTTTCAAGGAGGCCTGAAGCCATGGAACACCCGGTCATACTCTCCGCCCTGTTGGGCGTTCCCGAAGAGTACAAGCATGTTTTTTACACATGGTGCGCTATGGCCGCGCTTTTTACCGTCGGCCTCCTGCTGCGCGGCAGAATGAAACTTGTGCCCACGGGGTTGCAGAATTTCATGGAAGTCCTGATCGGAGGACTTGAAGACTTCACAGTCGCCACGGTAGGCGAAAAAGGCAGAAAAATCTTTCCTCTGCTGTGCGGTATCTTTCTTTTCATCCTAGCCCAGAATCTGCTCGGGCTGCTGCCTTTCTGCGATGCCCCGACGGCGAACATCAACACCAACGCGGCCATGGCGCTGTTCGTTTTCATCTATTACAACTATGTCGGCCTGCGTTCCTGGGGACCGAAGTACATCAAGCACTTCATGGGGCCCATGCCTGCTCTGGCGCCGCTGATGCTGCCGATTGAGGTGGTCAGCCATTGCGCGCGGCCGCTTTCGCTGACCTTGCGTCTGTTCGGCAACATTCGAGGAGAAGAAATCGTGCTTCTGCTCTTTTTTTCCATGGCCCCCCTGGCGTCGACATTGCCCTCCTATTTTCTGTTTCTGCTTGCCAAGTGCCTTCAGGCGTTCATTTTTTACATGCTGACCATGATTTATCTGCAGGGCGCCATGGAACACGCCCATTGATCGGGCCTGGAGTTTCCCGTCCGTGTCATCGGAAATTCCTTTGAGATCTGAAGCATTGTACCGCGGGAACGGTCGCAACGACCACAATTATAACTCAAGGAGTTGTTACATGCGCAAAGTTTTTACCTTCTGCCTCGGCCTTGCCGTCTTTCCGCTTCTATGCGGGATAGCCTATGCTGCGGAAAGTCAGGCTGCCGTACGCTATATGGACAGCGGCGCGGTGGGTCTCAGCTATCTTGCCGCCGCAATAGGCATGGCCGTGGCCGCTGCCGGTTGCGGCATCGGCCAGGGGCTCGGGCTCAAAGCCGCTTGTGAAGGCACGGCACGCAACCCGGAAGCCGGCGGCAAACTGATGGTTACTTTGATACTCGGCCTCGCGTTCATCGAATCGCTGGCCATTTATGCCTTGGTGGTCAACATGATCCTGCTGTTTGTCAACCCCTTGTCCAAAGCCCTGTAAATGAGAATCGCGCCGTTTGATGCGCGATACTGCAAACCGAAGGCCGCGCGGAAGAACGCGTGACCTTCGGATGAAAACCATGTCGGCAAAGCACGGACGCATACCGAAAATCACCATTGAGCGACTTGCTGTGTATCTGCAGGTACTGGAACAGATGCAGCGGGAAGGTGTTACTGTTGTTTCATCCGGACCACTGGCCGAGGCTTGCAGAGTCAACGCCTCACAGTTGCGCAAGGATCTCACCTATTTCGGAGAATTCGGCATACGCGGCGTCGGCTATAACGTAGATGACCTCATCAGCGCCGTTTCACGGTCCTTGGGTATAGACCGGGAATGGAACTGCGTGGTGGTCGGCGTCGGCAACCTGGGCAAGGCCATTATAGGACATCGGGAGTTTGTGCGGCGGGGGTTCCGGATAATCGGCGCGTTCGACTGTGATCCTTTCAAAATAGGCGAAGCGTTTGCCGGCCTTGAAGTCGTGTGTACCAGACATTTGAAGGAGCGAATTCGGAACAAAAACGTGCGAATCGGCGTGATTGCGACCCAGTCGGAACACGCGCAACGTATGGCCGATTACCTGGTCGGCGCGGGGATCAAGGGCATCCTCAATTATGCCCCGTTGCGCATTACGGTTCCGCCGGACGTGACGGTCGAGTATGTGAATATTTTTCACCACCTGTATTCATTGGCTTACGATCTGGCCCCGCATCGGGATTGAGTTTGCTGCGCCTTGAAATTTTCCGTCATCAAAGAGTAAAATGGAACTCACGCGCATTCCCTACCAAACGCGGCTGCTGTGAAATGCTGGAGCGGGAAACGGGATTCGAACCCGCAACTTCAAGCTTGGGAAGCTTGCGCTCTACCATTGAACTATTCCCGCACCGTCCGCATTGCCGGAGCGTCTCAAGCGTCCGATATTGATAAACAGCTATACAGGCTTGCCGCAAGTGTCAAGAATTTCTTTTTAGTTGCGGGCTGCGACAAAGAAGCGTTCCGGCATGGGATCGACTGCCTGCCGCCCCTTCCCTGTACGCCGAGTCTTCCCCTACATCCGCTTGTTCAACAATTCCTGCAGGCGGGCGCGGATGCGCTTCGGACCGTAGGTTCGGGTAATCTCCACCGCGTGCGCGGGTAGGTCCGGCGGCAAGCGTCCTTCAGCCGCCCTGCGCATGGCCTCAACCAGGGCGTCCATGTCCGGCTCCGCCCAACGCATATCGGCCGTGAACAACGGGATGCGCGCAATCATCTCCTCCGACACCGGAGCCGTGACATAGGGTATCAGTATGCTGTTCCGCTCGTTCATAAACTGCATGTTGCCGGAATATGCCGTGGCAATGACCGGCTTTCCGTAAGCCATGGCAGAGGACAACCCCAAACCCCAGCCTTCGGCATGATGGGCGCTCACATACGCTCCGCAACCGGCATACAAGGCCGCCATGCGCTCGGCAGGCAGCGTTTCCGGTAAATTCAGCACGCCTGCCACACTTCCCACATCCAAGTCCACACGATATTGCTTGACAAGCAGACGTACGGGCTTACGCGTGTGCCTGTGCAACATACTGAAGGCCGTAAGCAGACCGCGCAGATTTTTGCGCGGGTTGACGGCATCCAGCACGGAAAGGAAAATGAAGTCGTCCTGCGCGCCGCGTTCGCTCAGCCACGCACGGTACCACGGCAGGTCCGCTTTGCCCGCCCTCCGCACCAGATGCGGCAAAAGCGCACAGCGATGTACATGCGGAGCGATGGCGGCCAGACTGAACTCGGAACAAGTCCACACCTCGTTCACCCGTTGCAGAAACGGTATAAACAGCGGGCTGAGCAGTTCGTTTTCCCAAGGGACGAAGGCAATGCATCGTTTTTTTTCCAAAAAGGGCAATGCTGCGAAAATATTTTCAAAATTGAGCGGGTCGTCATGCAGGATCACCGTATCGGCCTGCCGCGCAAAATGACACAGATCGTCATTTTCCGACAGCATCCGAAGCGATGCAGGCGCATCTGCTCCTTCCGCGATGTTGCCGCGCGTATCGTGTCCCAAGGCGCGGAGACACTCCAGGTACTCCAGGCCGGCCGTAAGATGGCTGATATAGGAACTCAGATAATAAAAAATTTTCACGGGCTGCTCATAACGGTTATGAAGAACGGGCTTGCCGCGAGAACGAGAGAAAATTTAGTGAAAATTGATAACATAGTGAAGTATTTGATATTTATATCAGTATCCCCGGACGGTTTCCTTTGATGATGCAGGGGCTTGTGCCACTATGCATCTGCCCGGCCGGGGAACGCCCAACCTTGTCTTCTCTCCGCAAAACGTGTACAAAGCGCACATCACATCAAGGAGTTGAAACCATGCGCATTCATACCGATACCGTCGTCGCCGTTGCCGTTGATTATCAGGAACGGCTCATACCGGCCATACACGAGCCGACTGAACTGCTGCGTTCCTCGCGGATACTGCTGGCCGGCCTCAAGGAGTTGAAGGTTCCCGTCATCATCAGCCGCCAGTACCCCAAAGGACTCGGGGACACGGTGCCGGAGATCAAAGAAGTGACGGGCGACGCCTTACCCTGCGAAAAAATGACCTTCAGTTGCTGGGGCAGCGAGGGCTTCCGCAATGCGCTGCAATCTGTGAACCGCAAAAACGTTATTCTCTGCGGAGCTGAGGCGCACGTCTGCGTCTTGCAGACGGCAACGGACCTGTTGGCGGAAGGTTACGGCGTTCTTTTCACGGCGGACTGCACCGGGTCGCGCAGAACATACGACAAGAAAGCAGCCTTGAAACGGGCGGAACGCGAAGGCTCCCTGATCGTCACCTGCGAGCAGATACTGTTTGAACTGCTTGAAAGTGCAACCGCGCCTGCGTTCAAAAGCATTTCCGCCCTGCTCCGCTGAACGCTCCGCCGGGCCGGTCGCTCCCGCTTCGGGACGACACCCAGCTACATCGGTCCATCGCCTTGCACGGAGTTCATAAGCGGAAACATTCCCGGTACGGCACTCCCCTCTTCAATGACGGGGAACCTTGCTCAACCATCCTTGCGGCGCCGGCGCCTTACCGGTCTGTATTGATGTATACAGTTCATACAGCCCGCGTGAGTGTTTTCCTATCCCCCCGTCGCCTACAACCAGTTCCGTGCCGTCTTCAAAAACATAACCCCCTACAGGGCTGACGACGGCGGCCGTCCCGAATCCGCCTGCTTCGATGATGTCTCCGGAACGTATGCCGTCAATAAACGCGTCCAGGCGCACCACTTCCCGGCGCGCCTTGATTTTGCCGGCCGCGGCCAGTTCCAGTACCGACACCGAGGTTACGGCGCGGAGTATGGAGTCGCTGAACTCGGGAATGATGAACGTACCGTCCTTCAGCACATGATAATGGTTCATGGTGCCGACTTCTTCAACATAGGTATTGTCCGCACTGAGGTAAAGCACCTGGTCCACGCCGAAACTCTGCGCGTAAATCTGCGGCCGTATGGACGCGGCATAGTTGCCTGCGGCCTTGGCCGACCCGGTGCCGCCGGAAACGGCGCGATGATATTTTTTCGTAATGAGCAGCCGCACGGCATGGTTGAAGCCGCCCTTGTAATACGCTCCGCTTGGGGAAAGTATGATGCAATAAATCAATGTTGCACTGGGTTTGACTCCCAAAGAATCTTGTACAGCGAACATAAAAGGCCTGATGTACAGTGAAGACTGCGGCTCCGACGGACACCAGTCCCTTTCCACGTCGACCAGACGGTGGATGGCGTCAAGTTGCACATCAACCGGGACAGAGGGCATGCACAGCACCTCGGCGGAATGGTTCATGCGCGCAACATTTTGATCCGGCCGGAAGATATAAATTTCTCCGTCGTCGTGCTTGAAAGCCTTGACGCCTTCAAAACAGCACTGGCCGTAATGGAAACACATGGAACCAGGCATCAGGGAAAAAGGAGCATAAGGGACGATGCGGGCGTTGTGCCAAGCACCGTCGGCATACTCCATCACAAACATATGATTGGTTCTCAACATGCCGAAAGAGAGAACAGTGCCTTGCGGCGGAGGACTTTTTCGTTCATGTTGCGGTAACAGTAGATATTCTATCTGCATGACGCTCTCCTCTCCCGGCGCTACGGCTTTTTTTGCAAAACTACCCCGGCCGCCGGCGGCAGACAAAAATCTGCTCTTTTTGCAGGAACCTGTCAACTGTGCTGTCTCGAGCTGTCGAGAGCACATTATCTTGACCGGCGTAGGCAGCACATGAATTGACCGATCCACACCGACCCGTCAGCGGGTTAAGGGGTTAGTCGGCCGTGAAAAGTATTGCGCGCTGAAGGCAGAAGGCTTACTCTCTTACCCTCCGACCCGGCAGTTGTGTTGCCGGGCAGGCGCCTGCCCGGAGAACGCAACCGGCCGGCGTTCTGGAAATTCGTCAGTTCCCTATAATATGGAGAACACCGATGTCGAGCCATGTCGACGCCCAAGGCAACGTGATGATGGTGGATGTCGGGGACAAGCAGACTACGCACCGCACGGCCGAGGCCGAAGGCTTCATCGCCATGTCTGCAACCGCCCTGCGGCAGGTGCAGGAAGGTTCCTGCGCCAAAGGCAATGTGTCGACAACGGCGCAACTGGCCGGGATTACGGCATTGAAGCGCACTGCTGACCTTATTCCCCTGTGCCACCCACTGCCTGTTGCAGGCTGCAAGGTGGATCTGTTTCCCGAGGATACCGGCATACGCGTCCGGTGCAGCGTCAGGGCAACGGGACAAACGGGGGTGGAAATGGAAGCGCTCACCGGCGTTTCGGTTGCTCTGCTCACCATATACGACATGTGCAAAGCCGCGGATAAGGGCATGGAAATATCCGGAATACGGCTTTTGCGGAAAACAGGCGGCAAAAGCGGTGACTATACAGCGCCCCGACCGCGATAATGCGATGCCGCAGGCGAAAACAGGGTTGATTGACGCCCACGGACGCGTAATCGACTACCTGCGCCTGTCGCTTACGGACCGCTGCAATTTCCGTTGCGTGTACTGTATGCCTCCTGACGGGGCGGTGTATATGCCGCACTGTGAACTGCCGACCTACGAGGAACTGTTGCGCCTGTGCCTGCTCATGAGCGGACTTGGCATACGGCGCTTCAAGATTACCGGCGGCGAACCGCTGTGCCGCAAAGGCGCGGTTGCTTTTATCCGCCGCCTGAAACGCATGCCCGGCGTCGATCAGGTTACTTTGACCAGCAACGGGACCCTGCTTGCCCCGTATGTGGAAGAACTGGCCGACATAGGTGTAAGCGGCATCAATTTCAGTCTGAATTCCCTGAACCCCGAACATTACGCCGCCGTGAGCAGAACGCAGGCCGGGCCCGAGCAGGTGCTGCCGGTTATGGCCGCCGCCGCAAAGGCCGGGATAACCGTCAAGATCAATGTGGTGCCGTTGAGAACCTACAATGACTGCGATTTGCCGGATCTGACGCGTTTCGCCCTGGAGAACGGCTACCATATACGCTTTATCGAACTTATGCCCGTCGGTCTCGGCGCGGCCTGCACAGGCGTCCCTCCGCACGAGATACACGCAGCGATTGAACGGGACTTCGGGCCGCTGTCGGCATTGGACGGCGTCGCCGGGAACGGCCCGGCGAACTACTTCCGTGTGCCCGGCCACGCCGGGAGCGTAGGCTTTATTTCTGCCGTCAGCAACATGTTCTGCCCGCGGTGCAACAGAATACGCCTGACCTCAGGGGGCTTCCTCAAAAGCTGTCTGCACCGCGACGCCGGCGTGGAACTCAAACCTCTTTTGCGCAGCGGCGCAAACGATGCCGCAATCATCGCGGCCCTGCGCAAGGCGATCATGGAAAAACCGGCGGGGCACGCGTTCGGGGGCGTTGCGCAGGAAAATTTCCGACAACGTTTTTTGATGCACAGCATAGGCGGCTGAGGATTACCTGCAAAAGTAAACTCTACAAAACCCGCCTGGTTTTGTGCCGCCTCCGGCGGCGTGAGTAGGTTGGAAACCACGTTTTTCAGCTGACAATCCTGCAAAAATATCACAAACTTCTGCTTGTTGTTTTTGCAATCAGACATCAAGGAGACGATATGGGCGAAATCAAGGCTGTCTGCATAAGCAGCAAAAAAGGCACACCCAAAACAAATGTGTACTCGGCAACATTGGTCGCGAACCACGGCCTGGACAGGGACGCCCATGCGGGAGCGGGCCGGCGTCAGGTCAGTCTGCTGTCGTACGAACAGACCGAAAAGTTCCGCGCCAGAGGGGCTCCGGTCAGTTACGGATGCTTCGGCGAAAACATCGTAGCCTCCGGCATAGACTTTGCCGGATTGCCGGTAGGGACGCGCCTGTCCTGCGCCGATGCCCTGCTTGAAATCACGCAAATCGGCAAGGAATGCAGCAGACCCTGCCGGATTTTTCAGACTATGGGTGAATGTATCATGCCCACCCAAGGGGTATTTGCCGGAGTGCTGCGGGGCGGCACAGTCGGCGTCGGCGACGAAATGCACGTCCTTGAGGGAGAATGAAACATGTACAAGGCGGCGGTTCTGACCATAAGCGACAAAGGGTTTACCGGCGAACGTGAAGACCTCGCAGGCCCGGAAGCCGCGGCAATCCTTAAAAGCAAAGGCTACGAAACCGTACATTACGCGATCCTTCCCGATGAGCGGGAGCGTATTGCCGGGGAACTGAAACGGCTGGCGGATGAAAGAAGGGCGGAACTTATTCTGACGACGGGCGGCACGGGCTTTTCTCCCCGCGATGTCACGCCCGAAGCCACGCTGGACGCGGCTGAACGCCTTTGTCCCGGCATTCCCGAAGTCATGCGGGCCGCGAGCCTGGAAAAAACGCACCGGGCCGTGCTGAGTCGGGCAACGGCCGTCATCCGCGGCGGATCCCTGATCATCAACCTGCCGGGCAGCCCGACAGCCGTGCGGGAATGCCTGCTGTGCGTCATCGACGAAATCGGCCACGGATTGGATATCTTGTGCGGGCGGGCATCGGAATGCGGACGACACAGCGGATGATTGCCGCCGTATTTCAGCATTTGCGTATTGCCATAACACCCTTGACGGCGTATACTGCCTACGCCGCGTACAGGGCACCAGGGGCACTGGCACTAAGGCACAAAGACAAAGACATAAGGGCATAAAATCGCAAAGGCATAAGAACGTAAGGGCCGAGGCCGCGCCGGAGGGATCCGAAGGCCGGAATGTCGGCAGGCAGATCGGGGACCGGAGATCGGCCGGCCGGCAATTATGAGGTGAGCACGATGAACGTTTTTCCCTGGTTTATCTCAGCTTTGATTATGGGATTGCTCGGCATGGATATGGGGCAATAAAGGAATTTCTGATGAAGCAGCTTTGGTGCCCGTGGCGTATCCAATATATTTTGGGGCCGAAAGCCGATGGCTGCGTATTCTGTTTGCCGGAGCTCAAGGATGAAGATGAAGAACGACTGATACTCCATCGCGGGATGCGGAACTTTGTAGTCATGAACAAGTATCCGTACAACAACGGACACCTGCTGGTCGCGCCCTACCGGCATGTGATGCACATTCGCGACCTGGGCATGGATGAGGCAGGCGAAGCCATGACGCTTTTGCAGCGTTGCGCAGGAGTTCTGGAAGAGCATTTTTCGCCGCACGGCATAAACATCGGGCTCAATCTGGGTGAAGCGGCAGGCGCAGGCATCCGCGAACACCTGCATTTTCACTTGGTGCCCCGATGGAACGGCGATTCATCGTTTATGGCGGTCATGGATGAGGTGCGTGTTATACCCGAGCATCTTCACAGCACATACTGCGCACTGAAAAAGTATTTTGCCTGACGGCGCCGTATGCGCCGCACACAAGGGAGGACCCACATGCGCTTTATCAAAGTTTTGCTGCTGCTGGTTATTTTCATCACCGGGCTGATTTTTTTTGTACAGAACAGCGCGGCCCTCGGAACAGACCTGCAACTAAAATTCGATCTGTACTATAAGGGCTTGAGTTGGCAAGGGCAGGCGATTCCGTTCTACTTTGTGGTGCTTGCCGCCTTCGGTCTGGGCATGCTTTTTGCTGTTCTCATGCTCTTTATCGACCGTCTGCGCCTGGGCTGTACGCTTATGGGCAGCAAACGCGCGGTCCGCACCCTGGAAAAAGAAGTCAACCGCCTGCGCGCCGAACTGGCCAAAGAGGTCAAAGCTGTTCCGGCAGTTGCCGAAGCCTCGGAAACACCCGGCAACGCCTGAAAAGCGTATCTCCATCCGTTCCCCGGCGCCGTTCCGGCAGGCGGGATGCACCTTCGCCTCCGGCCGCGATGCGTGAATATCGGCAGTACGGCATACGCGCCGCAACAGGGCAGCCGGGGAACGGATCCGTCCGAATCTTTTCCGTTCTGCATCTGTTCCGGCGCAGACGGTCAGTGTCCGTACCACGGCGGCGGGCATCTGCCCGGCAACCGGCCGGGCATGTTCATCTCGAAAACTGCCTCGCGGCGCGGCAATGCACACTCGGCTTGATGCCGGGCGCCGACTGGCTATTGCGCGTATGATGGAATCTCCGCAGTCCACCCCTCCCCTTCACCCGGCCCCGCACATCCCGGCGGAACGGCTGACGCCCATGTTCGCGCAATACCTGGAGATAAAGCGCCGTTGCGAGAATGCCCTGCTCTTTTACCGCATGGGTGATTTTTACGAACTTTTTTTCGACGATGCCCTGGTTGCGGCCAAGGCCATGCAGATTACCCTTACCAGCCGCAACCCCAACGCCGAATTTCCCGTACCCATGTGCGGCGTTCCCCATCATGCGTACCTCTCCTATGCGCGCAAGCTCATTGAGCAGGGCTTCAACGTCGCGATATGCGATCAGGCTGGTGACCCCAAAAGTTCCAAGGGACTGGTTGAGCGGACCGTGTCCAGAATTCTGACCCCGGGCACGATCATTGAAGACATGGGCCTGGAGGCAAAGGGACACAATTATCTGGGCGCGCTGTACCGGGACGCGGAAAAATCCGTGGGCGGCTTTGCCTGGCTGGACTATTCGACAGGCGAATGGTCCGGCTTGTACAGCAAAAATCGCGACGAGCTTATGCAGTGGGTGCTGAAAATGCAGCCGCGTGAACTGCTGATTCCCGATCTCCCCGACGAAAAAGCCGATATTCCCGTCAAGTCCCTGCCTGCGGAGATTGTCCCGGTCAGGGTGCCGGTACGCACGTATTTTGATCTGAACAGCGCGGAAAAACGTATTTTCGAGGCGCAAGGCATCAAAGACCTCGGCGCGGTCGGACTGAACGGCAAAGAAGAACTGGCGCGCGCCTGCGGAGCCTTGCTGTCCTACATCATGCGCACCCAGAAACAAGAGTTTCCACACCTCAAAGCGTTCGTGCCCGTCAACTTGGGGAAACACCTGATCATCGACGAAATTACGGAGCGGAATCTGGAAATATTCCGCAGATTGGACGGCAAAAAAGGGGCGGGCACCTTGCTCCGCGTGCTGGATGAAACGCTTACGCCCATGGGCGGCAGGCTGCTGGAAGAACGTCTGCGCCGGCCCTGGCGGGATGCCGAACGCATCAAACAGAGCGCGGATGTCGTCGAATTTTTCTTTGAACGCGGGCATACGCGCATGGCCCTGCGTGCCGCGCTGGAGTCCGTTTACGACTTGGAGCGTCTGAGCACGCGGGTGATCTTGGGGAGAGCGAGCCCCAGGGACATGGCCGCCCTCGGCAAAAGCCTGTCCGGGCTCACAGCGGTGCGCCGTGCGCTGGAAACGCCTCCGCCGGGGAAAGAAAGCGCGGACATGAACGCCCTGCCCCCGCGCGCGGCCGAACTGTACCGCAATTGGGACAGTCTTGACGATCTGGCTGCGAAACTCGAAGGTGCCCTGCGCGATCCACCTCCCCTTACCCTGACGGAAGGAGGCATTTTCAATGCCGGGTTCAATGCGGAACTTGACGAAATACTGGAACTTATGAATCACGGCGAAAATCTGATCAAGGCTCTTTTGAGCAGGGAACAGGCCGCTAATGCCCTGCCTAAGCTCAAACTGGGCTTCAACCGCGTCTTCGGGTACTATTTTGAACTGGCCAAGGCCGAGGGTAAGACCATACCGACACATTTCACGCGCCGGCAAACAGTTGCCAATGCCGAGCGCTATGTCACCCCGGAACTCAAGGAACTGGAAGAAAAAATCACCGGCGCAGACGAATGTGGGAAAAAACTGGAGTACGCGCTGTTTCAGGAATTGCGCCGACAGGTGGCGGAGATGCACCCGCGCATTCTTTTTGCGGCCGAGGCTGCGGCCGCCCTCGACTTCTGGCAGAGCGCGGCGGAGTGTGCGCACAAACGCAACTGGACGCGCCCTGAACTGCACAGCGGAACAGACATCGCCATAAAACAGGGACGGCACCCTGTTATCGAGGCCGTCTGCGGACCGGCGGGGTTTGTCGCCAACGACCTGCACATGGACGACCAACGGCGCATGCTCATCATCACCGGGCCGAACATGGCCGGCAAGTCCACCGTACTGCGCCAGACAGCGGTCATTGCCGTCCTGGCCCAGATGGGCTGCTACGTGCCCGCGGCTAAAGCCGGGATAGGCATAAGCGACCGCATCTTCTCACGGGTCGGGGCTTCGGACAACCTTGCCGCCGGGCAGAGCACCTTTATGGTGGAAATGATGGAAACGGCCAGGATACTGCGTCAGGCCGGCCCCAAAAGCCTGGTTATCCTGGATGAGATCGGTCGCGGCACCAGCACGTTTGACGGGCTTTCCCTGGCCTGGGCCGTTGTCGAAAATCTGGCCGGGCGCAGGGAGGGGGGCGTGCGTACCCTGTTCGCCACGCATTACCACGAGCTTACCGCCTTGGAAGGCCGCATCCCCGGTGTGCAAAATATGAACATAGCCGTGCAGGAGTACGGAGGGGAAATCATTTTCCTGCGCCGTCTTGTGCCCGGTCCTGCCGACCGCAGCTACGGCATAGAGGTGGCAAGGCTGGCGGGTGTACCCATCCCCGTGGTACAGCGGGCGCGGGCGATACTGGAAAGCCTTGAGTCCTCCGGAAACGGTAAAAGCGGCGTGCGGGTCGCCCCGCAACTGCTGCCCGGCCTGGAAGAAACGGCCCCGCGCAGACGGGCAAACCCGTTGCCGCCTGCCGCAACGGGCAAGGTCAAACATCCCGTTGTCACCCTGCTCGGCGATCTGGACACGGACAGCCTGACGCCCATGCAGGCCCTGGCATTGCTCAACGAATGGAAACAATTATGGGGAGGAACTGCGGATGAGGAAAATCACGACGACACAAAGCAAGGCTGATAACCACTCAAGCGTGCCTGCCCCCGCGGCGCGGACGGCAACGGCGTCCCGGCTGCCGGCGTATACCGTTCTTGCGCCGGTATGCCTTGTCCTTGCCCTGCTGTTTTCCGCCTGCGGCAAAACCGGCTACCCGCAAGCCGCGGACGGAGATCTCTCCATCACTTGGCTGGAAAGCGGCGCGGCTCCCGCCGGCAGGTGCGCGTCCTTTACGGGCAAACTCGGCGGAGCTCTTCAGAACTTCGGCGGCATACGTCTGGAACTGGAAGGTTTGAACAGCACGGCGGATTGTCCGGGTTGCCCCTTTGTCGCGGATGAGGCAGCCGAACTATCACCCACGGATGCAGGCTTCAACGGTACAAACGGTGAAATAGGTTTTTCGTACTGCCCGCGGCCCGCCGCGGCATACCGATGGCGCATGATCGCCATGAGCACATTAAATCGCTTGCCGCACGCGGTGATGACCGACCGCCTGCTG
Organism: Desulfovibrio sp.; assembly: GCA_031271265.1. GTDB lineage: Bacteria > Desulfobacterota > Desulfovibrionia > Desulfovibrionales > Desulfovibrionaceae > Frigididesulfovibrio. Next base: position 60,274 of record JAISWB010000049.1, on the reverse strand, counting down.
ATTGTTTCCCCGGAAGGGTTGCAGTGAAGGCCGCTGAATAAAATGCTCTACTGAAACAAAGGCTTTTGCGGCACGGCGTCGGGATTACGGCTGTGATCTTCAACGGTAAAAGATTTCGGCGGCGTATAGGTAAAGACGGAATCCTGAAGTTTCGCACCCGGTTCCTGGCGGGAAAAGACCATCTCGTTTTCGTTGCCGTAAAAGTCGTACACCCGCAGTTTTCTTATCAGAAAGGTTTTCATGTCCACCCAGAGCAGCACCTCGACAACCGCCTGTGACGCTTTCTTGGGGTACAGCCTGAGCGTTGCCGAGTCCCCTTCCCTGCCTTCTTCTTCAAGGTCGAAGTCTCGGTTCAGGTGCGCCCGGCCGGTAATGATGCGTATCAGGTCCGAAGCCCCGCCGGCGGCGTCAAGCGAATATTTGAAAGCCGTTTTTTCCTCCGGAAAAACATTCCATACGGCGGCTTTGCCGACCAGCAGCAGTTCCGGTGCCGGTTGCCGGTTTTCCCAGCGCATGAGCATGGGTTTCTTAAAACTCAACACCCCGCTGCGCCGCTCGCGCGCGCCGCTTTCTTTGTGCAGCAGGGTCTGGGTAAACTCCGCGCGCATACTCTCGACAGACGCGTAGCGCTGCTGCAGGCGGTCCGCCGTCCGCGACGCAGCAAGCGCGACCCCGCCCGACAACAACAACAAGATTGCGGCGCAGGATAAAATTTTCATTTTGTATGCCTCCGGCGGTCGGGGCGCTGCACAAAGCCTGTGTCCACGACCCCGGACGGCTCCTTTCCGTCATTCTGAATCTCGGCCTGAGCAGGGTGAAAGGCCGAACATTCTTGATGCCTTTCAGTAAAAGCTGAAGATAGGAAGATAGATTCTTCACTTCGCTCATAATGACCTTTCATGGTCCTGGGTCGTGTGAGGAATACGAACATTATTTGATGACCGGCCTGGGTTTGCTGCCGTCGGCCGGACCGATGATCCCGTCAGCTTCCATTTGCTCCACATAGCGCGCCGCCTTGTTGAAACCGATGCGGAACTTGCGCTGTATGAGCGAAATGGACGCCTTGCCCTGGCTCCGAACGAACACAACAGCTTCATTGTATAAAGGCTCGGCGTTGATGTCCATGACACTGCCCCCCGGAGCCGCGGGTCCGGAACCGCCTTCCTGCCCCCAATCCGCAAAATCTATCGTGTAATCGGGGAGTCGCAGTGCTTTCCAATAGTCCGCAACGGCATTGACATTGCGGTCGCTGACGAATGCGCCGTGCAGGCGGCGGAATTTGCCGCCGGCAGGCTTGAAAAGCATGTCGCCCTTGCCGAGAAGATGTTCCGCGCCCACTGTATCCAGTATGGTGCGCGAATCGTGCTTGGAAGTCACCTGAAAGGAAATCCGGCAGGGAAAATTGGCCTTGATGAGGCCCGTGACCACGTCCACGCTCGGGCGCTGCGTGGCCAGAATCAGGTGAATTCCCGCCGCGCGCGCCAACTGGGCGAGTCTGACGATGCTGGTTTCTACCTCTTTGGAAGCCACCAGCATAAGGTCGGCCAGTTCATCAATAATAAGAACAAGAAAGGGAATGGGCATCACATCTTCCATGCCCGGCGGCGGATTCTTTTCCCAGGAAGCGATCCGGGCATTGTAATCGGTAATATTGCGCACTCCTGCCCCCGCAATGACGTCATAGCGGTGTTCCATTTCCGAGACGGCCCACTCCAGGGCGCTTTTCGCCATCGGCATCTCGGTTACGACGGGATGCACAAGGTGGGGAAGATCGGAGTATATAGACATTTCCACTCGTTTGGGGTCCACGAGCAGCAGTTTCACTTGGTCCGGGCGAGCTTTGTACAGGATGGACAAAATTATGGAATTGATGCCGACGCTCTTGCCCGCGCCGGTGGCGCCCGCCACCAGGAGATGCGGCATGGAGGCCAGATCGGCCGTCACAGGGTTGCCGGCCGTGTCTTTGCCGAGCGCCAGGGTCAACAGGGAAGGAGACTGCCTGAAAACCGAGGAACTCAGCAGTTCCTTGAGGCAGACGGTTTCGCGCGTCGTGTTGGGGATTTCTATACCCACAGAGTCCGTGCCCGGCACGGGGGCCTGTATACGCACAGCCGCGGCCTTCAGCGCCAAGGCGAGGTCGTCGCTCAAGCCGGCGATGCGCGCTACCCGAACACCCGGTGCCGGCTTTATTTCAAACATGGTCACGACAGGCCCCGGCGTGATGGCGGCAAGCTCGCCCTGGATGCCGAAATCGTGAAGGCAGTTCATCAAGTCTCTGCCTTTCCGCTCCAGCACATCGCGTTGAATGCCGCAGGACGGCGAAGCGGCGGCTTCCAGAATATCCAGCGGGGGCAGCGACACTTCCCGGGCGTCGAGGTCCGGGCGGGACGATGCCGCGCCCGCCGGTACGATCTTCGTCGGTAAAGCTTGCCCGGTTCGCGGCACGTCTGCGTACAACGATGAGGCCGCAGGCGGCGACACGTTCGGGTACCTAGACGAAACATCGGAGCGCGGCACCGGGCCGACAGTGTTTTCCTCTCCTTCCGGGTCGAACTCGGCCCGCGTGTACACGGCAGGATCCGGAAAAACGTCTTTATGTTGAACATGGTCGGGGGAATCAAAAGTAATACTTGCAATTTTTTCTCTGCCGCCGCCCGGCGCGCCGAATTCCTCTGAATATGCCGCTGCGGGAACATCGCCTGCCGGGTCAGGGGCAGAAAAATCGTCTCCCCGGTGAGCAAGGTCCGGGAACTCGAAAGTTAAACGTGAAATTTCGTTTGCACCGCCTGTCGGTCCGCCATGCGCCTCGGGATGTTCCGTTGCGGGAACGCCTTCAGTCGGATCAGAGGCCGGGAAATCTTCGCCTCGTTGAAAATGGTCGGACAAATCAAAAGTGCTGCTTTCAGTTTTATTTCTGCCGTCCGTCCGACCAAGATCCACAGGACGTTCCGTTGTCGGAACGACATCAGCCGAGGCAGGCGCCGAAACGCGCATTCCCTCGTGCTCCCGCCCGTCGAATGCGCGCGCGCGACCGGTAAAAACAGAACTGAAGGGCGGCGGTCCGAGCCTGTCGTTTTCAAAATCATGTACCCAGGGAGGGATGTCCTCATCCTCCTCAAGATTGCCGTTTGCGGCCGGAGGCTGGAGTTCAGGCAGCCTCCCGTCCGGCGTGCGATCCCAGTATTCGTCCGATTTCCCGTCCTGCCCGCGATTGAGGTGTGCGTCGCGCTCATCTTCGCAAGGGCAGGCCGGATCGGACGCCGGGCGATACCCCGGAGCATCGTCACGCACGGGCGAAGCTTGTCCCGCAAAAGAATCGCGCGAGGCGGGATGCTCTTTCTGTCCGACGTATTCCGGAAGCACGGATTGGTCGTGGGAAAAGGCCGGCCGATTCCCGTCCGCCGAGGCGGCATCGTCCTGCGGACGGTGACGGATGTGGATTGGAACACTTCTTACCGGTGAATACGGGCCGGGGGAAAGACCGCCGGCCTGCGCCGCAACCTCTTGCGCTGTGTTGTTGTCCCGCCCGGGCGCTGGGATGCGGTTATAATCTGAACCCTGCGCATAGGTCGTTTCGGCGCTGTTGTCCCGCTCAGGCGCGGAAACGGGGGGCGAAAGCGCCGGAGCCTCCGCGGTATGATGCACCATGATCTCCGTCCCTCCTGAGCAGGCATTGCCGGTCTGCCGGCCTACGCCCATCGGAGCGGCGCCGCGCCCGGACGCAACCGTGCGCAAGGTTCCCGCGATCCGTTGTTTCAAGGCGACACAGGCTGAAAAGGCCAGAAGAGGCAGAGAAAGACCCGAAAGCAACTGCACGGACGAAAGCAGCGTAAAAAGCCAGACAAGGAAGGCTCCGGTAGGCCCCAGCCACCCCATCAGCCATACATAGAGCATGTGGCCGATCAAGCCCCCGCCGTGCGAGGAAACATTGCCGGATCCTGCAGGCAGCGCATCTCGGGCGAACAAACCTATGTTCCCCAGGTCGCCGGCCGCCCCGGCAATACCTATGCACAGGGCCGAAAAAAGGAAACCGCTCCAGCGCCGCCACGGCCACGGCGCCGTGCCCAGAATGCGGCGGGCGCCGGCCGAACTGAGGAAAGCCGGCAGCACCCATGCGGCCGCACCGAAAACATCGTATAAAAAACCGGCTGTATACGCGCCGAACAGACCTGTTTTATTGCGGATATTTTGTGAGCCGCCGACAACATGGTTCAACCAGGGATCCCTGCTGTCGAAACTTGCCAGACTCAGGATAATCAGGATACTGAAAAAGATGGAAAAAAGACCCAGCAGGTCGCGCCCCAGTCTGCTTTCATCCGTATGCGCGTTGTTTTTTGCTCCCCCGGCCTTCATTCAACGTCACCTTTTATTCGCGGCCCAGGTATGCGCCGGAGCGGGTATCCACTTTGACCTTGTCTCCGGTGTTGACAAAAATCGGCGCCTGAATCACCAAGCCGGTTTCCAAGGTCGCCGGCTTGGTCACATTAGACACCGTGTCGCCCTTGACGCCGGGGTCCGTGTCCGTGACTTCCAGAATAATGGAGGCCGGCAGTTCTATATCCAGCGGAGAGCCGTTGTACAGCAATACCTGTACCATGCTGCTTTCTTTGAGATACCCGGCTTTGCCCCCGGTCGCCTCTTCCCCGACGTGCAACTGCTCGTAACTGGTGAGGTCCATGAAGATAAGTTCTCCGGCGTCCTTGTAGAGAAACTGCATTTCTCTAACTTCAAGATTCGGCTTCCCCACCTTTTCGCCGGATCTGAAGGTTATGTCCTGGATGCGCCCGTTCAAAAAATTGCGCAGCTTGGTACGGACCATGGCGCCGCCCTTGCCGGGTTTGAAATGCTGAAATTCGACTATTTCATACGGTGTGCCGTCCACTTCTATTTTCAGACCTTTTCTGAAATCCGTGGTAGAATACATGAATCCTCCGAAATTGTTCCGTCTGTGCCTTTTTCAAGCGGGATCTCCGGCCTGTGCCGCATACCATGCCGGGGTATGCGATAATCAGTCCGAACCGGTAAAACGCGTGTACAGCGCCTGCACGGCCAGTGCATAGCCCATAAGGCCGAAGCCCGCAATCATGCCGACGCTGTGCGGTGCAAGGAAGCTGTGTCGGCGTATAGTTTCTTTCCTGGCAAAAACATTGCTGATATGGACCTCGACAACGGGGATGCCGATCCACTGCACACAGTCGGCCAAGGCCAGACCGGTGTGCGTGTAGGCCCCGGCGTTCAGCACAACGCCGCGTATTCCCTCGTTCCGAGCTGCTTCCAGACGGTTGATGAGTTCCCCTTCGCAGTTGCTCTGGAAAAAAAGCAACCGCACCTGCGCGCTGCGTTCTCCGAGCAATGTTTCCACCAACGATGGAATATCCGACAGCGTGCGTCTGCCGTAGATCTCCGGGCAACGCAATCCGGTATGGGCGAGATTGGGGCCGTTCAGTACGAGTATGGAGTATGGGGCCTCAGGCGGTTGCTGTGCTGCACCGCCGCAGTTGTCGTCCTGTGTCATTTTCGTCCGCGTCGGGTTGCATACATTGAAATAATTTGTTATTCTCGCATACTATGCAAATTTGTCAAGTATCGCTTTCAACTGCCGCAAATCGCTCGCACGAGCGGGGGTCACGCGCGACTTGCGGCGCTTCGGCGCTGCCTTTGGTACGCACCGCGTTTACCGTCGAACAGCTTGTCCTGTCGGAGCTTCCCCAGGCAGCGCTGGTCGGACGCTCCAATGTCGGCAAATCCTCCCTGCTCAACGCGTTGTCCGGCAAAGACAGACCGGCGAAGGTCAGCTCCGTGCCGGGAAAAACACGCAGCGTCAATTTCTATCGGCTTTGGGAAGAGGATGCCTATATTGCGGACTTGCCCGGATACGGCCACGCGCGGCGCGCCGGGTCGGAAAAGGCCGCATGGGGGGCGTTGGCCGAATATTACCTGCGATACTCCAAGGGATTGAAAATAGTTGTGCTGTTGCTTGATGCGCGTTTGTCTCCTCAACAATCCGACTTGATGTTGCAACGGTTTACCGTTTCGCTCTCCCTCCCGTTACTGCCCGTGCTGAGCAAGGCCGACAAATGCGGGAGGCGGGAGTTGGACGCCTGCCTGCGCGCCTGGTCGGCAATTACGGGCCGGGAACCGCTGCCGAGTTCAGCGCGAACGGGCCTGGGCATTGCGGAACTCCGCGCAACCCTGCGGGAACTTCTGGGCTGACCGACTGCCGCACAGCAATATTGCACGGTCATCGGCCGTTGCGCAGTTTTTCCGCGAGGGTGGGCGCGGTCGACCACAGCGCGCCGGCGCATAAAAAGAGCATATCGGCCGCCCAGGCCCCGGCAACCGGCGGGATGATGTTCTTTTCTCCCATGCTCACGCATACAGCGTTGATCGTGTGATAGAAAAACACCACCAGCGTACCGGCTGCAAGGGCCGCATAAATACTCCCGATACTCCGCGTAACCATGAGCGCTATCAGCCCCATCACGATTATGGAAAAAGCATAGGCCGGTTTGGCGAAAAGGGCCGTCCGGAGCAATTCCACATTGGACCCGGCCTGCTCCAGATGCCGGATCGCCCTATACAGCTCCGGCATCGTCAACCGTCCAGGGTCCATGCCCATCTGCCTGCCCACAACCTGAAATGCCTGCAGATCCTGTTGTATGTTCAGTTTCGCGCTCTCCAATTTTTCGGCCTTGTATTCCGACGGAACAATGCGTATCACATTTTCAAGTTTCCATACACCGCCGGGTAAAATGCTGAATTCTTGCGCTTTAATTATCTCGTCAATACTTTTTCCTTCTTCATCAACTTTATAAACAATAATATTTGACCCTGTTTTACGTGCAATATAAACTTTACCGATATGTAAAATATTTTTTCCTTCCTTAAACCACAAACCATCAATATGTGACTCTTCCAATACGTTGCCTTTGACTTTTTCCTGCCAAATGCGCGCGGCCTCCCTTTCCTGGGTTATACCTATAACCTGACCGAATATAAAGAGGAAACATGCCAAAAATACACTGTAGACAAGAACCATTGAGAAAATGACATTCGAACGTATTCCACCTGATTGCAAGGCGGTAAGCTCATTAGTGCGTTTTAGGAAGTGAAGCTGCACGATGACTGAAACAAGGTAGACGGCAGGCATAATAAGGTATATGATATTAGGGAGTTTAAGCAGAAAATAATATATAACGGTATCAGCTCCGATGCCGACGGACAGAAAATCGTCCAGACGTTCGAACATGTCGGCAAGAAGAAAGACGCCGATGCCTACACAAAGAATAAGAAACAGCAAAAAAAGGTTACTGCGCAGGAGATAGGCGGGGAGGACCTTCACGGTGTCGCTCCCGCCGGCTTACCGCGCAGGAAATTACGCAGGCGCCTGAGCAGATGTTCCGGAGAGGGAAAACGTTCGCGTTCGGCCATGCGCAAGCCGACAAGGCCGGCTGGAGCGAAAATACCGTCGGCCAGCCACAACCCTGCCGCGGGCGGCAGGTATCCCGCCTCGCTCAAGGTCAGCCCCAGGGAGTATATGCAGTAGTACACGAGGAAGAAAAACAGGGCGGAGACTATGCCGATATGCCGGCGCACGCCGTGAAAAGCGCAGGCCAGAGGGACGGCAAACAGTCCCAGCACCGGGCAGGCCACGGGGAGAGAAAGGCGTTTGTGCAGTTCAACCTCCACCCTGCGCTGAAAGCGCGCGCTGGGCGCGTCATTGCGTTCCTGCATACCCAGAAGGTTTTCCCAGGACATTTCGTTCGGCGTAACTTCGCCCAGAATATCCGCACCGGAAAACAGCGCCGTCAGGTTAAGGCGCACAGTATATTCCGCAAATTCCATGATGCTGATATTGCTGTCCGCATCCATTCTGTAGATGCGCCCGTCACGGAGATTAAAAACTATGTCCCCGTGCGTCGCATCCGTCGCAATATCCCCTTCCGCGGCAAGCACCGTCAAACTGTTGCCTTCTTCTTGCCTGCGATCTTCAAAAATGACATTTCGCAGCCTGCCGTCCGCGGGATCAACCTGCCGGGCGAAGAGGGTCAGTCCGAAAATATCCTTGTTGAACACGCCCGGCTGCACAACTACCCTGGCTCTGCTGCCGGCTATTTCCAGAATTGTGGAGCGAAAATTGCCCATTCCCCAGGCGATGGCATGGAGCGAAATAAACAGTGATATACACATGCATATGCAGGAAAAAACAGCAGGCGCGGGAAGAAGATTGTATATTCCTATGCCTCCGGATTTAACGGCAATAAGTTCTCTATCCGTACTCATGCGTAAAAATGTAAGAAATATACTTATCATGCAGGAAATAGGAAGAACAAGAACTAAAAATGTAGGAATCATAAACAAAAGGATCTGAGTAATATCGGATAATGCAAAGTCGAGGCCGAGGAACAGGCTGCGCATTTGCAGACCGCGGCTGATCAAAATCAGGGCAAGCAGTGAAGTGACGCATACAACAAAATTGAGCGTTAATTCACGCAGGATGCAGCGATGCAGACGAGTAAAGACAAGGGGTTTGTTTGTCATGCCGTAGCGAACTGCCTTATTTCCTTATATCTGCAGGACGGAGAAGTCGGCCAGACGACCCAGCCTGCCTACCAGAGCCTGGAGCAGGTTAAGCCTGTTCAGGCGCAGTACCGCATCGTCGCACATGACCATAACCCCGTCAAAGAAGGCGTCCACAGCCGGACGCAAGGTGTTCAGCAGGGCAAACAGCTCGCCGTAGGCATCGGCTTCCCACAAGCGGTCGAATACGGGACCGAAGCGTTCAAGTTCGGCAGCCAGGAATTTTTCCGCATCATGCTCAAGGAGTGCGGTGTCGTACGCTCCGTTCGGCGCGACTTCCGCTTCTTCAGCCTGCTTCTTCAGTATATTGGCTGCCCGTTTGAAGGTCAGCACGCCCGCGGTAAAATCCTCGGAGCGGCAGAATGTGCCGAGCGCGGTCGCACGTTCTCCGGCCGCCCATATGTCGTCCGCTCCGGAGAGGATGACGGACTCGGCGATCAAGGTTTCCGTCCCTTCGGCCGTGAAAAGATTTTTCAGGCGCAGGTTGAAAAATTCCTGCAGCCTGACGAGAGCCCGATCCGGTTCCAATTTCCATTCCCGTTCACCGTAGCCGCGCAACGCTTCGGCAAACAGCGCGCTCACGCTGAAGCGCAAATGCCTGGCGCAGGTCGTGCGGGCTATGCCCAGTGCGGCGCGTCGCAAAGCGTAAGGGTCGGCCGCCCCGGTGGGAATCATGCCCAACCCGAAACATCCCGCCAGGGTATCCGCCTTGTCGGCAATAGAGAGCAGCGCTCCGCAAAGCGTAGCGGGGGTCGGGGTATCGGGTCCGGCAGGCAGGTATTGTTCGGCCACACCGTCGGCCACGTCCGGGGACTCGCCGAAACGTCGCGCGTAAATGCCGCCCATTATGCCCTGAAGGACATCGAATTCCTTCACCATTTCCGAAACCAGGTCCGCTTTGGCTATGCGTCCGGCGCGCACGGCATCTTCTCTGGAAGGCATCGCTTCCGGCAGGCCGCAACGCGCATGCTCCGCCAGATAGGCGCACAGGCGTTCCAGGCGCCGGGACTTGTCGCCCATGGAGCCCAGAGGAGCAAGGAAGATGACCGTTTCCAAGGCTGCAAGCCAGGAGTCGAATCCGGCACAGGCCGTATCCGTTTTCCAAAAAAAGCGCGCATCTTCGAGGCGCGCGCGCAGTACGCGTTCCCAGCCTTTTCTCACCAGATCGGGGCTTTCCGGACTCAGGTTCAACACGGTCAGAAAATGAGGCAGCAGTCTGCCGTTTTCACCTTCCACTCCGAAGCTCTTCTGATGTTTTTCCATGCTTGTGAGCAGCACTTCCCGCGGCAATTCGAGGTAGGTCCGGCTGAACGAGCCCAGGATCGGCACGGGATGTTCACAGAGTCCTTGAATTTCCTGCAGAAGCCGTTCGTTCCAAAGCACCTTTCCCTGTTTTTCGGAGGCCGCTTGCGCGCCCTGTTCAGTGATGATGCGTCTGCGCGCGTTGCCGTCAACGGTAATGCCGGCTTGCTCGGCCGTCACGGTGAAGTATTCAGATGCGTTGCGCAGGGAAAAGGGGCCGGGCCCGTGTGTTCTGTGTCCGTATGTATACGTGCCCGAGGCAATGCCCGCCGCCGCGAAGGGCACATGGACGTTGCCGAGCAGGGCAAGAATCCAGCGGATCGGCCGGACAAAGGCCGCTTTGCACGTCCCCCAGCGCATGCGCTTGGGAAAGGGAAGATTCAGAATCAACTCCGGGCATAGTTCGGACAGCAGTTCCGCGGTCCGTCTACCGCCCATGCGCTTGCGCACGGCGATGTAGAGGCCTTTGTCGGTTTCCACGGTAAAGAGATCATGCAGGGGTACGCCGTGCGTTTTGGCAAAGCCTTCGGCCGCCCGAGTCGGCCGGCCGCTGATATCGAATGCCGCCTTGGCCGATGGTCCGGTGACGACTTCTTCATACTCGGCCGATGTTTCCGCCAGATCGGCGATGTAGGCGACGAGGCGGCGCGGCGAGGAACATACGACCAGGCCGGTAAAGGTCGGTCCGGCTTCCAGCAGGACGGCACCCAGGCGTTCGGCCAGGGCTTTTTCGGCATCGGCCGCAAAACGAGCCGGCATTTCTTCCATGCCGACTTCAAGGACAAAGGCAGGCATAGGTGATCCTCATTCCCCGGTTGAGCGCAAGGGTAGTTCGTCCGCCACGCTGCACTGTTGCGCATACAGGCGGGCGGCGGACTCCGCCAACCGCCGCACCCGCGCCATGCAGCCTGTGCGTTCGGTTATGGATACGGCGCCGCGTGCGTCCAGCAGGTTGAAGACATGCGACGCTTTCAGTGTATAATCATAGGCCGGCCGGAGCAGGCCGAGCCCGACGAGGCGCAGGCATTCTTTTTCAAAGTCGTTGAAATGACGCAGGAGCATTTCCGGGTCACAGGCCTCGAAATTGTAGACGGACTGTTCCACTTCGTTGCGGCGGTAAATATCGCCGTAGGATACCTGCCCGTTCCAGGCAAGATCGTATACGGATTCCTTTTCCTGCAGATACATGGCCAGACGTTCCAGCCCGTAGGTCAGTTCCACGCTCACAGGGTCTAGGTCAATGCCTCCGACCTGTTGAAAATAGGTGAACTGGGTCACTTCCATGCCGTCCAGCCAGACTTCCCATCCCAGGCCCCAGGCGCCGAGCGTAGGGGATTCCCAGTCGTCTTCCACGAAACGGATATCGTGGCGCGCGTGGTCAATGCCCAACGCGCGCAGGCTGTCCAGATAAATGCCCTGCACATTGTCCGGTGAAGGTTTGAGGATGACCTGAAACTGAAAATAATGTTGCAGACGGTTGGGGTTTTCGCCGTAACGTCCGTCCGTGGGCCGGCGCGAAGGTTCTACGTATGCCGCGTTCCACGCTTCCGGCCCTACGGCGCGCAGAAAGGTGGCGGGATTGAAAGTTCCGGCGCCGCATTCCAGGTCGACGGGCTGCAACACGGCGCAGCCGTGCGCGGCCCAGAAACTCTGCAGGGTCATTATTACGTCTTGAAAATACATGGCTGCTCCGATTCGAGAGGTTGACGTCAAACTGAAAATGCTGTTGCAGGCAGCGTTCAGCGCCGAACAAAACGGCCGTCTTCCCAAGTTATGCCGACATGATAACGGATGAAAGCGTCGACGGCCTCGGCAAATTCTCCCGCTGCGGCGGCAGGGGCCGCCGGCCCGACCCAATCTACGGGGGGCAGGACATGCAGGGATTGCAGCATGGATATGGTGCCCGGCCCCAGCGGCAGACGGTAATCGGACGATTCACGGGCGCATGCCGGACAAGCCGCCCGCCCTGCACGGATCAGCAGGCGGGCGGGCCTGCCGTTCAGAGATTTGCCGCAACGCGAGCAGTGCGTCAACTCCAGCGCATACCCCTGATCAAAGGCCAAACGCGCCCTGAAGAACACCGGCAACAGCCTCGGCACTTCCCCGCACCCTTCAAGCACGCGCAGGGTTTCCCGCATGAGAAAATGTGCCTTTTCCGCACCTTCCGGAACTATGCCGAAACTTTGCAGAAAGCGTACGCAGTTGACGGCCGTGCCGAAGCGCCGTCCGTCGCGCCGCAGACGGGATACCCCCTCAATGAGTACGCCCTCCTGCAACGCAAAATACTGTTTGCCCGGAGAGCTTTTCACATGGACGCCGATGTTGTTGAATGTATCCAGGCATCCGGCGAAGCGCCTGCGGCTGCGGCTGCCGCCGAAGGCAAAGGCGGCAATGATCCCGCGCGACGGCGAAAGGAGGCGCACCCACAGATCCGCCTCACGAAATTTGCCGACCTGCAGCACCAGCATTCGCTCGGAAAATTCCATACCGGGCTATCTCGCCTTCTCGGGGAAATCCAGGATAATCTTTTGTCCACGCTGTCCGACCGGGCCGAATTTTTTCCCGTTATGCACCAGATCCACGCCCCCGGCGTTACCCAGGGTCAGTTCAAGGCGTCTGCTGTAGGTAAGCGCGAACCTGTCGCCCGGTTTCAAGAGGTAATCGCGGCCTTTGGCACCGTCCGCGCGGGAACTCACCCAGCAGCTTTCGCGGCTGATGACGAGCACCTGGTTGTTGCCGTCGCCTGCTGCCCGCACTCCGCCCGCAGGCGCTCCTCCTGGAGCCGCGCTGCTTAAGGTACCGCTTTCGCCGGTGGACATCGGCGCGGTGTCCTGCGTTGTACCGGAATCATATTCATCGGTTGAGCCGAAGGCAACCTCATAGGTACCTTTCGTCTTGGTTTGCGCCGTACCGGAAGCATGACCCCCCGCCTGAGCGGGGGGATCGGTAGGTCGAGGCGGAGCGGCGGGAGCGTCCGGGGGGCCGTTGCCCTGCACTCGAAGAGCGGCATCGGCGACCTGCGGCTTGGCCTCGTCGGACCGCACCTGCGCCGTTGCAGCGCTCTTGTCGGAGGAAGAGCGCATCAGACGCGACACGGCATTTCCGACCACCCTGCCCGAAGCGGCGCCCGCACCGGCAGGCGGAGCCGCCGGCACCGGCGGTGTTTCCGTATGCCCGCCGAAAGCGGAAAAAGGCTGCTTGACGAATTCCAGTATGGCGGAGCCGTAGTTGACGGCCACATACCAGCAACCTCCGGCCAGACCCCAAAGCAGGAGAATGAACACCAGAAGGGCTATGAAACGCCGGGCGGTGCCGGGATAGGCCAGATCGGCATTCCGGTTGAGTACGGGTTCATGTTTTGCATCATCAAGGCAGGCGGCCTGGAAAACGTCTTCCAGACGCGCATCAAGTTCTTCCGGATCAAAACCGACCAGCAACCCGAAAGCCCTGGTAAACCGCTTGGTATATATGGCATGGGGCAACCCCGAAGCCGCGCCTTCTTCAATGGCTTTTAAAATCCTGGAAGAAATTTTGATGCGGGCCGCCACATCCTCAATGGAAAATCCGGCCGCCTCGCGCTTTTCACGAATTTTCCCGCCCAGTTCCTGAAATGCTGTCGCCATTGGAAACCTCTGTTTGCAAACAACGCCGAACCACCGCGCAAGCGGCGGCCGTACAGCGCTAAAGCGCTCCCCCTCCGCTCAGATACGGATATCAATTACCGCTTTGCTGCGCAACTGCCCTATATATTCCTTGAAGCGCTCCTCAAGCAGAGGCGCGCGCAACTTTTCCTCAATAAGCGGTTTCGCCTCTTCAAAGGTCAGCGGTTTCGGATCCCTGATACCGTTGCGCCGTATGACCACCACCCCGCCCTTGGTGCGAAAAAGTTGAGAAACCTGCCCGTCTTTGAGACCTGAAAGCAATTTCTGCATTTCCTGCGGCAAGCGGTCGTAAGGCCCGCTTACGCGGCCGCCGTCCGCGGCCGACGGGTCGGCGGAATATTGTTTGGCGGCATCCTCGAAACTCTGGGCGCCGGATTTTATCTTTTGATAAATTTCCTGGTAATTCTTCCCGTCGGGAATCATGAGTATGGAGAAATCCGCCGTACGCTCGCCGTTGAATTCGCTTTTGTGACTCGTATAATACGCCGACACTTCCTCGGGGGTGACGAAGACCTTTCTGATCACCATAAAATTAGCGATGCGCCGGCGCAGCAGGGCATTGGTTATGCGCTCCTTGAACGTGGCAACATCCGTCCTCTGTTTTTTCAAATTCTCCTCAAACTGCGCGGGGCTCATGCCGCTGCGCTGCACGGCCTTGCGGTATTCCTCGTCCACTTCGGAGTTGCTCACGGACAGTTTGTAGCGTTTTGCTTCCTGGCGCAACAAAATATCGTTCGTCAACGTTTCCAGAATCATGCGCTGCAAGTCCCGGCCTTCGGGACTGTCGGGCGCCAGACCGCGCCGGGTGAGTTCCGCAGCGCTGTGCATGCGCAATTCATGGAGAGATATCATTTCGCCGTTCACCACGGCGGCTATCTTGTTGACAGTGTTTTCCGCCGCCCACACCGTTCCGCAGAACAGGGAGAGCAGGCAAAAAGCAAGAAATTTTCTGCCGACTGCAAACACAGGATGCCCCCAAGTAAAGGTTGATCTCGTTGACCTTAATAATCGTTTTCCCGCCGTTATGCAACGAGCAAAAAACCACGCGCTATGCCGAAAAAATGTACACAAAATAATACAACATATTTTATTTATTGTTTTTTTTGTCCGGACTTGCACAGTCGGGAAAAAAGGCTATAGTGCTTGTCCGCCGCAGAAAGCCTCCCTGCCGTGTAACCGCCTGAGGCACAGCATGTTCGGAATTTCACGAAAAAAAATTTTTATTGTCCTCCTGCTCGGCGCGCTGCTCGGCGCAGGCTGCGAGAACCGGCAACCCCCCCCGGCCGCCCGGCCTCTCGTGCGCTACTCCGTCATCAAGGGTGAACGCGTGACGCTGAATACCGAACTGCCGGGCCGCGTATCGGCACTGATGAGCGCGCCCGTGCGCCCGCAGGTCAGCGGAATACTTACCAAACGCTTGTTTGAAGAAGGCAACGACGTTGCCGCCGGGCAGATTCTCTACGAAATGGAAACCGACGTGTTCGAGGCCGTATACAAGAACGCGGCCGCCCAACTTGCCGTTGCCGAAGCCGATGCGTTTTCCGCCCGGCTCCTGGCGGAGCGCTACGACAAAATCATCAGGAACAATGCCGTCAGCAGACAGGAATACGACGATGCCTCCTCCGCGCTCCGGCAGTCCGAAGCCGCCGTCGAGGCCGCGAAGCAGGGCCTGGAGTCCGCCCGCATCAACTTGGGGTACACCAAAATCACTGCGCCGGTCACGGGCAGAATCGGACGCTCTTTCGTGACCCCCGGCGCCTTGGTGACCGCCGGCCAACCCCAAGCGCTTGCCGTTATCCGGAACTTGGACAGTGTGTATGTGGATGTTTCCCGCGCCCATGCCGAAGTGATGCGCGTGCGTACCGCGGCCGACAAAGCGGCGTCCGGACGGGATGCAGGGACCAGGGTAAGGATCAAACTCCCGGACGGGAGTATATATACCCGGTTATCCCCCGCGCAGAATGCAGACGGCGGCGACGCGGAAGAAATCTTCGGAGAACTGCTTTTTTCCGACATTACCGTCGACAGGGGCACCGGCGTTGTCAATATCCGCGTGAAATGCCCCAACCCTGACAAGATGCTGCTGCCTGGAATGCATGTGCGGGCCGTCTTTGAAGAAGCCGTTCTGGAAGACGCCGTGCTGGTCCCGCAGAGAGCTGTATTCCGCGATGCTCAAGGCAGCGCCTGCGTGTATGTGCTGGAAAAGGACGAAACGGGAGGCGGGGAAGGTTTCACGACAGTCTTGAGGCCGGTGCAGGTTCAGCGGAATATAGGTAACAAGTGGCTGATTGCCTCCGGACTGCAACCCGGCGAACGACTTCTTGTCGACGGCCACATCAAGGTGCGCCCCGGTCTTGCAGTATCCGCCGGAGAGCTGCGCCCTGCCCCTTCGGAAGCCGGAGAAGCCGCCGGCCCGGTCCATGCGGAAAACAACAAAGCCGCTCAGAGGTAATACGTGGCGCAATTCTTCATTGATCGCCCCATATTCGCGTGGGTTATCGCCATATTGATGATGCTCGGCGGTGCTTTTGCCCTGAAGGCTCTGCCTATTGCCCAGTATCCGTCCATCGCTTCGCCCGAGGTGGCCATATCGGCGCTCTACCCCGGCGCATCGGCGAAAACGGTGGAAGAATCGGTCACCCAGGTCATCGAACAACAGATGAAGGGCATAGACCGTCTCATGTACATGTATTCCACCAGCGACTCCGCCGGGCAAAGTACTCTGAATTTTGCCTTTGAAGCCGGCACGAATATCGACATCGCCCAGGTACAGGTGCAGAACAAGCTCCAACTGGCAACGCCCATGCTCCCTCAGGACGTGCAGCGCATGGGCATATCCGTGGTCAAGTCGGTACGCAACTATCTGGTGGTCATCTCGCTGTACTGCACGGACGGCAGTATGGCCAACAGCGACATAGGCGACTACGTTTCCAGCTATATTCAGGACCCTGTCAGCAGGCTGTCCGGCGTGGGCGAGACAACGGTGTTCGGCGCGCAATACGCCATGCGCATCTGGTGCGACCCGGAAAAAATGGAGCAGTTCCGGCTCAATCCTTCGGACGTCATCGCAGCGATCGGCGAGCAGAACCAACAAGTTACGGGCGGTCAGGTCGGAGCCGCGCCCGCCGTGGCGGGGCAGGAAATCAACATCACCGTCAACGCTGCATCGCGTCTGGAGGCCGCTGCCCAGTTTGAAAATATTTTCATCCGCACGCTTGAGGACGGTTCCGCCCTCTACCTCAAAGACGTGGCGCGGGTGGAACTCAACAATGAACGCTTCCAGGCCTTCGGACGCTACAACGGCTATCCTTCGGCCGGTCTGGCCGTCAAGCTGGCATCGGGAGCCAACGCCCTGGAAACATCCGGCAGCATCAAAAAGACCATTGAGGAATTGGCGCAATTCTTTCCCGCCGGCCTGTCGTACAACTTTGCCTATGATACCGCGCCCGTGGTCAGGGACTCCATTTACGAAGTTTTCAAGACCTTAGGTGAGGCCGTACTTCTGGTCTTTCTCATCATGTTCCTCTTTTTGCAGAGTTTCCGTGCCACGCTCATACCTACCATAGCTATCCCCGTGGTCCTGCTCGGCACCTTCGGCGTACTGTATCTGGCCGGTTTCACCATCAACACGCTGACCATGTTCGGCATGGTTCTGGCCATCGGTCTGCTGGTGGACGATGCCATCGTGGTGGTGGAAAACGTGGAGCGCCTTATGCGCGAAGAACACCTCAAACCGCGGGAGGCGGCGAAAAAATCCATGCGGCAGATCACCGGCGCGCTGGTCGGCGTCGCCATGGTCATTTCCGCCGTGTTCGTTCCCATGGCTTTCATGGGCGGGTCCACAGGCGTCATCTACAGGCAGTTTTCCATAACCATCGTGACGGCCATGTCCCTTTCGGTGTTTATCGCCATAGTCCTGACCCCGGCCCTTTGCGCCGGCATACTCCCCGAAACGCCGCACCGCGCCGACGAAGGCTTTTTCGGGCGCTTCAACCGCTGGTTCGATGCGTTGACGTTGCGCTATCAGGCTACTGTGGACCGGGTGATCGTCAAGCCGATGCGCTGGCTTGTGTTCTTTCTGGTCTGTTCGGCGCTTATAGGCGTATTTTTCAAGATTCTCCCCTCCGCTTTTCTGCCGGAAGAAGACCAAAGCGTGCTTATGGCTTCCGTGCAGCTTCCTCCTGGAGCAACTTTCGAGCGGACCACCGCGGTGCTGGATACGATGAGCGACTATTTCCGCAAGGAAGAAGCCGACTCCGTGCTGGGGGTGATGACCGTGGCCGGAGTCAGTTTCGGCGGCTTCGGGCAGAACATGGGACTGAGCTTCATCAAACTGAAGGACTGGAGCGAACGCCCCAAGTCTGAGCAGCGCGTGCGGGCTCTTTCGCAGCGGGCCATGGGCGCGCTTTCCAAAATACCCGAGGCCGGCATTTTCGTCTTTTTCCCGCCTGCGGTTATGGAACTCGGCAATTCCTCCGGGTTCGACTTTGAACTTATTGACCGGGCCGGGCGCGGGCACCAGGCGCTCATGGAAGCCCGCAACACGGTGCTGGAGAAAGCGAGGCGCAACCCTGCCCTGCGTTCCGTCCGCCACAACGGTCTTGAGGACACTGAACAGTATGAACTGAACATCGACCTGGCCAAGGCCGGCGCGCAAAACCTGCGCAAGGGCGATATCAATTCCGCCGTCTCTGCCTATTGGGGCGGCGTGTACGTCAACGACTTCACGGACAAGGGCCGCACCAAGAAGGTCTACCTGCAGGCCGATGCTCCTTTCCGCATGCAGATAGACGACTTCAACCGCTACCATGTACGCAACGCCAAGGGCGAAATGGTACCCTTTTCATCCTTTCTCACCGCCCGTTCCACTTACGGTTCGCCGCGCCTGGAACGCTACAACGGGCAGCCGTCCGTGGAAATTCTGGGAGAAGCGGCATCGGGATACAGTTCCGGCGAGGCCATGGCGGCCATGGAAGAAATAGCGACCGAGCTTCCCGAAGGCTTCGGCTACGCCTGGACGAGCATCTCTTACCAAGAAAAGATGTCGGGCGCCCAAGCTCCGATCCTGTACGCTGTTTCTCTGGTTGTTGTTTTTCTCTGCCTTGCCGCGCTTTATGAAAGCTGGACCATTCCCATGTCCGTGCTGCTCACTGCCCCGCTCGGCGTGGCCGGGGCGCTGTTCGGCATGTGGTTGCGCGGCATGAGCAACGACATCTATTTTCAGATAGGTTTTCTTACGGTGGTCGGCCTGTCGGCCAAAAACTCCATCCTCATCGTGGAATTCGCCAAGGATCTGCACGAACAGGGCGAACACATCCTGGCCGCCACGGTACATGCGGTTCGCCTGCGCCTGCGGCCGATCATCATGACCTCCCTGTGTTTCATCCTGGGCACAATCCCTTTGGCGATCAGCCGCGGCGCTGGTTCAGGAGGGCAAAACGCTCTGGGCACGGCCGTAATATTCGGTGTACTGGCCGCGACTTTTCTGGGTATTTTCTTCACACCCATCTTCTTTGTGCTGGTAACCAAACTGTTCGGCACCGAAAAGAAACACTTGCCGGACGCACAACAGGCAAGCACCGGCCGATAATCGAGGCAACACCCCCAATCTTTTGCAGGAAAAATTTGAGGGGCAGCCCTCCCCTCAAGAAGCAATTCGGCGTTTCCCGAATAGTTCCACGTTGCCCGCGCTATTCCGCCCAGCGCACGAGGCCGAGGGAATAGGCGGAAGGCAGCAGAGGATGCACGGGCACCGCACGGACTGTGAACCCGTAGCGACCCGCTTCTACGGCATTGATTTTGCCGCTGTATTTCTGTTTGCCGTCCACTATGGCGCCTTCCGGTTGCATGTGAATCAGCCTGCGGGTCACAAAGGAGTTGTCCTGGCCGAGGGGGCCCAAATAAATTTCAAGACCAACATGCTCCGGCGGCAGATCGGCCAGATACGCAACAGCCGAAACATTCAGCGAATCGCCCACGTACAGGGTGTTCTCTTTCGATGTTTCCACATCCGTGACCTTGAGCCTGCCCCACTTGGTCATAACATTCATGCGCCATTCCGAAAGTTCCCTGGCCGGTGCGAAATTGTCCTTGTACAAGCTGTTCAGGTTGTTGCAGGCCGGGATATACGCCGAATTCATGTATTCCTGCACCATGCGGTGCGAATGGAAACGCGGACCGAATTCCACGAGGGCCGCCTTCATGCGTTTGACCCAGGAAACAGGCAGATTGCTCCGGTCGCGTTCGTAAAAGTCGGTGATGATTTCCGATTCCAATACCTTGTACAAGGTCTGCAATTCCACCTGGTCTTGGTATTCCGTGTCATCGTAGTCTTCGCCTTTGCCGATGGCCCAGCCCAAGCTGTTGTCCGGCTTCCAGGCTTCATCCCACCAGCCGTCGAGGGTGCTGAACTGCAGGACGCCGTTGAACATGGCTTTCATGCCGCTGGTGCCGCAGGCTTCGAGGGGACGGCGCGGGTTGTTCAGCCAGACGTCGCACCCGGCGATCAGGTATGAGGCGATTTCCATGTCGTAATCTTCAATAAAGACCATGCTCATGCGGAACTCGGGTTCGCGGCAACGGCTGATGATTTCTTTCATGAGCTGTTTGCCGCCGTTGTCCTGCGGATGAGCCTTACCGGCGAAAACAAACTGCACGGGCCGGCTTTTGTCGGTGACCACGCGCGTCAGGCTGTCCAAATCCTGCAGGATCAGGCGCGCGCGTTTATAGGTGGCGAAACGGCGGGCAAAGCCCACGGTCAGGACTTCAGGGTTCAGCACGCCTTCCACCGCCTGCAGATCTTTGTTCCTGCATCCCTGATCCTGAAGTTGGGCGCGCAGGCGTCTGCGCACAAAATCCACCAGCCGCCCGCGCAAACGCTCATGCGTCCGCCATATTTCCATATCCGGAATATTGTCCGCCATTTTCCAAATCCGGCGGCAATCCAGGTCCTCGCGCCATGTGGCCCCCAAGTAGCGGTCATACAGCCTGCCCATTTCCGGCGCTACCCACGTCGGGGCATGCGTGCCGTTGGTGACGGAGCCGATGGGCACATCGTCCACGGGGAACTGTTCCCAGATTTTATGCCACATCTTGCGCGAAACCTTGCCGTGCAACGCGGACACGCCGTTGTTGAAACGCGAAAGCTTCAGAGCGAGTACGGTCATACAGAAGTCTTCGGCATCGTTGCGGGGATCCTCACGTCCGAGACCGAGAAAGACCTTGAACGCCAATCCCATCTCCCTGGCGTAACCTTCAAAATACTGCTGCATGAGCTCGGCCGGAAAACGGTCGTTCCCGGCCGGCACCGGGGTATGCGTTGTAAAAATGCTGCCCGACGCGGCAAGTTCAACCGCTACTTCAAAAGACAGATTGTTCTCCTTCATGAACAGGCGCACGCGCTCCAGGCCGGCGAAGGCCGAATGCCCCTCGTTCATGTGAATGACCTTCGGATCCAGCCCGAGAATGCGCAGGGCTTTTATGCCGCCGACGCCCAGCAGTATTTCCTGATGGATGCGCATGACCAGATCCCCGCCGTACAATCTTGCCGTAATAGTCCGGAAGTCTTCAGGATTTTCAGCGATATTGGTATCCAGAAGGTACAGGCTGATGCGACCGACCTTGGCTTCCCATATCTTGGCGGCCAGGGGTCTGCCGGCAATATCCATGTGCACGACGGCCGGCTCGCCCGAGGGCGTCGTCGCCGGTTGCATGGGCATCTGTTCAAAATCATAGTCGGGATAACGCTCCTGCTGCCAGCCGTCCGGCGTCATGTATTGTCTGAAGTAGCCTTGCAAATAGGCCAAGCCTATGCCCACCAGCGGCACGTTCAGATCGCTTGCCGATTTGAGGTGGTCGCCCGCCAGAATACCCAGACCGCCGGAATAAACAGGCAGGCAAAGACCGACGCCGAACTCAAGGCTTAAGTAGGCTATGGCCGGAGAACCGGCCGCCACACCCTCAAACGCATACGGGGTCGAAACGCCGAGATAGCGTTTCAAAGAGTCCACCTGCATGCCCAGACGGTTTATGTAATAGGCATCCTCAGCGAGAGCGTTGTATCGTTCCTGAGACACATGGTTCAGCAACCAGACCGGGTTTTTATAACTTCCTTCCCATAGAGTGGGGTCAATATCCCGCAAGAGGTCTTCAATGTCGTTGTTCCAGACAAACCAGTAGTTCTTCGCCAAAAACCAAAGCGGTTCAAGGGCCGGAGGAAGTTTCGGGATGATGGAAAAGACATGAAGGGGATACATAGGCTTTCCTCGCTGCAACCGCAACGCCGCCTGCAGCGGCGATGCGGCCTTTGACTTGTGTCCCGCGCGGACGTAATATATGTGCGCGCCCGCCCGCTCCCGACGGGCTGTGTATCGGCCGTTCGGCATACGCTTTCGCTGTTTGCCGATGACTTCCATTCTTTCACAGGAGAGCTTCGGTGACAAGTCTTTCCCAACCCGCATCGCGGATAAAAGTATTTTTTTTCCGCGATGCGAAGGAAATCTACGGAGAGGCCGGCCTCTCCCCCGCCACACCGGGGTCGGCAGGGCTGGACCTGCGCGCCTGCCCGGAACACGGCGAAGAGCTGACCATCCTCCCCGGTGAACGTTGTGCAGTGCCCGCCGGGTTGGCCGTCGAACCCCTTGAAGAAGGCACAGCGGCCTTTGTGTATTCCCGAAGCGGTCTCGGAGCGGTCAGAGGCATAATCGTAGCTCAGGGCGTCGGCGTGATTGATCCGGACTACCGCGGGGAAATACGCGTTTTTCTCTTGAATTCCGGGCGAACGGCTTATACTGTGTGCAAGGGCGAACGTATCGCCCAAATAGTTTTTCAGCCCTTCATCCGCCCCGTCCTCGTGCCGGCAGGTCAGTTGGGCGGGACGGAACGCGGCTCAGGAGGCTTCGGACATACAGGCCTGCACTAATGAGATGTCACGCCTGTACTGTCGCATCAGGCGTGAGGACCACAAAGCAAAAAACGCGTTTTTTTGCTTTGCTCATGCCGCCTGCGGCGGCGCGCACCCCTTGCGGGTTGCTGCCGTTGTCGCTTGACGCGACATTAAGCCGACAAGGAATGTTTGATGAGCAAGACACTTGATATTCTGCGCAAAAAGGAAGAATCCCTGCTGCTCGCAACGTACGGCCGTTACCCGGTGACGATAGCCGAGGGATGCGGCAGCCGCCTTCGGGATTTGGACGGCAAGGAATACATAGACCTTTTGTCCGGCATAGGGGTGACAAACCTCGGCCACTGCCGGCCGGAAATCGCCGAAGTCACGGCCGCGCAGGCGCGGAAGCTGGTTCACGTCAGCAACTTGTTTTACCAGGAAGAACAACTTGAACTGGCCGAGCGCCTGCTGAAAACCGCGCACTTCGGCAAGGCCTTTTTCTGCAACTCCGGCGCCGAAGCCAACGAAGGGGCGATAAAGCTGGCGCGGCGCCGGCAGCAACGTCTGAAAAACAGGTCCGCCTACGAGATCATTACCTTTGAAGGATGTTTCCACGGCCGTACGCTGGCAACCGTCGCCGCCACGGGACAAGCCAAATTTCAGGACGGTTTCGCTCCTATGCCCGAAGGATTCCTCCAGATTCCCTGGGGTGACCCGCAGGCTCTGGAAGCGGCCGTCAGCGAGAAAACCGCCGGCGTGCTGCTGGAAATCATCCAGGGAGAAGGCGGCGTACGCCCGGTTTCCGCCCGGTTCGCCCATGAAGTAGCCCGCATCTGCCGGGACAAGGATGTCCTGTTCATTGCGGACGAAGTGCAGGCAGGCATGGGACGAACCGGCAAATATTGGGCGTTTCAGCATTTCGGACTCAAACCGGACATAATGACCACCGCCAAAGCTCTGGCAAACGGGTTGCCCATGGGTGCCGTGCTGAGTACGGACGCTGTTGCCCCCGCCTTTGTTGCCGGGAGTCACGCCACCACCTTCGGCGGAGGAGCGCTTGTTTCGGCCGTGGCCGCGAAAGTACTGGAAATCATGGAACGGGACGGGTTGCCGCAACGCGCCGCCAAACTGGGAGCTTGGGCCGTGGAGCGCTTCCGTGCCGTACAGGCCGCCTGTCCGGGTACTATTCGTGAGGTACGCGGCATGGGCCTGATGATCGGCATTGAACTGACGGAACCCGGACGCGACGTGTGGGAAAAGCTCCTGCAAAGCGGCTTCATTCTGAACCTGACGCAGGAGCGGGTGCTGCGGCTGTTGCCGCCGCTGATTATTGAAAAGGAAGACCTGGAAAGGTTCGCGGATTGTTTGGAGGCGATCCTTAAAGCCGGGTGACGGTTAGGTGGGCGTGTTCGGATATTCGGCATCCACGGCCGCAATCATCTGCCGCAAAACGACAATGGTTTCTTCGGCATCGGCCGCATCCAGCTTGCGCAGGGCGAACCCCGCGTGAATTATCAGGTATTCGCCCGGTTGCGGAGGCTCCTCCAACAAGGCAAGACAAGCGGTGACAAAGGCATCGCCCTCGCCTACCCTGCAACGGGCCGTGCCGTCTTCAAAAACTTCCTCGACTTTCGCCGGTACGGCAAGACACACAGCTTGCTCCGAACCCGCAGCAGCGGCGTCAGACCGCGCCGGAACCGGCCGGCTTGCGCTGCGCAGGCTTGACGACGGCCCCGGAACGGATGCACCTGGTGCAGAGTTGAATCTTACGTACGGTTCCGTCCGGATATTGATGACGCACGGTCTGCAGGTTAGGATGAAAACGGCGCTTGGTCTTGATATTGGAATGGCTGACAAGATTGCCTGTTTGCGGCGTTTTTCCGCAATGTTCGCATTTTCCGGCCATGACGCTCTCCTGTACACGTTTTGGACTCGCGGCCCTTACGTAGAGAATACTTCTATGGAACCTGTGCGGTGCTGCGCACCAGGGTTCCCTTGGTAGAACTCTTGATTATTACGCGCCCGAGCGTGAAGACGCAAGCTTTTTTTCCCGCGCCAAGGGCAACGTGCTTTATATCAAGAATGTCACCTAGTTATGCCGCCCTGAAAATAATATACCGCGCAGATGCGGAGTAAGCAACGAGTTCGTCAAAAATTTGTCCGAAACGAGAAAGTGCGGCATTTCACCCACGGGCGGGCGATTCGTCGTCCGGCAGAACCTTGAAGCCGAAATGCCCGGCGAAAAACGAGGCTGCGGGAGCCGGAAGCAGATTCAGACACCTGACGCCGAGCGCGGGGAGGAATGGGAAGGTGATGTCGTCCGCCCCGGCCTCAAGACGCGCGCGGATAAGGAAGGCCGCATTGCCGGCGCTTATGCGCTTGGGTTGCGGGCCGAGAAGCCGCCTGCTCATGGGGCTGTCCACATAGCCCGGATACACGATGCCTATGCGGACGGGGGTGCGGGAGTATGCCGCGCGGAGCGCGCGCGCATAAACGGCAAGGGCGCTCTTGGAAGCGCAGTACGCCGGTGAATCGGGCAGAGGATACAGCGCAGCCAGCGAACTTACACATACTATGTGTCCTCCTCTCCCGCACATGCGCTGCGCGAGAAAAGCGGCCATATTGATGTTGGCCAGAGCATTGACTTCAATGGTGCGGCAGGCGTCCTCCACCGGCTCGGGCGCGCCGTCCGGCAAGGCGCCCGAGGATACTCCGGCGTTCAGAAAGGCGAGGTCTATGGAGCATTCCGCGTCAAGTTCCGTAAGACGTTCCCTGACCGCAGACAGAGCGCGGATGTCCTGGGACAGCGTCTGTACGGATGCGCCCCGTTCCCGGCAGATTTCCCCGGTTTCCTCAAGGCGGGCGGCATTGCGCCCCCACAGGACAAGATGCGTTTGCGGAGCGGCATACTCCGAGGCCAAGGCACTGCCCAAGCCGCCTCCTGCCCCGGTAATCATAATACAGCGTCTGTCTTTTCGACTTCGGTCCGTCACGGGCTTACCTCTCAGGGCAGTGTATTTATACTTGACGCTTGAACTTTATGCGCTTTTTCTTCCTTCATCATATTGAAAAAGCTAGAATATGCTCTTGGTAATGCGCAAAGAATTAAGACGCTGCGTATAAATTCCAAAGAAACGCTGAACAATCGATCCGAATCCCGCAGGGGTCGGGGAGTGTGATGGGCAAGAACCGCCGCAAGCGACACATAAAAACCGTGTGGATGCGCCGTTTATCGAAAATTCGGATCAGTCGCCGCGCCGGAACAGCAGACTGCCGCCTTGCCCTCCGCCCTCAATAGACGGGACCGGGAAAGGAAATTGCTCCATAGTCTCAAAACCCCAACGCCGATAAAAACGCAAAGCCCTTGGATTGGAACGCCGGCAAAAAAGGCTGATACCCTGCAATCCCGCCTCCCGCGCCTTGGCTTCGGCCCGTTGCATGAGCATGTCCGCCGTGTCCGTCCCGCGCTTGCCCGCCGCCACCCAGAAGGTGTTGATATACAGACTGCCGGGAACGGAACGTTCAAGCATGGGCCGTGCCGCATCGAGTTTGGCCGCCTTCACAAAGCCGGACATGGCGGGATGTATGCGGTGCAACTCGGCGGGATACGAAAAAAGCAGAGCCTGCACATCGCCGTTTTCCTCAAACAGAAGCATGTTGTCGAGATTATAGGCGCCGTCGTCACGCATCAAGGCCGCGGCGAAAACCGCCCGGCCGTCGATGCCGGGGACAATGCCGTCAAGCAGCCAGGAAACAACACCCTCACCCGCTTCATTGATGATTCCCGCCAGCAGTTCCGACTCGTCGTGAAACGGAGCGCGTTCCGAGCAACCTGCCGTCATGCTGCACTACCTGCCGGCACGGCATCGGCGGACAACGGAACAAGCACGCAAAAAAATTCCCTTGCCGTCCGGATCCCTGCCCGTGCAGCCGCAACAACCGCCGGCAGGTATACAATGCGCCGGAGCCCCGTCATGCGTCGTCCTCCTCGCGCATCGCAACGGCCCGCGCTTCGGCTTTCTTCAATTCTTCCACAACAATGTCGAGAACTTTCAGGATATTTGCCTCGCTGTGCACGGCGGAAAGAAAAAAACGCAGCCGGGCGGCACCTTCTTCCACCACGGGAAAAATAATCGGCATGACGTTGATGTTGCGCTTGAACAAGGCCGCGCTGAGTACGCCGGCCACTAGAGAACTGCCGACAATCACCGGGATGACGGCATACCCCTCGGCATAGCCGGTATTCAGACCTCGTTTGCGGGCTTCCCGCAGGAAAAAGGCGCTGAGTTCCGCAAGACGCCCTACCCTGTGCGGCTCCTCAAGCAACAGATCAAGCGCGACGCTGCTGGCGGCGGCCAAAGGCGGCGACATGCCGACGCTGTACACAAAACCCGGAGCTTTATAGCGCAAAACATCAATCAATTCACGGCAACCGGCAATGAAGCCGCCGCAGCCGCACAAGGTTTTGGAAAGCGTTCCCATCCAGATGTCCACGTCACCGTCGGCCGCCCCGAAATGCTCCCGGCTGCCTCTGCCGGTCGCTCCAAGTACACCCAGCGCATGCGCTTCGTCCACCATGAGAAAGGCGTTGTACGCCTTTTTCAACGTAATCAGGCGCGGCAGGTCGGCTATGCTGCCGTCCATGCTGAACAAGCCCTCGGTGGCGATGATTGCCCGTCGCCTGCCGGACCGCGTTTTTTCCAGCACCGCCTCCAGGGCGGCGCAATCATTGTGCGCGTAAGAGCAGCGTTGCGCGCCGGAGAGTAACGCTCCCTGGACTATGGAATCGTGAGCCAAGGCATCGTGGTAAATAATGTCCGAGGGCGTCATGAGCGTCGCCAGCGTCGACACATTCGTGGCATGGCCGCTGACGAAAACAAGCGCAGCCTCGGTACCGTAAAACGCGGCAAGCTTGCCTTCCAACTCCCGATGCATCGGCCGTTCGCCGGAAACAAGGCGGCTCGCGCCCGCCGAGGTGCCGAACTGCGCAATCGCCTTGACTGCCGCCTCGACAACGCGGGGATGACCGTTCAGTCCGAGATAGTCATAGGTGGAGTAATTCAGAAATTCCTCCCCCCCGATGCAGGCGTATTCCTTGGCCATGCGTTCGTGGCATGAGAAAAAGGGAACGTCGACGCCCATTTTTTTGCTCATGGCGTTGAGTACCTGCACCTGCTTGTAGGCGGGGAGTTCGCTGAAGGAAGCCCTGGCGCGATCACCTCGGTTTGCGGACAAAGCGAGCGAGTCCTCCTGCTCCGGCGCGCGCGGGGCGGGCATCACCGCGTCAAGCGCGGCACAAGCTTCCGGATCCAAACCGAAAAGAGATGTCTTGGCGTCAGTCATGCCGGGTACCGCCTATGGACAAGCTGAGTTCGCGTTTCACGGAATCGGGCAGATCCAGGGCATGTTGCCGCGAAAGGGCATCGACGAAGTGCAGATCGTCGCCTCCGGCTCCGCTTTTCGCGCCGCGTTCCATAATTACCGGGTACAGGGCGGCCGCCAGATCGGCAGTGCTCATCTTGTCCGTCAACGGCACGGCATACCCGTCCAGATCGAATTTCTGATCAATGCTCACGCCGAGCTCCGCGGCCATGAGCGAATCCATACCTTCATCTGCCAGCGGCGTGTCCGGGGCCGGACGATCCGCGGATATCCCCAGTATCTCAGCAATGTCGGCCCGCAACAACTCCGTGAGAAGCGCGCGACCTTCTTCGGGCGGCACCGAACGCAGGCGTTCCAGGGGAGGCACACCGTCTTCCGCGCCCGCCCGCTTGGCCGGTACGAGCCGCTCGAATATGGTCGACGACAGCAGGGCCATTCCCGGCCCGCCCTGCCGGCCCAAGCAGAAATAGTGTGAATCCGCAATATCGTACACAAGGCATTGCTCCAGGCGGTCCAGCGCCTCATCCATGTCGACGGCCTCGGCCTCGAGAAGGTTTTTCAGCATAGCCGCGACCTTGGGATTGCGTTGCAGCATCCCGCCGCCGCTTATAGGACCCCACCCGATCACCGCGGCCGGCAGCCCGATTTGCCTCCTGTAGGCCGCGAGGCTTTCCAGCGCGGCATTGGCCGCGACATAGGAAGCCTGACCCGGATTGCCGAAGGTCGTCGTCGCCGACGAGTACAGGACGAAAAAGTCAAGTTCCGTGTCCTTGGTGAGTTCGTGCAGATTCCAAGCGCCTACGGCCTTGGCCGCCAAAACGTTGCGGATGCGTCCGAGATTGAGGCCGGTAATCAGCCCGTCGTCCAGAACCGCCGCCGCATGCACCACCCCGGCGAGCGGGATGCCCCTCGTCTCCCGCAACGCGCCGGCAAGACTTACGCGTGAAGCGACATCGGCCTTCAGCACCGCGACGTCGACTCCCATGTCCCGCATTTCCTCTATAGCCGCCGCGGCTTCCGCATTTTTAACACCGCTCCGGCTCATCAGGACCAGGTGTCCGGCACCGCGCTGCGCCAAACGCCGCGCCGTGGCCAGACCGAAGCCTCCCGTGCCCCCGGTCACAAGATACGCTGCATCGCGGCGCAGGCTGAGTTTACCCTGCTGCAACGGCAGGGGACGTACGCCTGTTTCCGCATCGTCGAGCAGCACCACAAGTTTGCCGATATGCGTGGAGTGCTGCATGGCCCTGAAGGAGTCGACGGCGCGCACGCGCGGGTAACACACATGCGGCAGGGGCCGCAGTCTGCCTTCGGCGAAAAGCGCCGTAAGCCCGGTGAACAGCTTCCCCGCAAGCTCACGCCGGCCGGCAAAAAGTCCGTCCACATCAATGCCGAAAAAGGAAAGATTTCTGCTGAACGGTTGCATCCGCATCGGGCTGTCCGCGTAAAAATCCCGTTTGCCGAGTTCGAGAAAACGCCCGAAGGGTTTGAGAACCGCAAGCCCGGCGGCGATGAATTCGCCGGACAGGGAATTCAGCACTGCGTCGATGCCGCGTCCGGAGGTGATTGCCGTGATCTGCCGGGCAAAATCTGTGGATCGGGAGGAAAAAATGTTTTTCAGGCCGAGGCCGCGCAGGAACGCCTGCTTTTCCTCGGACCCGGCCGTGGCGAACACCTCGACCCCGAGGTGCGCCGCAATCTGCACGGCCGCAAGCCCCACACCGCCTGCCGCGCCGTGAATGAGTACACTCTCGCCTGCCTGCATGCCTGCCAGGTGCGCCATGCCGTACCAGGCGGTCATAAAGGCGACCGGCACGGTAGCGGCCTCGGCGAACGTCATGCCGGCCGGCTTGACGGCCACGGCACCCGCATCCGTGACCGCATCGGTACTGAAGGCATCGGGGACGAAACCGAACACTTCGTCTCCCGGTCTGAAGCCGGATATATCCTCGCCCGTCTCCAAAACAATCCCCGAGCATTCCATGCCCAGCCCGGCCCCGGCAAAGCCGTTTTCCAAGGCTTCTTCCGGAAGAAGCCCCTTGCTCCACATGACGTCGCGGAAATTGAGCCCCACGGCCTTGACCGCGATGCGCACCCGGCCCGGTCCGGGACGTTGCGGCAGGCTTCTCCGCCAGTACAGATTCTTAAGGCTCCCCGGCGTATCGAACATCAGGCGCGCACCGCAAGGCGTCGCAATCTCTCCGCCTTCCGCTGCGGGCACAAGGCGCAGCGTAAAGCGTCCACGACCGGACAACAGGATCTCCCTGTCTTCGGTTTTGCCTGCCGAATCGACAAGTTCCCGCGCCAGACAGGCAAGCTCCGCCGGAGACCCCAGCCAATCCAGCAATTTTGTCCGCAAGGCAGGCATTTCGTTCATAAGTACGCGACCGAAGCCCCATACTGCGCCCTGGGACGGCAATATCACCGGGCCGGCAATGTCGACAGGTGATCCCCACCCTGTGCGGTTTTTCTCTCCGTCCGGCTCCGGACGAAGTTCCGCCCTACCCCTGCCCGCGGCAACGGCTCCTCCGGTGACAAGGGTCATCCCGGCCTGCCGGCGCAAAGCGTCCCAGACCGAGGCAAAGGCCGCCGCGGTCGCCGGGCCGTACTCCAGCGAAAAGGCGAATTCCCTTTCCTCATGACGGATCACGGTGTCATAGCCCAGGAGGTTGATCAGTTCCAGGGGTTTGTCCGGAGGCGCCGCATCCAGGACCTCGCGCCAAGAGTCGGAGGACAGGGGATCGAAAGGAGCGGCCGAGGACAACGCGGAACCCCCCGCATGCAGCAGCGGCGCCTGCACACCGAGTCCCAGCAGTTCTTCCCGCAACGCAACGCCGAGACGTCCGGAAGGCGTATCCGGTCCGCGCGCGGCGATGATGAATTCAGGCAACAGCCTGCGCGGAGTATGCCCATTTTCTGCGGACACGCCCTGCGAGTAACACTCCCCGGTCTGTTTCGGGCAGCTCCCGTTCCAACCGTTCGACACCGGTAAAATGGACGCAACCTCGGTCCGTTCCGGGCAGGGCGCGGACGCGCCTTTCTCCGGGACCGCATCGTCCCCGCTTTTCCGCGCAAGGAGCAGAAAGGCCGGGCCGGCATCGCCGTCAGGACCGTCTACGCACTCTATATCCGTAAACCCCGCTTCCTGCAGAGCCGAGTACCAAGCCTCAGGGGAATGCAGGCTGGACGCGTACCCCCGTTCTCCGGAAGAGGGTCTCCACCATCGCGGGTCGGCGCCGAAAGTCAAATCCGTAAAAATGTCCGGCCTGTGTTCCAGAAGGCAGAGTACGCCGCCCGGCGCGAGAAGCTCGCGGCAACGCTGCAGGGCGCGGAGTGCGTGTATTTCGGCGTGCATGCGGAACGCGGCCGCAATAATATGCGTGCCGCCGTCGCGTTCCGGCTGCCGGGCGGCAAGGTCTATATGGACTGCCGACACTTCCGGCACGGAGATGAAAATCTGCTCCAAGGCGTTGCTTTCCTCCTCATCGCGCCCGGCGCACTCCATGTGGACGTCTTTATCCCGAAGATACGGCACAAGTTCCCCGGCAAAGGCCGCCGGAGCGGCGGCCGGCAGCAGTATGCGCACGATGCCGCCGGGTTTGCCGTAGGTAGACAAGGTTCTGACGCAGGCGTTGAGGCCGTTGATATACGGGCGCAAGGCAGGAGACAGAGAAAAATATGCGGAAAACAGGGAATCGGGCAGAGAACGCGCCGCCGCGCCGGAGCGCAGAAAGTCCCCGGCCCTGCCGGTCACCCTTGCAAGAAGAACGCTCTCGGGCAGGTGTCCCGGTGCACCGGCGACCGCCGTCCTCCACAGTGTATCTGCCGCAGGCACGTTCTCCGGGTACAGAAGTTCCCATCCCTCGTCGGATTCACGGGCCAGCCCGGCCTCGACCAGATGCCGCATGATGCGGAGCAGCCAAGCCTCCTGCTCCGGGTCGAGCGCCCCGGAAGCGCGCAGATCGTCCGCGGTAAAGGGGCCGGAGCCTTTGCCCTCAAGTAGTCCGTTTACGGCTTCATGGGCCTGCTTCAGGGCCGAGTAACGCAACAGCCGGCGCTCGCGCGGCTCCGGCCGCCGGTTGCCGTCTTTGTGCCTTTCATCGAGAATTTCTCTCAGGGCCGAAACATTGAGAGCCGCGCTTGCCGCACGGCAGGCCGCCTGCATGTCGCAGAAAAATACATCGCCCGCATCCGGCAAGCCCGACAGTTCCAGCCTGCCCGACGGGGCGGGCGCGGGCACGGCTTTGACCAGAAAGGCCGCGGGCGTTGCGTCCGCGGGCCTGTCGACTTTGCGGAAACGGCATTCTTCAAGCGACAGCAGGATGTTGCCGTCGGTATCCAGATAGTACAGGTCGGCCGTTGCCTGGCGTTTGCCTATGCTGCGCAGGCGCGCGCGGACAAAACGCGGGGATCCGGCCGCATACCGCGTAACGCGCGTTACAGCCGAGGGGAGAAACATCGCCCCGCGCGTATGTTCCCGCCCGGCCGGCAACGGCTGCAGGGCGTGCGGGCTGCTGCACGGCAGAAGCGGCAACAGGGCGTGCAGTCCGCCGTCGAGCAGAACCGGCGGCGTCCTCATGCCGGCGGCCGTCTCCGGCGCCGCCGGAAGCAACGCGGCAAACACGGCGGGCTCGTCGTCCTCCTGCCGTATCCACACGGTTTCCAGCGTGCGGAACGAGGGTCCGTAGGCAAACCCGTTCTTGGCTGCTTCGACGTAAATTGTGTCCGCCTGCATCGCAACGCCGCGGTCATCCGGATCGACGACACGCATCCCGGCCTCCGGCGTCCGCGGCACGCTGCGGGTTCGTGCCGCCGCGCAGAGCGACCAGCGCTCACCGCTCATGTAAGGACGGCTTTCAAGGCGTAGGGCGCCGTCTTCCTCGTCTTCTGTAAGACGCACGCTCACCGCGCTTTCCGGAGAAAGGCGCAAAGGACGATAGATGACCAGACGCTCCAGAGAACGTTGTTCCTCCGGATGCAGCAATTCGGCGGCGGTGATGAACATTTCAATGATGCAGGCGGCCGGGAAAAGCAGCGCCCCGCCTATCCGGTGGTCCGCAAGCCGGGGATGGTCGGCAAGCGCAAGAAGATTCTCAAAGCCCGGCGCCGAGCGCGGCAGACGCCGGCCAAGCAGGGGATGCACATTGGGAGCGGTGAGGAATTCCCGGCATTCCGGCGTGTCCGTCGTCCACAGGTATTCCTTGTCCCAAGCGTATGCCGGCAGGGGGCTCCGGGCGCAAGAGGCGCGATTCAGGTCTTCCCTGCGCAGGGACCAGCCTTTTTTCCAGGCCTCCCGCCACGCCGTCTCAAAGTGTTCGCCTTTGTGTCCGTTGCGTTGCATGCTCGGCTGCGTAAGGGCCGAAAGACCGCTTTTTCCGATGCTGTCCTGTATATACCCCAGCAACACCGGATGCGGGCCTATTTCCAGAAAAATGCGGCAGCCTTTTGCCAGGGCGGAGGACACCGCAGCGCCGAAGCAGACCCGGCTGCGCATGTTTTTCCACCAATAGGCCTTGCCGGGGCGCGGCACTTCGCCGTCGCCCGCCGTGGATAAGAAGGGTACGGCGGTCGTTCGCGGCCGGATATCCTTCAGGGCGGCAAGAAATTCATCTTTGAGGGGCTCAATGTGCCGCGTGTGGAAGGGATACGGCAAATCAAGGAGTTTTGCGGCGATGCCATTTTTCTTCAGTTGCTGTACGCAGGCACGCACGGCCCCGGCCTCGCCGCCGAGTGTAACCGACTTTTCGCTGTTGACGGCCGTTATTTCCACTTCGCCGTCGAACGGGGCGAGCAGTTCCTCAAGTGCGCTTTCCCCGGCGGCGGCCACGGCCATGTGCCCGGTATCGCGCAGGCGGCTTTGCAGCAGACTGCGGAAATGCACAATCGTGCAGGCGTCTTTCAGGCTCAGGGCGTCTGCCGCGCAGGCGGCGGCAATTTCCCCCACACTGTGCCCGAACACGCAATCCGGCAGTATGCCTTTGGCCCGCAACGCCCGGACCAGCCCGATCTGCACCGCGAAGAGCAGGGGCTGGCTTTCTTCGGTGTGCGAAACGGCGCGGGGATGGTTTTCGGGATTGAGCATGACATCTATGAGGGAAACATTGCGCAGCGTCCTGAAAAAAGTGTCGATTTCCTCCAGGGCCTGCGCGAAATCGGCGTTCTCCCGGAACAAAGCGCCGCCCATGCCCGGCCACTGGCCGCCGTTGCCGGAAAACACAAAGGCTCCGGGGCAGTTTTCGCCGACGGCCTCGCCGATTGTGTTCTGACGTCCGGATTCGCGGGCCGCCTGACCGAAAGTGCGCAGGCGCCGTGTCAAATCCTGTATGCCGCCGGGGTTGAAGACCACCCGCATGCGCTGATGGTCCCTGCAAAGAGCCAGCGTGCGCGCAATGTCCGGAAGCTGCCCCTCGGACGTCTGTTCCAGCCGGCCGGCCAGGGAGGCGGCAAAGGCACGCAGGCTTTTTTCGCTGCGCGCAGACAGGAACAGGGGCAGATCATCGCCGGGGGCCGGTAGGTTCCGGCGTTTCTTCCGCTGCGGGGCTTTACGCAGGAGAACATGGACATTGGCGCCGCCGAAGCCGAAGGAATTCAGCCCGACCAGGGTGCCGTCGCCGTGCAGAGGCAGGTCGAGCGCCCGTGTCGGAACGCGCAGATTGAGATCGGCGAAGTCGATATGCGGGTTGGGGATGTTGAAATGCAAATTGGGGGGTATCCTGCCCTGTTGCAGTACAAGGACGGCTTTCAAAAAACCGGCCGTGCCCGAAGCCGGCTCAAGGTGGCCGATGTTGGTTTTTACGGAACCAACATACAACGGGCGCCGTCTTTTGAGGGCTTTGCCGAGCACTTCTCCGACGGCGCGCGCTTCGACGGGATCCCCGGCGGCCGTGCCTGTGCCGTGCGCCTCGATATAGGCCACCTTGCTCTTGTCTATGCCGGGGTGCTCGTAGATGCCGCGCAGCAACGCCGTCTGGGCCTTGAGACCGGGCAGCGGCAACCCCGTGGTGCGACCGTCTGCATTCATGCCGACTCCCGCGATCAGGGCCATGACGGAATCGCCGTCGCGCAACGCTCTGCTCAACTTTTTGAGTACAACGACCCCCCCGCCTTCGGCGCGCACGAAACCGTTGCCCGAAGCGTCGAACATTTTGCAACGCCCGTCGGGGGAAAGCATGCGGGCCTTGGCAAAACCGATAAAGGGCAAGGGGCTCAGCAGGATGTTGACCCCGCCCGTCACGGCCAGCGGTATCCCGCCCTCGTCGACGGACAGGCAGGCATGGTACAGGGCCGCGAGGGAAGACGAGCAGGCCGTATCCACCACAAAACTCGGGCCGTGGAAATCAAATATGTAGGATATGCGGTTGGCGATTATACTTAAAGCGGAACCGGTAACGGAATGCGGTGAAAGACTTTCCGGGTCCATGCTCCCGCGCACGGTAAAATCCATGTTCGAAGCGCCGATGAACACGCCGGTGTCCGAACCGCGTAAGGTCGACGGCGGGATGCCGGCCGCTTCAAGCGCCTCCCAGGTCAATTCCAGCATGAGGCGCTGCTGCGGGTCCATATCCGCTGCTTCTTTTCGGGAAAGCCCGAAAAAGCCGGGATCGAACTCCCGTATCGAAGACAGGACTCCGGCCGCATCCGTATAGCAGTGTCCCGGCAAATCCGGTGACTGACTGAAAAACCTCTCCTTGGAAAAACGGTCGGGCGGGATGCGCGTTACCGCGTCCGTGCCGTTCTCAAGCAGTTCCCACAATCCACGCATGTCGTGCACACCGCCGGGCAAACGGCAGGAAGCCCCGATGACGGCTACGGGATCATTGAGAAAAAATTCCTGCATAAGGATTGCCTGTCGGCTGTACAATCCCTGATTTCATGTCGGGGATTGAGCCGGATATCCGCAACAGCGGGGGGTTCACATGTACAACCAGGGGCGCCGAATACGGCATATTTGACAAAATATAAAATTATAACAGGCAGTTACACTAAAAGCTGTCCGGTTGAAGTTCAAGGATTTATCCGCATCCAAAGCTGCGCTGTGTATACCATATCGCGGTTCTATGCAAGCGTAATGTCGGCGTCCGAAATTGCCGACTTCGGGCGGACTGCATGCCGACATGGCGAAAGTTCGGTATGTTACTTGATTCCGCCTTCTTTGTCATAAAAAAAATATATATTTCGCTGTGATAACGATATCCTCTCTACCCTCGGCATTGCCGATGCGGATCGGTCAATTCATGCGTTGCCTCTACCGGTCAAGATACTGTGCGTCGACATTGAGTATCTCGCCGAAAGCAGAGCCGGTGCCCTGTCCGGATAGCCGAGTCTCCGGGCGTGACTGCGGTGCCGTGAGTCAATGGCTGAAAATATTCAGGGAAAAAGAAATGGAGGCTTTGCGGTACAAAAAGGTGGCAAGGCAACCTTGCCTCTCTCGCCTGATCAGAAAAAAGAGATTATGGACGCTCTGTCTCAGGAGGCTGAAGCTTTTGGGTATAGCTGCCATGATGGACCCAGGCTCACGTTGGAAAATTGATTGAGCGAAAATTTGGAGTAAAGTATTATGTTAGTCATAACGGCCGTATTTTGAAAGAATGGGATGGATATGGCAAAAATCTGTAATACATGCCGATCATAGAAATGAATAATCAATTAGGAAGTGGTGCAGTGAGCGCCGGCAATATTTAAAAAAATGCTGAATATGAAGGGAAGGAAGTGAAATAGTACTTGCCGATGAATCTGCCTTTTACATGTTGACGTTTTCCGATAGTACATACGCTCCCAAGAGAAAAACTCCTATAATTCGAAGTAAACTTAGCAATAAATACCTTTCAGCCATCAGTAGTATTGCCCGGAAAGGTAGATTGTATACACAGTTGAGAGAAACATCCTTCAAGGGAGTGGACGTAGTAGCGTTCTTGCGTCATCTTCTGCGGCACATACCAGGCAAGCTGCTCGTCATCCGGAATGATTCTCCAATCCATAGGAGCAAAGAGGTCAAAACTTTTCTGAGTGCGGGCAGTTGTGAACGTTTGCATCTTGAGTGTTTGCCTGCGTATTCACCCATATAATCTTAGCCTGTTAAAGATTATCGCTTAACCGGGCAGCATTGCTCGTCAAACAAAGATTTTTCGAAGAGTCCATTCATGGTTGACTTATCTATTCGCCTTTGGTACGCGTTAAGAAAATTTGAGATCTTTAAGCTGCGGCAATCACAAATGATGTATATCTTTATGTAAACACTCTCTTTGAAAAAACATGCGGGCGCACTATAAGGGCAAGCGCAGACGCTGAAATCGTTAACAGCAAAGGATCCTCCAATGCGCATATATATCGCCGCTTCCTGGAAACATCAGCATGCTGTGGAAATGCTCTCCGAGCTTCTGGAAAACAGGGGGCACGAGATTTTGTCGTGGTTGCGTGAAGGGCGGCCGGAAGAAGCTTTTTTATCCCGCCTTGATCTGGAGCGCTTTATCCGCTCCGAGGAAGGGAAACGCGTGTTCGAGTTTTGCGCGTCGTCGGTGACGGGCTGTGATCTGGTCGTCTATCTCGGGCCGTCGGGCTGCGATGCCTGG
Organism: Desulfovibrio sp.; assembly: GCA_031271265.1. Classification (GTDB taxonomy): domain Bacteria; phylum Desulfobacterota; class Desulfovibrionia; order Desulfovibrionales; family Desulfovibrionaceae; genus Frigididesulfovibrio. Next base: position 22,895 of record JAISWB010000049.1, on the reverse strand, counting down.
GCCGAGGTAGGCGCGGCTTACGGTTGCGGAGTGCCTATTCTCGGATTGCTCGCCAAGTCTGAAGACGTCGGGCTCATGCGACACATGATCCGCTCCTGGCATTCTTCGGTCAACGACCTGCTGGAGGCGGTCCGGGCTCTGGCGGACGGCGAATCCCGTTGTTATAGGGAAACGTAGGGAAGCACTGATTTCTTTTTGAGAGGCGGAAACCTCTCGGGAAACTCGGGTTACCCCTTCAAAAAGCGCCGGCGGGCGCAGGCGTGTACGGCGTCCCGGCATCCGGGGCTTGTCCGGCATCGCGCGGAGGGGGGACAGGGTCACGCGGCGGCAACAGCACATCGCGGGCTTCTCTGTCGAATTCCTGCATGCGCGTTCGCGGCGACGGCCCATACATCCAGTTCTGTATCTCGCGTCCCATGTCCGAGGCCAGCACCTGCACAACGGCGTGCAAGGGGTCCGCGGGCATCCGCGACTTGGTGGCAAACAGGAAGAAATCCGTTGTCTGCGCTGCCGGCATCAGGCCGGACTGCGCCATTGACCAGACAAGTTGTCCGCTCGGTACGTCGTGGGCCTCAATCTGCAGGGACACACGGGTATCGCCCGCAGTGCCGCCGGCATAGACATATGTCACGAAGCCGCCGATCACCAAGTCCGCGCCGCGCCTGCGTCCCATATCCACGGCCCGATCCCTGCGGTAAGGAACGTCGTCGCCGGAAAACTCCAGGTTGGGGAAAACGCGCATGGTCAGCCACGTCTGCCAGACGGTGCGCGCCGTGCCGAAGCCGAGCGGGACGGGATTGTCCATGGGCTGCGTCACGCGAAAAGGCACGAACAGCGCGCGCAGACCTTCCGGAGGCGCGCTCCGCGGCTGCACATGCACTTCGGGAGGATTGCGCCGCACCCACTGGTCGCGGTAAAGGATGTTTTTGTCCGAGGGATCAATGCGCACCTGCTCGTCTATGCCGCGCATCGTTTCGCATGCGCCGCACAGAACCACAAGCCCGGCAAGCGCCGCCCCGACCATACGATAGAGCATGTTCACCTTGATATTCCCCATCAGCTTTCCTCGGTGGGCCGAGCCGGCGCGTTCACGGCAAAAGAGGTTTGAGACGCCGCACGAGGTCGTCGCGCAACTCTTCGTGCTGCATGGCGAAGTAGATGTTGGCCGTCAGGTATTCGGACCAGTCGCCGGCGTCAAAGCGCATACCGTGAATTTTCACCGCCAGCAGCCCCTTGTTGTCGGCCTGAAGTTGCAGTGCGTCTGTAAGCTGTATTTCGCCGCCGTGGCCCGACGTCACCTGCTTCAGATGGAGAAAAATATCCGCCGTCAGCACATAGCGGCCGATAATGGCAAGACGGCTCGGCGCTTCGTTCACCTTCGGCTTCTCAACCAGCCTGTTCACGCGGAAAATGCCGGGGAAAATCTCTTCGCCGGAGATAATGCCGTAGCGGCTTACCCGCTCCTGTTCCACTTCCATGACCCCTATGACCGACAGGCGTTCACTCTCCGCAACCTCGACAAGCTGACGTATGCCCGGGTTCATGCCGAAGAGCAGGTCGTCGCCGACCATGACGGCAAAAGCGCCGTCCGCAGCCACCACATCCTCGGCGCACAGCACGGCATGTCCCAGGCCGAGTTGTTTCTTCTGCCGGATGGCGGTGACCTTGGCCATTTCCGCCACCTGCCGTATTACGGCAAGCTGCTCGGTCTTGCCTGCCCGCTCAAGCACGGCTTCAAGCTGGAGATTGTAATCGAAGTGGTCTTCTATGACATTTTTATCGCGGTTGGTGATGAAAACCACGTCTTCAATGCCGGAACGGATGGCCTCCTCGACAACATACTGCACCACCGGCTTGTTGTATACCGGCAGCATTTCCTTGGGGATGTTTTTTGTAGCCGGAAGAGAACGGGTTCCCCAACCCGCAACGGGGATGACGACTTTGCGAATGTTCATGGCGGCCTCACTTTTGAATCGGTGCATCTGGGTTGAGCCGAAGTTCTACTTTAAACCCCCGTCGGAGGAAAGGTTCGGCCCCGCGCCCGCTCAGGCCGACCCCTTTTCGGGGCCGGCGACTCCAGTAACGGCGGCTCGATAAACCGGCAATCGAAAATACAGGGCAGCAACTGTGTTGCGCCGGCTCGACTTCGCCTACCGGGGAAGCTTGAAAGACGGAGCCTCTTGTCGCAAGAAAATTTCTTTAGAAAGTATTCCCTGCGCTGCCGGGAGTCAAGCGGGATTTGCCCGGCGACAGTAGTTACGCATTGCGGCTATACCAGGATATTATAGTGAAATATCATAACTTTTATTATGACGGAGGGGCAGGCAGCGACTGTTTTCAGGCGGCACAGCTCATACTTGCAAATATGTTGCAAATGCAACAGACTTGGCTGTTCCTATACAGAATCAGACGGTTGCAAAGCCGATAATCCACTCTGTGCTGCAAACCCGGACGAGGGCTTACCGAAGGAGAATCCGCATGGTCAGGAAAATCATCGCCGTAGATGAAAGCAGGTGTACGGGCTGCGGTCTGTGCGCCGGAGCGTGTCACGAAGGCGCAATCGTCATGCGGAACGGCAAGGCGAAACTGCTGCGTGACGATTATTGTGACGGACTGGGGGATTGTCTGCCTGTCTGTCCGGCAGGGGCGATAACATTTGAGGAACGCGAGGCCCTGCCTTACGACGAAGCGGCGGTTCAGACTCGTATGGCGAAGAAAGAGACAGCGCCCCTGCCGTGCGGTTGCCCCGGCACCCATGCCCACGCCATCAAGCGGATTGATGCCGCGTTTCCTGAAAGCCTGTCGGCAACGGCGGGGAAAGCGTCCAGCCGGCTTGCTCAATGGCCGGTACAAATCCGGCTGGTTCCGGTAACCGCCTCCTATTTCAAAGGTGCCGATCTGCTTGTTTCCGCCGATTGTGCCGCTTATGCGCACGGCGACTTTCATAATGCGTTCATGAGGAACAAAATAACTCTCATCGGCTGTCCGAAACCGGATGCGGACGACTATTCAGAAAAGCTGACCGCCGTGTTGCGGAACAACGACATTGCCTCCGTTACCCTTGTGCGGATGGAGGTTCCCTGCTGCCGCGGTCTGGAACGTGCCGTTGCTGAGGCGCTGACCTGCTGCGGCAGGATGATTCCCCGGAGTGCGGCGATCATCAGTACGGACGGCAACATCCTGACGGGCGGCAGCATCCTGAAGGATCGGAGCACTTAGAACTTATCCGCAAATAGACGTTTTGTGGGCATCTGCTTTGGCAGATCCGAGTATTTCCTTGCCTTTACCTCACGCTTCATATATTTATGGATAAGTTCTTAGGAGTTGTTCTTTAACTATCATGACTTTTATGCGGTCGAAGCCCATAATTAACCGGTTCAATCAGTGGTGATTTGTAAATGTTGTTTATGAACAAATCCTTAGGCCCTGCGGCCGTGAACTTGGCGGATTTGGAAGCCGGGATCACGAGTTCTTCCATGATTCAGCATTTGACTACCGGTAATTCATCCCAGGCCGTTGTAGCACCCGGTGAACGTCTGTCGCTTTTGACGCGCCACGGGGCCTCACGCTTGCCTTCAGCCGCAAATCGGAGCATCCCGCGCCCGAAGCGCTTATTGACGGCATCCAGCGCGCGCATCAGCTTTGAGTCGTTTCGCCCGTCGGCGCTTTTAGGTTTGACCAAATCCAGCATGTTTCCCGGCCGGCTGCCGGGCGGGGCAAGGTCGTACAGTATTATGCCCGCCTTGGCGTATGCGTGGCCGGGTCGAAAAATTTCCTCCAACCCCCGCGCCGTCGCGTGTATAAGGTCGCGTGAGCTTGACGTAGGCCGACCAAGCGTTACCGAAGCCGTTTCGTCGTAGAATGCCTCTACCCCGTGCCTCGACGTCCGTATATGTACGGTCAACCCGCCGGCTTCCAATTTTTCCTTGCGCAGCCGCTCTCCAGCCAGAGAGGCATGCATGGCGAGGGCCTCGGCCAGATATTGCTTGTCCCGAACTTTCTCGCCGAAGGAACGTGAGGACACCATGCTCCGCCTGGGCAACGGCGCGTTCGCGGCATCCAGACAGGGTATGCCGCGCAACTCAAGTGCCGTGTGCGTTCCGGCTATGCCGAGCAGTTTCCCGACCAGCGCCCCGTCCGCATCGCGCAGTTGCCGCGCCGTGTAGATGTCGTACGAGCGCAGCTTCAAGTCCGATTTCCTGCCGATGCCCCATATATCGCCAACTGGCGTTGTCTCCAATATTTCGTCTGCTTCCGGCCCGGCGTCAAGCAGACAGACGCCGCTTCCCTTTTTCGCTTTCTCCGATGCAATTTTCGCCAAGGTACGGGTTGTGCCGAGGCCGACTGCCACTCCTATGCCCGTCCATCGGCGCACACGTTGCCACATCTCGTCGGCGATCTCGCCGGCGTTGGCGGCGAGTGCCCCGCGCAACGGCACAAAAGCTTCGTCAATGGAATACTGCTCCACTTCCGGAACTATGCTCTCCAACGTCCGCATGACGCGGGAGGCAATGTCGCCGTACAATGCGTAATTGGACGAAAAAACGGCGACTTCATGCATCAGCAGGAGTTCCCTGACCTTGAACTCGGGTTCTCCCATGCCTATGCCCAGGATTTTGGCCTCGTTGGAACGCGCCACGATGCAGCCGTCGTTGTTGGACAGGACAACGACAGGTTTACCTACTAAGTCAGGCCGGAACAGCCGCTCGCACGAGGCAAAAAAGTTGTTGCAGTCAACCAGTGCCCACAGGGCACGGGGCGAGCTTGTGAACGGCATGGGTCACTACCCCCCAGATCAGGGCATCTTCACGTTCGGTTACGTCGAGTTCCGGATAGGCCCTGTTGGCCGGGACAAGCAGGGCGCGCCCGCTTCGCTGCACAAAGTACTTGATCGTCAATTCACCGCCCACGGAGGCAATGACCACGCAACCGTTGACGGGCCGCAGGGAACGGTCAGCCACGAGAAGGTCACCGTCCCGGATGCCGGCTTGAGTCATGGAATCTCCCGAGGCGCGCAGAAAAAAGGTGGAGGCACTGTTGCGCACCAAGTGCTCGTGAAGATCAAGTTTGCGGTCCACGTAATCATCGGCAGGAGAAGGGAAGCCCGCCTGAGCGGGCGACAAGAAAAGCGGGGCAGTTTCCCTGCCGCTATCGGGATCAACGGGCAGTGCGCCCGCAACGGGAAAGGCTTTTGTGGCGGACATCGCTTGACTGCGGCCGGCCGGCAAGGTGCAGCGCCGGACCTCGTTTTTCGGGCAGACTATAGGATGCATGCCCGCCTGAAATACTGGAGCAACGGCGGCAAAAAAGCAAGGCCGGTACCGGCGTCGCTTACCAACCCGCGGCGATTCTTGATCCGAGGATCGCCATTTGCCGATGCGGTACTTTTTTACATATGGGAACCTCTAAAAACCAGATTTACGCCATGTGCTGCTCTGAAGGATACTGGATTAACAACGCTCAATTCCGTCTGGAAAAGGGTTTTTAGAGGTTCCCATATCGAACAACAACCTTGGTTTATATCCTCTCGTCCGGTATTATCGCCGTCAGGAAATTTATGCAAACGTGGCCTCATTCGCCGTAACTATGTAGTTTTTTGCGATTGGCGAGGGGGGACGCACGCCGAACCTTGTCGAATTTTTTCCCGGCCGGCCAAGGGGTTTTCGTACCTGAAAATCGCGCAAGGGCAACCCTTACCGCACTCCATAATCCACTGCGGATAGGCCGAACATTGCGTAAATATTGCAGTTTCATAAAAAGCTTCGGTGAGGTAACATGCTCGTACATTTACGTTACCCATTTGTTATTGCAGGCAGAATGAGGGATTTGTCGCGTGGCGGATTTCGGCATATACGCCCATCCATGCCGAAGTGCGTCGGGAAGATCGACATCCCACATCCTGGCGAACGTCAAATACTGTATCTGTTTGCGCCGTTGTGCGTGTCCAGGTTGCGATTCTCAAGCAGCGTCACGTTGTCGCCGTCAAAGGCATACAGGCGGTAAACAAACGCCTTGACTCTGTCACCTGCCGCTATGGGCGCTTTTTCCAATGAGTAGCGCGCAGGCAGGGTCATATTTTTTATTTTCAGCGTCACTTCCCAGTGCGTGCCTCGGAATGCCGTATCCTCCACCACGGCGTCTTCCACGCTGTTTTCATAAGTTATGCCGTCCACGGCCGGATAAATTTTGACGAATTCGGGCCGGACGACACCTGTTGCGGCACCGGAGCCGTTTTCAAAGCCCTTGAGTCGCTTGTAGTTTTCCAATGGCGCGGAATTTCCGATAAAACTTGTCACAAAAGGCGTGGCCGGGGCCTTGTACAGCATTTGCGGTGATCCTTTCTGCTCTATGCGGCCGTTGTTGGTCACGATGATTTCATCGGCCGTTTCCACGGCATCTTCCTGATCGTGGGTCACGAAAATGCCCGTTACGTCCAAACGGTGGATCATGTCCCTGAGCCATACGCGCAGTTCCTTGCGTACTTTGGCGTCTATGGCGGCGAAAGGTTCATCCAGCAGGAGCAGTTTGGGATTGGGAGCCAACGCCCTGGCAAAGGCCACCCGCTGTTTCTGTCCGCCGGAAAGTTGGGCGGGATACCGTTTTTCCATGCCTTCCATGCCGATCAGGGCCAGGAGTTCGAACACCCTGCTCCGCACGGTTTCCGCCGGCTCTTTTTGTACGATCAGGCCGAAGGCGATGTTGTCGAACACGGTCATATAGCGGAACAGGGCGTAATTCTGAAACACGAAACCTATGCCGCGCCGGCCGGGGTCAACGTCGTTCACGCGTGCGCCGTCGATGAAGATGTCGCCGGAATCGGGGCGTTCCAACCCGGCGATCATGCGTAGTATCGTAGTCTTGCCGCTGCCGCTCGGGCCAAGCAGCGCGGCAAGCACGCCGCGGACTATGCCGAAGCCGACGTTGCGCGCGGCATGGACGTCGCCGAACGCTTTGTTGATGTTCTGCAATTCAACGTACATTGAAGTCGTCTTCCTTATGAGCAAGATGCTCCACGATGTTGCGCGCCGTCAGGATCAGTACGGCCGCCGCGGCCAGGATGGCGGAGACGGCAAAGGCGGCCGTGAATTGATATTCGCTGTACAAAATTTCAACATGCAGAGGCAGCGTATTGGTTTTGCCGCGCAGGTGACCCGATACCACGGAAACCGCGCCGAATTCCCCAATGGCCCGCGCCGCGCACAGGATTACGCTGTACAACAACGCCCAGCGGATGTGCGGAAAGGTGACCCTGCGGAAAATAGTCACAAAGCCGGCGCCCATGAGCGCGGCGGCCTGCTCTTCGTCCGTACCCCGCGCCTCAAGCATCGGAATCAGTTCCCGCGCGACAAAGGGAAAAGTGACGAACACGGTAGCCAGGATGATGCCCGGCTCGGCAAAAACAATCTTGATGTCGAGCGCGTCCAGAAAGGGATGCAGGGGGCTGATGCGCCCGAAGATGAGGATGAAAACCAAGCCGGCTATGACCGGGGAAACGGCAAAGGGAATGTCGATCAGGGTACTCAATATGCCTTTGCCGCGAAAGGAAAAGCGGGTCACAGCCCAGGCCGCCGTCAGACCGAACAGGGTGTTTATCAACACCGCAGCGACCGTTGCCGTCAAGGTCAGACGCATGGCCTTGATCGTGTACGGATCCGTCACGGCCCGCAAAAAGGCGTTCAGGCCGGAACTGAAAGCTTCCGTCAGCACGACGACCAACGGCAATACCAGCATGACCCCGACGAAAAGTACGCTGACGGCGATGAGCAGGCACGGTATCCAGACTTCTTTGCGCACGATCTACCCCTTGCTGAAGGATGCGGCCCCGGACTGCACGCAGTTGATGCCGAACATGACGGTAAAGGACACGACCAGCATGACCAGAGCTATGGCGGCTGACTCGTCGTAACTGAACTGTTCCAGTTTGCTCATGATCAGCAGGGGGGCTATTTCCGTTTTGAAAGGCATATTCCCCGCGATGAAGACCACGCTGCCGTATTCGCCGAGTGCTCTGGCAAAGGCCAGGCCGAAGCCGGTAAGGACAGCCGGGGTCAGCTCCGGCAGGATGATCTTACGGAATATGCGTCCGCGTGATGCGCCGAGCATGCGGCCTGCCTCCTCGTATGCCCCGTCGAGCTGCTCAAGGACCGGTTGTATGGTGCGGACTATGAACGGCAGGGTGATGAAGGTCATGGCTATAATGATGCCCGCCCTGGTGTAGGCGATTTTGATGCCCATGGCGGCAAAGGCACTGCCGATCCAGCCCTTGTCCGAATACAGGGCCGTCAGTGCTATGCCGGCCACGGCCGTGGGGAGCGCGAAAGGCAGCTCTATCAGGCCGTCGATAAGCCTGCGTCCGGGGAATCTATAGCGTGTAAGCACCCAGGCCAGGATAAGACCGAAAACGCAGTTGACGCCTGCGGCGGCAAAGGAGCAGAGAAAGCTGACCTCGTAGCCGGCCAGAATGCGCGGGTCGGAAAGCGCCTGCCGGAAGCCGGACCAGCCCGCATCCGTGCTTTGCACGGCGAGAAAGAGCATGGGGATCAGCACAATCATGCTCACAAAGCTTGTGGTCAGGCCGAGGGATATGCCGAATCCGGGTATAATGCGTTTTGCCGAGTGCCGTTTCATCAACGCTGCCTTTGCGTTTTCACGTCTTTTGCCGATTTCGCGCAACACTTAACCGGAGTAATCCAAAATTGAGGGAGCCGGGGGAAATCATTTCCCCAGGTCGCCGGATATATAAAAATAAAGCGTTACACAGTGCGGGCGGAGTGTCGGCCGGGCGCGCCGTTCCACGCCCGGCGAAAAAAAAACTTACCGGGTATAAATCTTGTCGAAAATACCGCCGTCCGTGAAATGTCTGGTCTGGGCTTTCTCCCAGCCGCCGAACAGCGGATCGTCGATGGTGATCAGTTTGACTTTCAGATCGAACACAGCGGCGAACTCCGCAGCGATTTTCGGATTGCTCGGGCGGTAATGGTTTTTCCCGGCGAGGCGCTGGCCTTCGTCGGAGTACAGGTAGTCGAGATAGGCTTTTGCAATCTCCCGCGAACCGCGTTTGTCCACCACGGCGTCCACGACGGCCACCGGTGGTTCGGCAAGTATGCTCAGGTCCGGGGTGACGATTTCGAAATCGTTTTTGTGTTCGGCTATGGCAAGATAGGCTTCGTTTTCCCAGGCCAGCAAAACGTCCCCCTGTCCGTTGCGGACAAAGGTGTTGGTGGAGCCGCGCGCTCCGGTGTCCAGCACCAGCACGTTGCGGAAGAGCTTGCCTATGAAGTCGAGGACGGCCTTTTCGTCACCCTTGTATTCCCTGTGCGCCCAGGCCCAGGCCGCCAGGTAGTTCCAGCGCGCCCCGCCGGAGGTCTTGGGATTGGGCGTGATGACGCCGACCCCGTCTTTGGCCAGATCGCCCCATGTTTTCAAGTTTTTCGGGTTGCCCTTGCGCACCAGGAAAACAATGGTGGACGTGTAAGGCGAACTGTTGGAGGGAAAATCTTTCTGCCAACTTTTTTTGATAAGCCCGGCCTTTGCGATGGCCGAGATGTCGTAGGCCAGAGCCAATGTGACCACATCCGCCTGGTTGCCTTCAATGACCGCCCGTGCCTGTTTGCCCGATCCACCGTGGGACTGCACTATGGTGATGTCCGCGCCGGTCTTGTTCTTCCAGAATTTGCGGAAGGCGGCGTTATACTGCTCGTACAGTTCGCGCGTCGGATCATAGGAGACGTTGGTGAGTTCCGTCGGCGCGGCCAGAGCCGCGGGCACCGAAAATCCCGCAAAACTTACCGGCAGAAGTACGGCAAGCAGTACGGCAAGCAGTACAGACGCCCACTGCGCCCAATCCCGCAACATCGTTGTCGTTTTCATACTTTTTTCCTTTGTTGAAGGTTGCCTTATTGCGGCAAGGCCGCGAAACAGTGATATATGCTCGGGCAAGGCCGGCAAAGAATTTATTTCGCATAACGATATACGCCCGCTGCATACCCGGCAGGTTACTGTTGCGAAAAGCCGGAGAGCGCCGTCGCGCAACACGGGCGGCAGCGAGGTGCCCGCTGCGTAGGTCGTTTTCCGGACCGGCCGGCCGGCGGTTCGGTCAATTCGTGTGCTGCCTGTACAGGTCATGATAATGCGCTGTCCACGTAGCTGCTTGAAAATCCTTGCATACCGGCGACAAATAATTTATGATAAAGCCAATAAGTTTACTCATATTCAAAGGAAAGTCATGGAACTGCAAAAACTCAGGATTCTGCGCCACGCGGCCGCCTGTGGATTCAATCTGACCAAGGCGGCGGAAACGTTGCACACATCGCAGCCTGGGGTCAGCAGGCAGATTCGCGAGCTTGAGGAAGAACTCGGGGTTGCTCTGTTCATCCGGTCCGGCAAGCGTTTGCTGGGCATGACCGAGCCGGGCCGGGAGATATTGGAAATAGCCGACAGGGTGCTGGCGGAGGTCAACAACATACGCAACGTCCCGAGCCGGTTCAGGCAACTGGAGTCCGGCATATTGCGCGCGGCTGTCGATCTCCGCTGCCAGATCCGGCTGCCGGATATGCTGGCGCGTTTTCACGCCTTATATCCGCAGGTGCGTACTGTTGTCCGGGGTATGAGCAGCGTCGAGGCCGGAGCGGCCCTGTTGAACGACGAGGCGGATATAGGCCTTGCCGGGGACCGCCTGCGGGATGTCCGCGACCTGGCGGTTTTTCCCTGTTTTTCCATGACGTTTACGGCGGCGATACCGCTTTCCCTGCCGCCTGCAAAGGCAAAATATCCGACCTTGGAGAGTCTTGCCGAGCATCCCCTGCTGACCTGCTGCGAGGGGAGCGAGGCGCGGCGCTGCGTGGACAATGTATTTTCAGCATCGGGAATAAGGCCGAACATAGTGATTACCGCGGACGAGCCGGCCTGCCTGATACGGTGCGCCGCGCGCGGCATGGGTATTGCCGTCTTTTGCGGCGAAGCGCCTGTTCAGGAAAAAGGCGTGCGTATGCGCGACATGAGCGACATCTTCGGAAATACCTCATTTTTTGTTGCCTTGCGCCGGGGCAGGATATTGCGGGATTTCGATATTCAATTCACCCGGTATCTTCTGCCGAACATTGACGAGGAAACATTGCGCCGCGCCGTCATGAGCAGAGATATGCCGTCCTATGTGCCGGGCTATGCCATTTGAGCAGCGGGGGATTGCGCCTCGGACCGCGCCGGTATAGAATAGTTTCCTGCAAAGCACGGGTGCGGTTTTGCCGCGGGCCGACCGACTTTACCGCGCAACGCTCCTCCTTTTACACCGTCGGACGTTTGAAGGGGTATTCCGCGCACCGTGACAACGCCTCACCCTTAACATTACCGTGCCGGGGTTCCGCCATGCCCGACAGGACCGACGAAAAAAGCACGTTCAGGTTGCATGAATATTCCTCTCCAGAAGCGGATTCTTTCGCGTCACCCTCCGAACCTAACGCACCGGCGGCACCTTTCCCGCAGCCGGCCCCCGTTGCGGCACGCAACGCGCAGGAGATGCCGGACCGGCTTGAACTTTCCAAAAATAAAAGTCCCCGCTCGCGCGTCTTCTTTGTTATGCTCGCCCTGCTCGCCTGCGCCGCGGCTGCGGGCGGCGGCCTGCTCTTTTTTTCATTGGAGCCGGCAGGGGAACTGCTGCGGACAGGCCAAAACCCCGCTGGGAGCAGCGCCGGGCAAGCGATAACGCCCGCCGTCACGCCCTCCGCTCCCGCGTTACCTTCCGCCGTATCCGCCCCGCAACCGTCGCCCCCTGCCGCCTCCGCACCGTTGCCCGCACCCTCCGCTCCGGTCGTTGCTCTTTCGCCCGCCGCCCCTGATGCAGCGGCCGGCGCGTATTCCGATCCAGGCGCGGCCGATGCCGGAAAAAGCGCATCCGCCGGCTCCGGGTCTTCCTCTCCCGGCAAAGACGGTGACGTCGGCGTACCCGACACCGTTGTCGCCCTTCCCGTTGTTTCGACGCCTGCCGAATCTGCTCCGGTCGTTGCTCCCGGCGCTCCGGCCGCTCCCGCTGCGGGCATGGCCGCAGGCGCACCCACCGGTGGGACGGCAGGCGGGACCACCATCGACAGCATAGACGGGGATCCGCATCCCGCGCAGAATTTTCCCGACAGCGCCGCACCGGGCTCGGACTCATCCCCGAACGGTAGCAACGTCATCTTGTACAGCCGAGCCAGGCCCGTGGACGAAACGGCTTCAGCCGTGCGCGGCGCCGTGGGGCGGGCGGCGCTCGACGAACCCGGCAACACGCCCGCCCGCAGACCGGGCGACAGCGTGGTGACGCCGGCCATGATCGACGAACTGGCCCGCTTTCTCGCCGACAATTACTGGCCGGAAGGCTCCATGCCCATCGGTCGCGGTCGCGGTCGCGGGGCCACGGCATCCTTGCGTCTGGCCGGCCTGCGCTTCGGCAGTCCAGCGCGGAATGTCCCGTCCGCCGACCTTGCGCGGACGCGCGGGCGTCTGCTCAACTATGTGCTCATGCCTTCCATGATTCACGCTTTGTACGGCCTTTACGGCGAACGCTTTCCGGCGGCGCTTGAGCGCGAAGCCCTGAACCGGCAACGGGGGCCGCAGGGCAAAGCCTTCACCAACGCCCAAGTGGCCGCCCTTTTCCGCGATTACGCGGCGGTCGCGCGCGGCCTGTCCGGGGTCATTCACGCCTACCTGGGCGACCCGCGCATCGCCGGCCTGCTGGAAACCTACACCCGCGCCGCGGATGAGGCCTCTTCCGCCTACCTGCGTTACGAAGAAAGCGCCCGGGGCGGAGCGGATCGTTCCGGCGCGGCCGAGGCCTACCAGGAGGCGGTGAGTCGGCGGGAGCTGCGCCGCGTCGATGTCGCGGCCGCCCTGCGCAGGGGCGGAAATACGCAGGGCCTGGATACCGATTCCCTAGTCTACGCAGGTTCCTGGCTGTACCGCCGCGGAGGGTCCGTCAATCAGGCCTTGAGCGCTTTGGCGGAAGTCTGCGCTTCCGGCGCCGAGCGGCTTGATGCACTGGGGATGCGCTACAACGGCCTGCCGCGCGATGCAACGGCGCAATCCGGGAACCGCTGATGCTCCTGCTGGTCACCGGCGGCTGCGGATTCATAGGCAGCAACTTCATACGCACAGTGCTGCGCGAGCGCCCGGATGTCGTCGTCTGCAATCTGGACAAACTCACCTACGCGGGTAACCCCGCCAACCTGGACTCCGTCGAACGGGAACACCCCGGACGCTGTACCTTCGAGCGCGCCGACGTCGCGGACACGGACGCTGTGCGCGCCGTTCTCCGCAAACACAGACCCCGGGCCGTCGTACATTTCGCCGCCGAATCCCATGTGGACCGCTCGATAGCCGACCCGGCGCCCTTTGTTCATACTAATGTCCTGGGAACTGCGGTGCTGCTCAAGGAATCTATGGACGCCGGGACGGAGCGTTTCGTGCAGATTTCGACGGACGAAGTCTACGGTTCCCTGCCCCTGGACGGCGCGACGTCGGGCTTTACCGAATCCTCGCCCCTTGCCCCGAACAGCCCCTACGCGGCGTCCAAGGCTTCCGCCGACCTTTTCTGCCGGGCTTTTTATGAAACCTACGGCTTTCCGGTAATCATCACGCGCTGCTCCAACAATTACGGGCCGTATCAGTTTCCGGAAAAGCTCATTCCCTTCATGTTCGGCCGGGCCGTGCGCAACGAAAGCCTGCCCATATACGGTGACGGCCTGAACGTAAGAGACTGGATACACGTGGAAGACCACTGCCGGGGCGTGCTTGCGGCACTGGAAAAGGGCGCGCCGGGCGCAGTGTACAATTTCGGCGGCGGCGCGGAACGCAGCAACCTTCATGTCGTCCGGGAAATACTGAAATTCTGCGGTAAGGGAGAAGAGCTGATCCGGCCCGTGCCCGACAGGCCGGGACACGACCGACGCTATGCCATGGACTACTCTTTGGCGGCGCGGGAACTGGGCTTTGCCCCGACCCGTACCTTTGAGGAAGGATTGCGCGAATGCCTCGCATGGTATGCCGAAAACGAAGAAGGTTTCAAGCCGTGAACCGGTTGACTTTGAAAGTGTGCATCGCCGATGACGGGAGTCGGCCCGGGCCGTATAAAAATAGCCTTAAAATGCTGTAAAAGGAATGTTAGACGCGTATGGCGGCAAAACGCAAAGCCCTTGTCCTGGGCGGGTTTACCGGACTGGCGGCGACAGCGCAGGCGAATGTTCTGGAAGAAGCCGGTTGGGAGGTCGGACGCCTGGGGCGCGCCGACCTGGATTTTCAAGCCGCCGATGCCTTCGGTAAACTGGAAAGACTGCTCGACGCCCTGGAACCGGATCTGCTGGTCAACGGCGCTGCCTACACGCAAGTGGATGCCGCCGAGGACAATCCCGATGCGGCCGATTTCCTGAACCGTGCCGTGCCGACCGCCTTGGGGCGCATGGTCAAAAGCCGCCCCTCCTGCGTCCTCCTGCACTACAGTTCGGATTTCGTATTCAGCGGTAAAAAACGCAGCCCTTATACCACGGATGACCTGACAGGTCCCCTGAACGTGTACGGCAAAAGCAAGGTCGCCGGGGAGGAGGCCCTGCTTTCCCTGGGTCTGTACAACTGCCTCGTCGTCCGCACGGCCTGGCTTTTCGGTCCCGGACGAGGCAATTTCGTCACAACGGTACTTGACCTCTGCCGAAAAAACAGCAGCATCAACGTCGTACACGACCAGACCGGGTCGCCGACCTACACCGAAGATCTCGCGCACTGTTCCCTGAAACTGGTGGAAGCCGAAGCACACGGGCTGTTCCATGTGGCCGGCACAGGGGAAGCGACCTGGTGCGAACTGGCCGACGAGGCCGCGCGCCTTGTCAAGCTGGAATGCGCCATACGGCCCGTGACCTCCGCGGATTTCCCGCGCAAGGCCGCCCGCCCGGCCTACTCTGTTCTGGATTGCTCGTCCTTTGAGCGGGTGACGGGCGGCAAACCCAGACCTTGGCCCCAGGCTCTGCGCGACTACATCTACAAATACACGATGTCCGGCGGCGATGAACCGGACATGGAGCGCAATGCCGACAGGGTATGATCTGCCGCCTGTTCCTACGCATGGCGGACGCGGCATAAGCAACCCGGTTGCCGCAGCGGGCGATGCGGAAACGCATTGTGCCCTGTTCCGGTCCACCGCCTGCCAAACATGAGCGGTCCCCTGTTCTGGATCAACGCCGGCGAAGTGTCGGGCGACATGCACGCGGCCCTGCTGCTTGAAGCCCTGCGCCGCATCCGCCCCGACCTGCGCTGCACAGGCACGGGCGGACCCCGTCTGGCCGAGGCCGGGCAGGAAACGCGCTACCGTATCGAAGACCTTTCGGTCATGGGCATCACTGAAGTCATAGGGCACCTGCCGAAAATCCTGCGCATGCTCCGGAGCATCGCCCGCGATCTTGCCGCCCTGAAACCCGCCGCCCTCATCGTGACTGACGCGCCGGAATTCAATTTCCGGGTGATCCGCGCCGCCGTCCCCCTCGGCATCCCGATCTATTATTACATCAGCCCCAAACTCTGGGCCTGGCGCGCGAATAGAGCCGCGTTCATCAGGAAGACAGTGCGCCGCCTGATTTCCGTCCTGCCCTTTGAAGCGGAGTTTTACCGGCATTTTCAGATGGATGTGGACTATGTGGGCAACCCTCTGGTCGACATCGTGGATTACCCGTCCCTGTGTTCCGTCCCGGTGCTTGAAGACCGCGTGGGGCTTATGCCGGGCAGCCGCCGCAAAGAGGTACTTTCCCTACTCCCGGAATTCGGCGGGGCGGCCCGCATCCTGCTCCGGCGGCATGCCGGCTTGGCCTTCGTCTGTCTGCGCGCTCCGGGCATGGACGAAACACTGCTTCGATCCCTGTGGCCGGGCGATGTCCCTGTTGCCTTTGTCGAGCCGGAACAACGCTTTGCCCTCATGCGCTCCTGTTCACTGATACTCGCCGCATCGGGGACGGCAACGCTGGAGTGCGCTGTGGCCGGCACACCGACCGTCATCGTCTACAAGGTGTCGCCCCTGAGTTACGCCGTGGGCAGACTGCTGGTCAAAGCGCCCTTCATAGGACTGCCCAACCTTATCCTGAAGCGGGAAGTTTTCCCCGAATTGCTGCAGGGTGCCTGCAATGCCGCGCCCTTGGCGGCCGAAGCGGAAAAACTTCTGAACCCGCTCCCCGGCGCAAGAACTCTTGCAGATATCCGTGCGGAACTTGACGGTCTGCGCGTCCTGCTCGGACCTCCCGGCGCGGCGGACAGGGCCGCCCAAGTGATTCTGGAAGATTTAGGCCGGCTTTGATGCGCTGCCCCAAGGGGTTCAGACACGCAACGTCGCTCTTGCGATATCACGTATTCCGTTCCGCGTCAGAATCCGCTGATTGGCGCTTCCCTTGAACGCCGCATCCGGCGAGCGAAGTTTCTGCATGTACGGGCCGTCCACAAGGATGTCCGTCAAATGAAGAAGCCTGCGGATATCCTTGTCCCGCACCGCCGACCGGACAAGATCCTCACAAAGGTATCCGGTATAGACGACAAGGCTTTTCCCTGCCCGTTTCACCCGTTCCGACAGAACACAGGCCGCCCGTGCCTGCAAAAACGGTTCCCCTCCGGAAAGCGTCATGCCGACCGTCAGAGGATTCGCCGCAAATTGCGCGAGAATCTCGTCTGTATCGGCACTGTACCCTCCTGCCGGGTCATGCGTGCCGGGGTTGTGGCATCCCCTGCAGCGGTGCGGACACCCCTGCATGAACACTACAAAACGCAGCCCCGGACCGTCGACTATGGATTCCTCAACAATGCCGTTAAGGCGAATGCTGTGCCCCATGCTTCACTCCGCGGCGCGTTTTACTCTGCGCGGTGCTTCACGCCGCGGCATGCTTCATGTCGCGGCGTGTTTCGCTCTGCGGTGCGCTTTATGCTTTACTCCGTTGCGTGCTTCACCCTGTCCCGCTCCTCGGCTCTTTTAGCATTGTTGAAGCGGTCGAGCGTACCGACAAGGTACCCGGTAATTCTGCGGGTGCGCTCGAAACTGACGTTTTCCCCGACAGTCTTGTGAACGGTTTTGCGGGTCACCTGTTTTTGCGTGTCAAGCAGCACTATTGTCTCCTTTATTGTTTGTGTACGGGAACATCGGGATAGATCTTCCTCAAGGTGTTGAGGAAGTCGATGTCTATGCCTTCGCCTTCTTTTCTGCCGCAACGCGGGCAGACATCGTGGATGACGCCGGTGTAGCCGCAGACAGGGTCGCGGTCCAAGGGATGGTTGATGGAGCCGTAACCTATCCCATGCCCGTGCATGTACCGTATGACGGCTTCAAATGCATCAATGTTCTTGCTTGTATCTCCGTCAAGTTCGACGTAGGTGATGTGCCCGGCGTTGGTCAGGGCATGGTACGGCGCTTCCAGTTGAATTTTGCGGAAGGCCTTTACGGGAAAGTAGACGGGGATATGGAAGGAGTTGGTATAATACTCTCTGTCGGTCACACCGGGCAACACGCCGTATTTCTGCCTGTCGGCGGCGACGAAGCGTCCGCTGAGACCTTCGGCGGGCGTGGCTATCAACGTGAAGTTCAGTCCCGTTTCTCGCGATGCATCGTCGGCGCGCCCGCGCATACGGCCGACAATTTTCAGGCCCAGTTCCTGCGCCCCGTCGTCTTCACCGTGATGTTTGCCGATCAGCACCTTGAGCGTTTCCGCCAACCCGATAAATCCGATGGTCAGCGTCCCGTGCCGTATGACCTCGTCAATGCGGTCATCCGGCCCGAGTTTGTCCGAATCCAGCCAGATTCCCTGTCCCATGAGAAAGGGATAATTGCGGACCTTCTTCGCGCCCTGTATTTTGAACCTGTGCATGAGCTGGCGGAAAACAAGGTCAATCATCTCGTCCAGCCGGGAGAAAAAATTGTCTACATCGCCTCCGGCCTCAATGCCCAGGCGGGGCAGGTTCACCGACGTGAAACTGAGGTTGCCGCGCCCGCATGTGACCTCGCGGGATCCGTCGTACACGTTGCCTATGACGCGGGTTCGGCAACCCATATAGGCGACTTCGCTGTTGTAGTCGCCCGGCTTGTAATAGCGCAGGTTGAACGGCGCATCCAGAAAGCTGAAATTGGGAAAAAGCCGCTTGGCGGAAGTCTCCAGTGCTGTCCGGAACAGGTCGTAATTCGGGTCGCCGATATTGAAATTGACCCCCTCCTTGACTTTGAATATCTGCACCGGGAAAATGGGCGTTTCCCCGTTGCCCAGTCCGGCCTGCGTTGCCAGGAGCAGGTTCTTGACGACCATGCGTCCCTCGGGGGAGGTATCCGTCCCGTAATTGATGGAACTGAAGGGCACCTGCGCGCCGGCCCTGGAATTCATGGTGTTCAGGTTGTGAACAAGGGCTTCCATGGCCTGATAGGTGCGCCGGTCCGTCGCGGCCGACGCTTCGGAAGCCGCGTAGGCATGCGCTTTGTGCGACAGATCTCCGTGTTCGGAACCGGGCGGGAATTGCGGAAGCGTTCCCGGCGCTTCGTAGTCGCGCATGCACAGGCGCGCGCCGTCGCCGGGCAACAACCGGGCGGTCTG
This sequence comes from Desulfovibrio sp., assembly GCA_031271265.1. Classification (GTDB taxonomy): domain Bacteria; phylum Desulfobacterota; class Desulfovibrionia; order Desulfovibrionales; family Desulfovibrionaceae; genus Frigididesulfovibrio. The sequence continues at coordinate 4,326 of JAISWB010000049.1, read as the reverse complement.
CTCCTCTGCCTGTTCGCGGCTCATGCCTTCGGTTATCTGCAGAAAAGCGCGGAAGGCCTTTTCATACTCCTTCCTATACGTCTTGCGCACTCCCTGGGCCATGGCGAAATCAAAATTGGGCAGACTCTGCCCGCCGTGCATTTCATTCTGGTTGGCCTGAATAGCAATGCATGCCAGCGCCGAGCAGCTCTCAACGGAGTTGGGTTCCCGCAGGTGGCCGTGGCCTGTGGAAAAACCGTTTTTAAACAACGGGATCAGGTCGATCTGGCAGCAGGTTTCCGTGAGCATGTAGAAATCTTTGTCGTGGATGTGGATATCGCCGCCGATATGCGCCGCTGAGGCGTCTTTGGGAAGAATGTAGTTGTCGATGAAAAATTTTGAACCTTCCGAACCGTATCTGAGCATGGTTCCCATCGCCGTGTCACCGTCAATATTGGCGTTTTCCCGCTTGATGTCTTCCTCCAGCGCCGGCGACCAGGTCAATTTTTTATAGATATCCATCAGGTACGATTCGGCATTGCGTATCTTGGTGTGTTCGGCGCGGTAAAGAATATAGGCCTTTGCGGTTTTCGCGTAGCCGTAGCGGATCAGGGATTCCTCGACCACGTCCTGAATTTCTTCAACGTGACGCAAGTTCCGGGTCTGCAGTTCCCTGCACACTTTCTCCGTGACGAAAAGCAGATCCGTGGAGGTCATTTCCTCCTCGCCCACGGCCTTGTTGGCCTTGCTGACGGCATTGAGAATCTTGGTGGAGTCGAAGGGAACGGGCGCCCCGTTGCGTTTGATGATGGTTTCGAGCATGGTATCCTCGGCATTGCCGGTGACATTCGGGGGAAAGATGTGTTATACTGCTTACGGCGGCGTGTCGGCTCCCGACTTCAACGGGATTTCCTGTTAAGCCCGCGTGGCGCTTTTTTTAAAAAATATCTAAAGTCCGACGCGCCGTCAAATTTTCCATCCCCCCGCAAAAATTGAACCTCTTCTATAACAATGCGGGATAACAAAAAATTTTTTACGAATTTTTTTTTTCGCTTCTTCCTCGTCCATCACTCTCACTACCGTGCCGGCAGCGACGTCTTTGTCAAGACAGGGCTCAGCCGGGACGCTTACGGAACAGCTCTGGATATAAAATTTTGATAGTATTTACCATGCAACCTACAGAAAGAATAATCATCGCCGACCATAGCTCGAAAAAATGGCTGTATGCCGTCGGCGGATTCATCGCCGGAGTGGCAGGCACCGTAGCCGCCGCGTTCTTCATTGCCGACTCCGACAGCGGAGGCACCTCGTCTCAGGTCGTGAATGCCGACGAACCGGAAGAGGAGGCGGCTGAATCTCACGACTCCGGAGCGTTGTCGAGGGCATCAAAGGACACGGACGAACCAGCGGAAGGGATGGCTGAACCTGCCTGCGCTGAGGATGGAGACGAGGCTGTGGAAGCGCCGGAAGAGGACAGCGAGAAGGCAACGGCTGAAACATCGAAAACGGTGTCGGCATAGGCGAAATGCAGGAATACGCCGCATACGGACGGTGATACGGACACTATCGCGGAAGAGTGCTTTGTTGCAATCTTGCCGCATTTTCCGCTCCGCCCATCTTCGCTTTCTCGTTTCTCATTATGCGTTTTCCCGGCGCATTGTTCCCGCTTTCCGCAGGCGGGCCGGATGCGTTCCCGTCCGGCGTCATGCTCTTTCCTTCACAGCGCCTGATGTTTTCCGGCAGTAGCGGTTTTGTTTTCCCGACGCGCTCATTACCCTTTCCCCAAGGTTGTTTATTTGTCCGCCGTCATCCCGGAAGGCCGGCCCCTTGACCCCCGCCCGCCCGGTCAAAGGCTCCGGGCAGGCAAAAGGCAAAAGGCGGTAGAGCCATGAGGACGACAGCAGCCCGCGTCACCAGTCTCCGTGTTCGGCTGCACCCCGAGGAAAAGGAGTTGCTGCGCCTGAACGCGGGCATTCAGGGTCTGAGTGTTACCGATTATATCCGGCGGAACTGCCTGAGCTTCCATTTGCGGAAATCGCCAGTGGAAAAAGAACGGCTCCAGCAGCTTGCCCGTATCGGCGCGAACCTGAACCAGATCGCCAAATGGGCCAACACCTATACGCGGGTGGTGGAAGCGGTGGAGATATTGACGGCTCTGGCGGGTCTGGAACGTGCAATAGGCGCGTTTACGGCAGCGGAAAAAACGGAAACGTAAGATGAAGCATGATCATGAAAGTCTTTCCCCACAGAAAAGGAGAAGGCGGCAAGCCGACCCGCTATCTTGTCCGCCCGGACTATCCGGGCAGGAAAGAGGATCCCCCGGAAGTGTTGTGCGGTGATGTGGGCGCGACCCGCGCTCTCATCGACAGCATTGACCGGCGGTGGAAATTCACGTCCGGTGTTTTGGCATGGCATCCCGACGACAAGATTTTGCCGGAAAAGGAAGAAGAAGTCATGGACGCCTTTGAGCGGGTGGCCTTTGCCTGACTGGAGCCGGACCAGCGCAACATCCTCTGGGTACGCTATATCCATGTCGGGCATCATGAGCTGCATTTCGTCATCCCCTGGTTGGAGCTTTCCAGCGGCAAGGACTTAAAAGCCTGTCCTCCCGGCCGGCAAAAGGACTTTGGCGTATTTCGCGACCTTTTCAACCATCAGGAGCAATGGGCGCGGCCTGATGACCCGGCCAGAGCGCGGGAGGACTTGCCGAAAAAAGCCGCTCTGTTCAAGGCCCGTCTTGAGCGATGGGGCAAGGAAGTGAAGGAAAGCGAGTACGACAAGGCCAGGGAAGCCGTTCACGCCTACCTCAAAGAGAAAATCGTCCATGGTCTGGTCAGCGACAGGGCGGGAAAAGACGCGGAAGCTTATTGCCCGTCTTGAGCAAGACATTGAACGGGTATTGGAAAAACGCGGGAACTACAACCGTAAACGCTATCCCCCGAAATGGGCGGACATTGAACACCAATTCCGGTTTGTCCTGCCGGAAAAACAGGAGGCATTCAATCATGACCGAAACGGAACGGATGCTCAGTCAGTCTTTGACCCGGTTGGAGCGGAACTTCAACGCCCGGCTGGCGCTCTACGATCGGAGGCTGAAAGACCAGGAGGACAACCAGATGCTTCTCCAGACGGAATTGCGGACTTTGAAACGCTTGTTCAACGATGTCAACGAAGTGTACGCGAGCTTACAGACCGTGTTGCTGAGATTGAGAAGCGGCGCGTAGAGCGGGAGGCCCCGGCTCCGCGTATGCGGATGCGATAGGAGGAACGTATGGGCAAGCCCCAACGCATTCCGGTGGACGCGATCCAGGCCATGAAAAAAATCCTGGATGCCCTGCCGGACAAAAATCTCGACAAAACTAAGGAAGAAGCTGTGGCCATGCTGAACGGCCAGATTCAGAAAGCGTATGCCAAGGGCTACAGCGTCAAGGAGCTTGCCGCGATCATGACCAAAGGCAACGTAGCCGTTTCCGCGCCCACGCTCCGGGCGCACACCTGCCCGTCATCCCCCAGGGCGCTGAAAGAGAAGCCGAAAGCAGTGGCCCCGGAAACTGGAACCGTAAAAGCGGAAATTCAGAAAACCATCCCGGCAAAAAAGGCGGAACCGGAAAGAATGCCGTCCTACTATACGCCAGACTTGCCCGATACGGAGTTATGACATGAACGGCAATTCCGACATTTACTACATTGGCGGCAGCAAAGGCGGCTTGGGCAAAAGCCTTTTTTCCTTCGCTCTGACCGATTACTGCTCCCCCGATTAAACTTTGCCGCGTCTACGCACGTGCACTATGCACGCTGCACAATGATACACTCCTTGTTGGCAAGGTTTAATCGGGGGAGCAGTATCTTCTGAACCGGGAACGGAACGTCTGTATCGACCAGCATAGCGAACAGGCCGTCATAGGCGGCTTCATTCAAAAAATTCTGTTTTCTACCTGATGATGCTCTTTTTATTTTCCGGCAGCAATCCCGCGAGAATGATTTCATCTAAAATTTCTAAAGACGTGCAGTACTGACTATTATACGAGTCTATAGGAAATTTTATCAATGTAATGTTCTAATTATTAATCATTCTATTTTTGTAAACAAAGGCAATAAGTTGTGTACGACTACGCAAATGCAATTTTTCCATGATATTGCGCATATGATTTTTTACCGTGCTCTCGCTTATATAAAGTCTTTCCCCCATTTCTCTGTTGCTGAGTCCATTACTGACATGCAAAAGAATTTCTTTTTCCCTTACAGTCAGTATTTCGCTCTCTACTTGCGGTTGTTTGTGAGGATGGCGGGAAAATTCCTCAAGTATTTTGCTCGCAATAGTCCGGGGAATGGGCGATTCTCCTTGGG
>JAISWB010000093.1 GCA_031271265.1 Desulfovibrio sp. | reverse complement strand
GCGGCTGTTCAACAGCGCGTACCGGGTATTTTTCGCGCGCTATTCCTCGCTTCTCACCCTGTTCACGCGGCGCGGGGCCGTCACGGCGGTCATCCTCCTCGCCGTCTACCTGGGGGCCGGCGGCGGAATGAAGATCCTGCCCACTTCGCTTGTGCCGGGTGAGGATCAGAAAGTCTTTCTCATGACCGTGCAGATGCCCAACGGAACCTCGCAGGCCCGCACCATCGAAACTGCCGGCGCGCTGTGCGCGGCGGTAAAAGGCGCTATCCGGGAAATCGAGACCATAGCCGTCATCGGCGGCCAAAATTTGGCCACAGGCGCGCAAAGCTCCGCCGTGGCCTCTCTGGTGGTGCAGTTGAAACACTGGGAGGAACGCAAAGGCCGGGGGCAGGATGCCCTGAGCCTTATCGCCAAGGCGCAGGCCGTCGCTTCGGAGCGGTTTCTCGAACCTTTGATCCTCGCCTTCAATGTACCTACCATAAGCGGTCTGGGCATGGGGCTGGGGCTGACCTTTGAAATGGAAAACAGGAGTGACGACCGGAGTGCCGGGGCGCCGGCCGAACCGGCGGCGAAGCTGTGGACGGCCTTTGCCCATACCCCGGAACTGGCTTCGCCTTATACCGCCTTCAGTATGCAGGGGAAATTCGTCAACCTGGACGTTGACCGCGAAAAGGCCAAGCGGCAGGGCGTGAACTTGTCGGAGGTCTACGACACCGTGGGGACCCTGCTCGGCGGCTCCTACATCAACGATTTTCAGGAATTCGGCCGCACATACAAGGTCAAAATGCAGGCCCGCGACGAATACCGCGTTACGGCCGACACCCTGCGTTTCTTCCGCGTCCGCGCGGGCGACGGGAATCTGACTCCGGTTTCGGGTTTTGTGACCCCCAGGGACATGAGCGGGCCGGAATATCTGACCCGCTACAATCTGTATCCTTCGGTGGAATTTATGGCGGCTCCCGCTCCGGGGCGCAGTTCCGGCGAGGCTATGGCCGCCATGGAAAAGGCCGCGGAACGGGTTATGCCGCTCGGGTTCGCTTTCGAGTGGACGGGGCAGTCGTATCAGGAGCGGCTGGCCGCCGGGAAGATCGCCACGGTTCTTCTGCTGGCCTTTGTTTGCTGTTTCCTTGTTCTGGCCGGTCTGTACGAGAGCTTCACCTCGCCCTTCATCGTCATGCTCTCAACGGCCGTCGCCGTGTGCGGTGCCGTGTTCGGCCAGCTTGCCAGGGGTCTGAGCATGGATGTGTTCATGCAGGTCGGGCTGGTCATGCTCATCGGGCTGGCCGCCAAAAACGCCATCCTCATCGTGCAGTACGCGCAGGAACGCCGGAAAGAGGGCCTCTCGCCCGCGGAAGCCGCCGAGGCCGCCGGCAGGCAGCGCATCCGGCCCATACTCATGACGTCCTTCGCCTTTATCCTCGGCGTGCTGCCTCTGGTCATCGCGAGCGGAGCCGGGGCCAACGCCCGCCACTCTCTGGGAACGGGCGTATTCTGCGGCATGTTCGCGGCGACGGCCGTCGGAGTTTTTCTCATTCCGGGGATGTATTCCCTGGTGCAGAACCTGCGGGAAAGGATCGGCGCAGCATGGAAACGATAAAAAATTCATGGAGTCGGTTCGCTTTTCTTGTTTTCTTTCTCGCGTGTCACGCTTCCCCCGGCTTCGCGGCCCCGGAAGCGCGGCCGGAAGCAGGGCAGGCCAATGCCGTTCAAACAGACGGGCAGAGGACGATCAGCGCTGAGGCCCTGTTTGCGTCTCTGCTGGTGAACGCGGAAAAAGGGCAGGGCCAGGCCATGCTCAACCTCGGGCGGTTGTATGAGGAGGGGGTCGGCGTGCCGCGCAACTTTACCAAGGCCCTGGAATGGTATCAGAAGGCGGCTGACGCCGGGGTGAAGGAAGCCTATATGCGCCTTGGTCTGTGCCGGGAAATCGGCATGGGGGCGACGGCGGACATGGGTAAGGCCGTCGCTGCTTTTGAAAAGGCCGCCGCTTTGAGCCACGCCCCGGCTCAACACAAGCTGGCGGGCCTGTACCTGCAAGGGCGCGGCCTGCCCAGGGACGAGAGCAAGGGCTTTGCCTTGCTCACCCAGGCGGCCGACGCCGGGGAAACGGCCGCGCTTTTTGACCTGGGCGTGATCCTGCGCGACGGCCTGTTCGGGCGCAAGGCCGATCCGGAAAAAGCCCGCGCGCGTTTTCTCAAAGCCGCCGAAGCCGGCCACGCCGGGGCTGTTCTCGCCTATGCGTCCATGTGCCGGGAGGGCGTTGGCGGCAAGGCGGACCCGGAAGGGGCGCTCGCCTGGCTCCTGGCGCTTCGGAACGCCGGCGCGCAGGGTCCGGGGCTGGATGAAGCCATCGCGGAACTTAAGGGCAAGCTTTCTCCGCAACAGGCCGCTGCCGCCGAAAAGGACGCGGGCCGACGCCTCGCCGCCTGGAACAAGATACGGGGGAGACAATGAAAACCATACGCGGACGCGCCGTTCGCGCTCTTTTCGGCTTGTGTCTTGCGGGCGTTTTCGCGCTGTCCTGCGCGGTTTCGCCCTGTTTCGCGGTTAACAACGACTACTACTGGAGCACGGGCTCCGGGAGCAACCATCTTTGGGGCGACGACCAGGGCGGCTGGTGGAAGGTGACCTATGAGGTCGATCGGGGAGGAGCGGATCACCCCAACCCCTCGGGGCACTATGAATGGAAGAAAGAAAATTTTTTAAATTCCCTCGGCCCCATTCATTCTACCGCCTACTTTTCGGCATTCAACCAAACCGTGCAGCCCAAGGTTTTCAGCGTATCGCTGGACGGCAGCAACAAAGTGTCTCTCTCAACAATGCAGATAGACAATACCAGGGATATATTCAATACCGGGCATGACTGGACGTTCACCGGCGACTATTTATCCGAGGGTAAAGAGAACATTTACGCGAATCAAATAGTCATCAAAGGCGGCGCTTCCAATTCCAGGTTTACGACCACATTCAGCGATTTATATGTGACCACGGGATCGCTTCATATTTACGACTACAATACCCTCCTGGTGAAGGACGGCAGCAGGCTGTGGGCATCCGAAGTGGTTCTTGATTCGGGCGTCCTGGACATTCGGGGCGGCACTCTGACGTTCGGTCCCATAACCGGGAAAAACAACTCAAGCGTAAAAATCACCGCTCACGGAACTTCCGCGAACATAAGCCCGCTGCTAATTTTCACTACCAGCGTGCTCTTTACCGACACCTACGGCACCTCTCCCGGCAATGATCATAGTCTGTTTGCCGATTTTTTTGACTCCAACATCACGATCGGCGATGCCCAATCTCGGTCCTGGGTTGAGTTTTTAGGCACGGCATTCAGTAGCTCAATCAAACTAAATATAACCCAAGGTTCCCGGCTCTCCTTCGCAGGTGACAACAGCTTCGATTCCTATTTTACACCGTTTTTGGAGCTTTCCGGATCCGGCACCCTGCGGCTGACC